>NZ_JBSGHL010000010.1:0-177474 GCF_053604375.1 Streptomyces sp. NPDC004031 | reverse complement strand
GTCGCACCGACCCGGCCCCCTGCCCCCCCGTTCGCGCCGCGGCGCCGCCGCGCTCAGGCGACCGTGGCGCCGCCGTCCACCGGCAGCACCGTGCCGGTCACGTACGTCGCCCCGATGACGTACGCGATCGCGTCCGCCACGTCCTGCGGCGTACCCACCCGCTTGGCGGGCGTGTCCTTCACGAACTCGGCGAGGGTCGCCTCCCGCGACTCGGCGGGCAGGAAGGACCACCAGGCGGTGTCCACCACACCCGGCGAGACGGCGTTCACCCGTACCGGCGACAGCTCGGCCGCCAGCGGGGAGACGATCCGCTCGATCGCCCCGTTGACCGCCGCGAGCGCCACCGTGCCGGGCAGCGCCGCACGCGCGGACACGGCGGACACCATCGTCACCGAACCCGTCACCTGGGCCTTCTGCACGGCGTGCAGATAGCCGAAGAGCTTGCCCTCGAACGCGCCGCGGACATCGGCGACGTCCACCTCCGCCAGCGGCCCGAGACCCAGCGCGCCCGGACTGAACGCCAGCACCAGGTGGTCGAAGCCGCCCACCCGCTCGAAGAAGGCGGTCACCGCGGCCGCGTCCGTGCCGTCCACCCGCTCGGCGGCGGCCACCCGGTCCTTCACCGCCGCGAGGCGCCCCTCGTCGCGCCCGGTGACGATCACCTCCGCGCCCGCCGCCGTCAGCTTCTCCGCCGTCGCCAGCCCGATGCCGGACGTCCCGCCCATGATCACCACACGCATGTTCCGCGCCTCCTGTCGTTCCTTCGCTTGCTCCTCGATCCTCGAAGGGCGGGCGGAGGACAACCAGTTGGGAACTCTGCTGGTGGTCCTGACACCAGGAAGGAGACGAGCCCGTGCGGTGAGGGGGCGTCAGCGCAGGGCGGCGACCGCCGCCGGGATCTCCGTCGGGCCGGCGATCAGCTCCAGCGTCCGGCCCGCGGCCTGCGGCGCGGTCAGCAGCTCGACCAGCACGGCGGCCACGTCGTCGCGCGGCACCGAGCCGCGGCCGGTGCTCGCGGTGAGATCGACCCGGCCCGTACCGGGGTCGTCGGTGAGCGAACCGGGGCGCAAAATCGTCCAGTCCAGGGACGTACGCGACCGGATCGCGTCGTCCGCGGCGCCCTTGGCCCGCAGGTATGCCCGGAAACCCGGATCCTCGTACGCGGACTCCGCGTCCGCGCCCATCGAGGAGACGACCAGGAAACGGCGTACGCCCGCGCGTTCGGCGGCGTCCGCGAGCAGGACGGCGGCGTCGCGGTCGACCGTCTGCTTGCGGTCCACACCGCTGCCCGGACCCGCGCCCGCCGCGAACACGGCGGCGTCCGCGCCCGCGAGGGCCGTCGCCACGGATTCGGCGGGAGTCGCCTCCAGGTCCAGCACGACGGGCTGGGCGCCGGCCTCGCGCAGGTCGTCGGCCTGGTCGGGATTGCGGATCAGGCCCACCGCGTGGTCGCCGCGGGCGGCGAGCAGGCGTTCCATGCGGCGGGCGATCTGGCCGTGGCCTCCGGCGATGACGATACGCATGTCTCCGACGGTACGGGGTGGGGCGGGGTTGCGCCGCCGGGCGCGCCGGGCCCTGGCGGGCGGCTTTTGCGGCGGGGGCCGCGGGGGGTTTGCGCTGCGGGGTGGGGGGTGCGGTCGGTTTCGCGGGCTTCGAGCCGTGGGGGTTGTGCGCGCGGTTCCTCGCGCCCCTTGTGCGCTGCGGGGTGGGGGGTGCGGTGGTGCCGCGACCTTCCGCCGTGGGGGGCTTGTCGCGCGGTTCCTCGCGCCCCTTCGCTCCGGGGGTGGGGCTGGGGTGGGTTTCGCGATCTTCCGTGGTCGGGGGCTTGTCGCGCAGTTCCTCGCGCCCCTTGTGCGCTCCGGGAGGGGGTGCCGTGGGTTTCGCGGGGTTCGCGCCGTGGGGGTTGTGCGCGCGGTTCCTCGCGCCCCTGTGCGCTCCGGGGGCGGCCCGCGGCGGTGCCGCGGTCCTCGCGCGGCTCCTTCGCGGTTCGGTCAGGGTTCGCGGTGGGACTGGCGGGGGAGGTCGAGGGCGGGGTCGGTGGAGGTGTCGCAGAATTCGCGGACCGCGCTCGTACGGGAGACGACGCGGCCGTGGTGGATGACGACGCGGCTGTAGGCGAGGGCGAGGACGCCCTCGACGGATTCGCCGCGCACCGCGAGGAGTTCCGCCGGGAAGCCCGCCTCGACGCGGACCTCGGGGAGGGCGAGGACGGCGCGGGCCCGCGTGCTGACGAGGTCGTAGGCGCGCAGCGGCTCGCACTCGCCGTAGGAGGCGAGCAGGAACGCCGCCTCCAGCGGGTCGCCGCGGCCCACCGGGTTGGCCAGGTCGGCGAGGGCTCCGCTGCCCGCGGTGACCGGCACTCCCGCGCGGCGCAGCAGCCGTACGGGGGTGTGGAGGCCCGCGGCGCCGCGGCGTACCGTCTCCAGGCCGCCGCAGCCGCCCTGCGGGAGGGCCACGACGGAGACGCCCGCGGCGGCGAGGCGTTCGGCGGCGCGCAGGGCCGCCTCGCGCGGCATGGTGCCGAGCCCGTGGCAGGGGCCGAGCGTGACGCCCGGACGCAGGCCGCCGGCCATCGCGGCGAGCCGGGCGAGGCGGACGGGGTCGTCGGCGGCGGTGTGCAGGTCGACCGGCACACCGAACTCCGCCGCGAGCGCGACGACCGCCTCGGTGTGTCCGCTCGGGTCCGGGTCGAGGTCGGGGCAGCCGCCGACCGCGGAGGCGCCCATCTTGAGCGCGTCCCGCAGCACGTCGAGCCCGTCGGCGCCCGCGGCGCCGGTCAGCAGCCGGGGGACGGCCACCACCTGGACGTCGATCAGACCGCGCAGCGCCCGCCGGGCCTGGAGCACCGCTTCGAGGGCGCGCAGCCCGTGCACGTCGCCGACCCGCACATGGCTGCGGAGGGCGGTCGCGCCGTGCCCGAGCTGGAGGAGGGCGGCCTCGGTGGCGCGGCGCTGGACGTCGGCGATGTCGTCGGCGGGCGGGCCCGCGCAGTTCGCGGTGAGGGCGAGGTCGAGGTGGGCGTGCGGCTCGGCGGGCGCGGGCAGCAGCAGGTAGCCGCGCAGGTCGATCCGCGTACCCGTACCCGTACCCGTGCTCGCGCCGGAGCCCTGCCGGGGGGCGGTGGCACCGGGCGGCCCGGCGAGGCTGCCCGCGGTGCCGACCGCCTCGATCCGCGGGCCGCTCAGGCGTACGTCGACGGTCCGGCCGTCGGTGAGGCGGGCGCCGCACAGCAGCAGGGTGGCGATCTCGGCGGCGGTGCCGCGCGGGCTGTCGCTCATCGGGCTCCTCCGGTGCCTGGTGCCTCCCGCGGGCCCCGCCGGTGCCGCCGGGGACGGAAGAGCGGGGGGAGGCAGTGGAGCGGGCGCGGACCACCGGGGCGGCGTCGGGACGACCGGGAGGGGCCGGTCGGAAACGTCCGGCCGGAAGCGCCCGGTCGGGACGCCCGAGCCGCCGGGACGATCACGCATGGTCGAGCCTAGGGCCAGGCCGCGCGCCCGTCCGGTAACCGGCGTCGGGACACCCGGCACGAGTGCATTACTCGTACTGTCGTACGCACGTGGGGCGGTCCCGCGGTGCCCTGCGGCAACGCGCCGTCACGGGTGGGCGGACGGACGGGCGGACGGGCGCACAGCGGGCCGGGCGGGCCGTCCGCGGAGCCGCCGGTGGTGCCCGATGTGCCCCGCCGGATACGGATTTCACGTATGGCAGCGGAGCGTGTAATGTCTTCCTCGCTCGCCCCAATAGCTCAGTCGGTAGAGCGTCTCCATGGTAAGGAGAAGGTCTACGGTTCGATTCCGTATTGGGGCTCTGATGGATCGGTTCCCCGCCCTCGTGGCGGGGGTCGGTTCGTCGAAGCGGCGTAGCTCAGTCGGTAGAGCAAGCGGCTCATAATCGCTGTGTCACCGGTTCAAGTCCGGTCGCCGCTACTCTGCGTAGCCGATTGCGGGATCGGTCCCTCAATCGGCTACTCTTCCTGTGTTCAAATATCCCGTTCGTCAAGGAGCACTCACGTGGCCGCCACCGACGTCCGCCCGAAGATCACGCTGGCCTGCGTGGAGTGCAAGGAGCGGAACTACATCACCAAGAAGAACCGGCGTAACGACCCGGACCGTCTTGAGATGAAGAAGCACTGCCCGCGTTGCAACGCGCACACCGCGCACCGCGAGACGCGCTGACTTCGCCGTTCCTGCGTCGCACCACCAGCAGCACCAGGCCGTAACACCGCGAGGCCGTCCCCCCGTCGCAGGACGGGGGGACGGCCTCGCGGCGCGTTCGGGCCCTGCGGCGCGTACCGGGCCCGCGTGCGCGGCGGGGCGCGACCCCGCGAGCCCCGCGCCCGCCCGCGCTCCCGCGCACACACCTGAGCGCCCCGCACGCCCCTCCCGAACACCCGTGACACCCGCAACACCCGCAACGCCCGTGATCTGCCGCACACTCCGAGGTGACGATGGCTCTCGACCAGTCCTACGTCGGGCGGACCTACCCGCCCACCCCCGCCTACGAGGTCGGCCGGGAGAAGATCCGCGAGTTCGCCGAGGCGATCGGCGACGCCAACCCGGCCTACGTGGACCCGGAGGCCGCCAAGGCCCTCGGTCACCCGGACGTCATCGCGCCGCCGACCTTCGCCTTCGCGATCACCTACAAGGCGGCGGGCGTCGTGATCTCCGACCCGGAGCTGGGCCTGGACTACAGCCGGGTCGTGCACGGCGACCAGAAGTTCGCGTACACCCGCCCGCTGCGGGCCGGTGACCGGCTCACGGTCACGTCCACGATCGAGGCCGTGAAGTCGATGGCCGGCAACGACATCCTGGACGTCCGCGGCGAGGTCCACGACGAGACGGGCGAGCACGTCGTCACCGCCTGGACGAAGCTGGTCGCCCGCGCGGCCGACCCCGAGCAGGGCACCGCCCAGGACGGAGACGCGTGATGGCGGCTGCCGTGGCGTACGACGAGATCGAGGTCGGCACCGAGCTGCCCGCGCAGAGCTTCCCGGTCTCCCGGGCGACGCTCGTGCGGTACGCGGGGGCGTCCGGCGACTTCAACCCGATCCACTGGAACGAGAAGTTCGCCCGCGAGGTCGGACTGCCGGACGTCATCGCGCACGGCATGTTCACCATGGCCTCGGCGGCCCGCGTGGTCACCGACTGGGCCGGGGACCCGGCCGCGGTCGTCGAGTACGGGGTGCGCTTCACCAAGCCGGTCGTGGTCCCGAACGACGACGAGGGCGCGCTCGTCGAGGTCACGGCCAAGGTCGCGGCCAAGCTGGACGACAACCGGGTGCGCGTGGACCTGACCGCGATGTCCGCGGGCCAGAAGGTGCTGGGCATGGCCCGCGCGGTCGTCCAGCTGGCCTGACCGCCGGGCGACAGGGCCTCGCGCCCGCCCGGCCGCACATACTGCCGAGCCGCGCACCGTCTGTGCCGTGTAAGGACCGCTTGCCCATGGCAGGCGGTCCTTACGTTTTCCGGCCGCAACGGGCCCGCCACGCCTCCGCGTTGACAAGGTAGTGATTGGCCACTAACTTAAGGCCCATGGTCAGGATGAGCGCAGAGGAGCGGCGCGAGAGCGTCATCCGCGCGGCGATGAGCGAGTTCGCCCACGGCGGCTATCACGGCACGTCGACCGAGGCGATCGCCCGCCGGGTGGGTGTGTCGCAGCCGTACCTCTTCCGGCTCTTCCCGAACAAGCAGGCCATCTTCCTGGCCGCCTCCCGCCACTGCATCGAGACGACCGCAAAGGTCTTCGCGGACGCGGCGGTCGGGGTGTCGGCCGAAGAGCGGCTGGGCGAGATGGGCAAGGCCTACCAGGCCATGATCCACGCCGATCCCGAGCGGCTGCTGATGCAGATGCAGACGTACGTGGCCGTGGCGGCGGCGGAGGCCGCGGGGGACCGCGCCTTCGGTGTGGAGATCCGCGCGGTCTGGACGCGGCTGTGGGAGACCGTGCGGGACGCGCTCGGCACCGACGTCGAGGAGACCACGCAGTTCTTCGCCTACGGGATGCTCGTCAACACCCTGGTGTCGCTGGGTTTTTCGGCTGAGGACCCGATCTGGGAGGGCTTCTACGAATCCGTCCGGCCGGAAAAGCCGGCGGACGCCGAGGACCCGGAGCCGGTGCAGGACCCGCAAGGCCAGGACGGCCAGGACAGCTCGGACGACTCGGACAGCTCGGACGACTCGGACGGCGCGCAGAACCCGCAGAACCCGCGGAACCCGGAAGCCCCGTGGTGTGCGGGGTCCGTCAAGCGCCCGAAGGCTTCCGACTAGCAGCGGCCCGCCCGGGGGCCGGCCCCCGGGCGGGATTTTTTTCGGCCCGAAAAAGTTAGTCATCAATTACTAACCCAGCCCGCAGCAACATCTCGACAGGGGACCAAGGAGATCAGGGCAATGACCACCGCAGACAGCGCGCGTCCCGCCGACGGCGCACCCGCACCCGCACCCACCACGGACAAGGCGTCGCCCCGCGGCAAGGCCACGGCAGGCTGGGCGCTGCTGATCACCAGCGTCGCGGGCTTCATGGCGGCCCTCGACAACCTCGTCGTCACCACCGCACTGCCGTCCATCCGCAAGGACCTCGGCGGCGCGCTGTCCGACCTCGAATGGACGGTGAACGCCTACACGCTCACCTTCGCCGTCCTGCTCATGTTCGGCGCGGCGCTCGGCGACCGCTTCGGACGCCGCAAGCTCTTCCTCACCGGTCTGACGATCTTCACGGGCGCGTCCGCCGCCGCGGCCATGGCGCCCGGCATCAACGAGCTGATCGCGGCCCGCGCGGTCCAGGGTGTGGGCGCGGCCATCATGATGCCGCTGACGCTCACGCTGCTGACCGCGGCGATACCGCCCGAGCGCCGGGGCGCCGCCTACGGCATATGGGGCGCGGTCAACGGCATGGCCGTGGCGTCCGGCCCGCTCATCGGCGGCAGCCTGACCGAGCACATCTCGTGGCAGTGGATCTTCTGGCTGAACGTCCCGCTCGGTGTGCTGCTGCTCCCGCTGGCCCGGCTGCGTCTGGCCGAGTCCACCGCGCCCGGCGCGCGGCTGGACGGCCGCGGCACCGCGCTCATCAGCCTGGGCCTGTTCGGCATCGTCTTCGCCCTGGTCAACGCCAACGAGCACGGCTGGACCAGCGCCCGGGTGCTCTCCGGGCTGATCGCCGGCAGCGTCCTCGTCGCGGCCTTCGTGCGGCACGGCATGACGGCGCGCCAGCCGATGCTGCCGATGCGGTTCTTCCGCCGCCGCGCCTTCAGCGCGATCAACGCGGCGACGATGCTGATGTTCGTCGGGATGTTCGGCTCGATCTTCCTGCTCAGCCAGTTCCTGCAGACGGTGCTCGGGTACTCGCCGACCGAGGCGGGGCTGCGGATGCTGCCCTGGACGGGCATGCCGATGATCGTCGCGCCGATCGCGGGCTACCTCTCCGACCGCGTCGGCGGCCGTCCCGTCGTCGCCGCGGGCCTGGCGCTCCAGGCGATCGGCCTGGGCTGGTTCGCGGTCATCGCCTCGCCGGACGTCTCGTACGCCACCCAGCTGCCCTCGCTGATCATCTCCGGCGTCGGTATGGCCCTGTACTTCCCGGCCTCCACGAGCCTGGGCATGTCCAGCGTGGAGCCGCACGAGCAGGGCATCGCGTCCGGCGCCAGCAACGCCCTGCGCGAGATCGGCGGCGCCCTCGGTGTGGCGCTGATGGGCTCGATCTTCGCCGCGTACGGCGGTTACACCTCCGGCTCGGCCTTCGTCGACGGCCTCGTCCCGGCCCTGTGGGTCGGCGCCGCGACCCTGACCGTCGCCTTCCTCGCCGCCCTCGCCCTGCCCCGCCGCGCGGCCCGTGCGGCCACCGTCGCCCAGGGCGCCCCGGCCCCCGCCTCCCTCCAGAAGGTCGGCTGACACCACCACCCTCGCCCGCGGGCGGCCGGGACACCCCCGGCCGCCCGCGGGCGCGTGCGGGGGAGAACCCGGAGGCGTCCGTCCGGGCCGGACCGGGGAGAGCCATAAGGTGGGGGCGTGGATTCTGACGTTCTCGCCCCGTACACGACCTTCCGGCTCGGGGGGCCCGCTCGCAGGCTCGTGACCGTGTCGACGGACGACGAGCTGGTCGGTGCCGTGCGGGAGGCGGACGCGCGGGGGGAGCCGGTGCTGCTGCTCGGCGGGGGGAGCAACCTGGTCATCTCGGACGAGGGGTTTCCCGGCACCGCCGTGCGGATCGCCACGCAGGGGGTCGAGCTGCGGGGGAGTGTGCTGGAGCTGGCCGCGGGGGAGGTGTGGAGCGACGCGGTGGCCGCGACCGTACGGGCGGGGCTGGCCGGGGTGGAGTGCCTGGCCGGGATCCCGGGCTCCGCGGGGGCCACGCCCATCCAGAACGTCGGGGCGTACGGGCAGGAGGTCTCCAGCACCGTCACGCAGGTCGTGGCCTACGACCGGCGGGCCGGGGAGACGGTCACGCTCGACAACCGGGAGTGCGGGTTCTCCTACCGCAGCAGCCGCTTCAAGGAGGAGCCGGAGCGGTACGTGGTGCTGCGGGTGCGGTTCGCGCTGGAGGCGGCCGGGGGGATGTCCGCGCCGCTGAAGTACGCCGAGACCGCCCGCGCGCTGGGTGTGTCCGTCGGGGAGCGGGTGCCGCTGGAGAAGGCCAGCGCGACGGTGCTGGCGCTGCGGGCGGGCAAGGGCATGGTGCTGGACGCGGCCGACCACGACACCTGGTCGGCGGGCTCGTTCTTCACCAACCCGGTGCTGACCGCCGCCGAGTTCGCCGCCTTCCTGGACCGCGTCCACGACCGCCTCGGCCCCGACGCCGCCCCGCCCGCCTACCCGGCGGGGGAGGGCACCAAGACCAGCGCGGCCTGGCTCATCGACAAGGCGGGCTTCACCAAGGGCTACGGCACCGGCCCGGCCCGCATCTCCGGCAAGCACACCCTGGCCCTGACCAACCGGGGCGCGGCCACCACCGCGGATCTGCTGGCGCTCGCCCGCGAGGTGCGCGACGGCGTGCACGCGGCCTTCGGCGTCACCCTCGTCAACGAGCCGGTCATGGTCGGCGTCGCGCTCTAGCTCTCCGGCTCTGCCGCCGCCCACGCGTCGATGTCCCCCAGGAGCCGCTCACGGACCTCCTGCGGGGCTCGCGAGGCCCGAACGGACTGGCGGGCCAGTTCGGCCAGCTCCGCGTCCGTGAAGCCGTGCACGTCGCGCGCGATCTCGTACTGGGCCGCGAGCCGCGAGCCGAAGAGCAGCGGGTCGTCCGCGCCGAGGGCGAGCGGGACGCCCGCGTCGTACAGCGTGCGCAGCGGGACGTCCTCGGGCTTGTCGTAGACGCCCAGGGCCACGTTGGAGGCCGGGCAGACCTCGCACGTGACGCCGGTGTCGGCGAGCCGGCGCAGCAGGTGCGGGTCCTCGGCGGCGCGTACGCCGTGGCCGACGCGCTGTGCGTGCAGGTCGTCCAGGCAGTCGCGGACGCTCGCGGGCCCGGCCAGCTCACCGCCGTGCGGGGCGGCGAGCAGGCCGCCGTCCCGGGCGATGGCGAAGGCCCGGTCGAAGTCGCGGGCCAGGCCCCGGCGTTCGTCGTTGGACAGGCCGAAGCCGACGACGCCCTGGTCGGTGTAGCGGACCGCGAGCCGGGCCAGCGTACGGGCGTCCAGCGGGTGCTTCATGCGGTTGGCGGCCACGATCACGGCCATGCCCACGCCGGTGTCCCGCGACGCGGTGTGCACCGCGTCCAGGATCACCTCCAGGGTGGGGATGAGCCCGCCGAGCCGGGGTGCGTACGAGGTCGGGTCGACCTGGATCTCCAGCCAGCCGGAGCCGTCCGCCGCGTCCTCCTGGGCCGCCTCGCGCACCAGCCGGTGGATGTCGTCGGGGGTGCGCAGACAGCTGCGGGCGGCGTCGTAGAGCCGCTGGAAGCGGAACCAGCCGCGCTCGTCGGTGGCCCGCAGCTTGGGCGGCTCGCCCGAGGTCAGCGCGTCGGGCAGCCGGACGCCGTGCCTGTCGGCCAGCTCCAGCAGGGTGGCGGGGCGCATGGAGCCGGTGAAATGCAGATGAAGGTGTGCTTTGGGGAGCTTGCGGACATCCCGGCGGCCGGGACCGCCCCCCGACGTACGTACATCGCTTGCCATCCCAAGATCCTGCCAAACGCGAGCCCCCGCTCGGAACCGGATTCTCCGAACGGGGGCTTGCCCGAATGCATCATCGGGCCGCATCACGGGTACGGGCCGGGCTTCAGTCCCGCGCCTCGCCCAGCAGCTTCTGCAGCCGCGTGATGCCCTCGACCAGGTCGTCGTCGCCCAGCGCGTAGCTGAGCCGCAGGTAGCCGGGGGTGCCGAAGGCCTCGCCCGGGACGACGGCGACCTCGGCCTCGTCCAGGATCAGGGCGGCCAGCTCCATGCTGCTCTCGGGCTGCCTGCCGCGGATCTTCTTGCCGAGCAGGCCCTTGACCGACGGGTAGACGTAGAAGGCGCCCTCGGGGGTCGGGCACACCACGCCGTCGATCTCGTTGAGCATCCGCACGATCGTCTGCCGGCGCCGGTCGAAGGCGGTGCGCATGTCGGCGACGGCGTCCAGGTCGCCGCTGACGGCGGTCAGGGCGGCGGCCTGCGCCACGTTGTTGACGTTCGAGGTGGCGTGCGACTGGAGGTTCGTCGCGGCCTTGACGACGTCCTTGGGGCCGATGATCCACCCCACCCGCCAGCCGGTCATGGCGTACGTCTTGGCCACGCCGTTGACGACGATGCACTTCTCCCGCAGCTGCGGGACGACCTGCGGCATCGAGGTGAAGACGGTGTCGCCGTAGACGAGGTGCTCGTAGATCTCGTCGGTGAGCACCCACAGGCCGTGCTCGACGGCCCAGCGGCCGATCGCCTCGGTCTCGCCGGGGCTGTAGACCGCGCCGGTCGGGTTGGACGGCGACACGAAGAGCACGACCTTGGTGCGCTCGGTGCGGGCCGCCTCCAGCTGCTCCACCGTGACCCGGTAGCCGGTCGTCTCGTCCGCGACGATCTCGACCGGTACGCCGCCCGCGAGCCGGATCGACTCGGGGTAGGTGGTCCAGTACGGGGCGGGCACGATGACCTCGTCGCCCGGGTCGAGCACCGCGGCGAAGGCCTCGTAGATGGCCTGCTTGCCGCCGTTGGTGACCAGCACCTGCGAGGCGTCCACCTCGTAGCCGGAGTCGCGCAGCGTCTTGGCGGCGATGGCGGCCTTGAGCTCCGGGAGCCCGCCGGCGGGCGTGTAGCGGTGGAACCTCGGATTGCGGCAGGCCTCGACGGCGGCGTCGACGATGTAGCCGGGCGTCGGGAAGTCCGGCTCTCCTGCACCGAAGCCGATCACCGGACGCCCGGCGGCCTTGAGGGCCTTGGCCTTGGCGTCGACGGCGAGAGTGGCGGACTCGGAGATCGCACCGACACGGACCGACACGCGCCGATCGGTCGCCGGAGGTACTGGGGGAGTGGCTGCGCTCATACCTGCATCGTCCCAGACACCAACCGCCCCCGGCACCGGGGTTTGGGGCCCGGAAAGCGCGTTCGGAGGCAATCCGAGGCAAGGCGTTCGACGAGATGCCTCCGAGCACGTACACTCAACGCTCGATGGCCTCCCGGCGATGTCGCCTGCGGTACGTTGGGAGTGTCTGTCGAAGGGTCGTAGCTCAATTGGTAGAGCACTGGTCTCCAAAACCAGCGGTTGGGGGTTCAAGTCCCTCCGGCCCTGCTCCACACGTCCTCACCGGACGTGGGCAGGCAGATGCAGGCATAAGGCACTCGCCGTACCGCGCGACGGGCGCGGCACGGCCACGACCCGGAGTCAGGTGAGGACGAGTGACTGAGATCACGGACTCCATCGAGGTCCCTGAGCCTGACGCGTCTCAGGACGACAACGAGGCCGAGAAGAAGCCCCGCCGCGGCGGCAAGCGCGCGAAGAAGGGGCCGCTCGGCCGTCTTGCGCTGTTCTACCGCCAGATCGTCGCGGAGCTCCGCAAGGTCGTCTGGCCCACCCGCAGCGATCTGAGCACGTACACCACTGTGGTGATTGTGTTCGTTGTGGTCGTCATCGCGTTCGTGAGCGTGGTTGACTGGGGTTTCAGCAAGCTCGTTTCCGCCGTTTTCGGCTGAGCCGTCCGCTCTTGCCGGGCCGGTCTCGGGCCGGGTTCCGCGTCCCGCCTGTCCGCGCGGAGGGCGCCGGGCGCTGGTCGCCCCGCCCGCAGTGCCACCCTTGAAGTCAGGAAGAAGCAGTCACCGTGTCTGACCCGAACGTGTACGACGCCGACGAGTCCGTCGAGGGCGAGGAAGCAGCGCTCGACGCCGTCGAGGCCGCCGAGGAGCCCGCCGACGCGCAGGACCCGGCCGAGTCCGAGTCGGCGGAGGACGCGGAGGAGTCGGAGGAGTCGGACGCCGCCGAGGACGACGACGAGACCGCGGCCGAGGACGACGAGTCCGATGAGGACGAGGACGAGGCCGAGGACAACGGCGAGGCCGAGGAGCCGGCCGCCCCGGTCGACCCGGTGGCCGCCTTCCGCGAGGAGCTGCGCACGCTCCCCGGCGAGTGGTACGTGATCCACACCTACGCCGGGTACGAGAACCGGGTGAAGTCCAACCTGGAGCAGCGTGCCGTCTCGCTGAACGTCGAGGAGTACATCTACCAGGCGGAGGTCCCGCAGGAGGAAGTCGTTCAGATCAAGAACGGCGACCGCAAGACCATCCGGCAGAACAAGCTCCCCGGCTACGTCCTGGTCCGCATGGACCTGACGAACGAGTCCTGGGGCGTCGTCCGCAACACCCCCGGCGTCACGGGCTTCGTCGGCAACGCCTACGACCCCTACCCGCTGACCCTGGACGAGATCGTCAAGATGCTCGCCCCCGAGGTCGAGGCGGCCGCCGAGGCCGCGGCCATCGCCGAGGGCACCGCGGTCCCGCGCAAGGTCGAGGTCCAGGTGCTGGACTTCGAGGTCGGCGACTCGGTCACCGTCACCGACGGCCCCTTCGCGACGCTCCAGGCCACGATCAACGAGATCAACCCGGACTCGAAGAAGGTCAAGGGCCTCGTCGAGATCTTCGGCCGCGAGACCCCGGTCGAGCTGAGCTTCGACCAGATCCAGAAGAACTGACGTTCCGTAAGTTCGTACGACCGAGCCCCTGCCTTCCGCGTCCGGAGGGCAGGGGCTCGGTCGTCACCGCGGCCGTTGCCGGTCAGTCGTTGGCGTTCAGCAGGGGGAGGTAGCCGGCGGAGTGGCCGGTGGCCGTGGGGTGGTAGGACTCCCAGCTCGGTGAGATGACCAGGGAGTGCAGGTAGTCGTCGCCCGAGCAGAGTTCGTGGCCCTTGAAGGTGCTGCGCACGTCGCCGAAGGCGAAGCCGTGGGAGGCCGCGACCGAGGCGATCGTGGAGTCCAGGACGTCCGCGGCCTCGTTTATCTTCTGGTGCTTGGTGTCGCTGAGGCCGACGCAGATCCACGCCGACAGGTCGTACATGTCCGGGTAGCCGAGGACGACGACCTTCGCGTTGGGCGCCTTGGCGCGGATCGCGTTGTAGGTGGTGTTCAGGCGGCCGGGCAGGGTGTTGCGGATGTACGTCTCGGCGGTGCTGACGCGGCTGACGCACGTGCTGTCGGAGCCGGTCACGCAGGTGGTCATGACGTCGGCGAAGCCGGCGTCGTTGCCGCCGATGGTGAGGGAGACCAGACCGGTGGAGGAGTTCAGACCGCCGAGCTGGCTGTTGGTCACATCCGTGGTGACCGCGCCCGAACAGGCGGCGAAGGTGAACGAGGACGGGCTGTGGGCGGCGGCCCACAGCGCGGGGTACGCGCTGTTGCTGCGGTGGCAGTCGCCACTGGAGCTGATGTAGTTGCCTGCGCCGTTCCCGGCGGAGTACGAGTCCCCGAGAGCGACGTACGCGGGCCCGGCCGCCTGTGCCGGGCCGGAGAAGACCAGCGCCGCCGTCAGGGCGGACGCCAGCGCGGTAAGAGCGGTGAGGGGCCTGCTCAGCTTCACGGAACCTCCTGGGTGAGGGCTTCCTGCAGCACTGTGGTACCAGCCAGTAGGTAGCCACGGGAAGTGTCCATGCCAAGAATTCTTCCCGCGTAGACCAGAACTTCAGGTTCCGCTACGGGAGTTGACGGTGGCGCGGGTGCAACTCGTGGGCCGGTGGAGGTATCTGAGGGGGCAACAGTGCATGGCGTGCTGTGATCGTACCGCTACTCGCAGTGTCTGCCGAGAGGCAGCGCGACGGGCGGGCTCCGTGCCGTGCGGAGCCCGCCGAGCGGGGCCGGGTGCGGGAGCGGCCGGAACGGATTTCGGGGCCGGGGGCAGTACCCGCTATCGTGGTGCGGTATGCCTGCTCGCAGGTATGGAAAAAACTCTCAACAGGACCCGGAGAGAGCAATGCCTCCCAAGAAGAAGAAGGTCACGGGGCTGATCAAGCTCCAGATCAACGCCGGTGCGGCCAACCCGGCGCCGCCGGTCGGCCCCGCGCTGGGCCAGCACGGCGTCAACATCATGGAGTTCTGCAAGGCCTACAACGCGGCCACCGAGTCGCAGCGCGGCATGGTGATCCCGGTGGAGATCACGGTCTACGAGGACCGCTCCTTCACCTTCGTCACCAAGACCCCGCCGGCGGCCAAGCTGATCCTCAAGGCCGCGGGCGTCGACAAGGGGTCCGGCACCCCGCACACCAAGAAGGTCGCCAAGCTCACCCGCGACCAGGTGCGCGAGATCGCCACGACCAAGATGCCCGACCTCAACGCGAACGACCTGGACGCGGCGGAGAAGATCATCGCCGGTACCGCCCGTTCCATGGGCATCACGGTCGAGGGCTGACGCCCGAGCTCGCGCAGTGGCCGGCCGAGGTACGAGGCCGTCCGCGGAGCGAGGGAGCAGGAAGCCCGAGCGGAACAGGCGAGGGCTGACGCCCCGCGCAAAGGCAGCACCTGTGGAAGGGCCTGCTCGGCCCGCACCACGAACTCCATCGAAACAGCTACAGGAGTAGTTCCATGAGCAAGCGCAGCAAGTCTCTCCGCGCTGCGGACGCCAAGATCGACCGGGAGCGGCTGTACGCGCCCCTGGAGGCCGTCCGGATCGCCAAGGAGACCGCGTCGACCAAGTTCGACTCGACCGTCGAGGTCGCCTTCCGCCTGGGTGTGGACCCGCGCAAGGCCGACCAGATGGTCCGTGGCACCGTGAACCTTCCGCACGGCACCGGCAAGACCGCCCGGGTCCTGGTCTTCGCGACCGGTGACCGTGCTGCGGCCGCGGAAGCCGCGGGCGCCGACATCGTCGGCTCCGACGAACTGATCGACGAGGTCGCGAAGGGCCGGCTGGACTTCGACGCCGTCGTCGCCACCCCGGACCTCATGGGCAAGGTCGGCCGCCTCGGCCGCGTCCTCGGCCCGCGTGGTCTGATGCCGAATCCGAAGACCGGCACCGTGACGCCCGACGTGGCCAAGGCCGTGACGGACATCAAGGGCGGCAAGATCGAGTTCCGCGTCGACAAGCACTCCAACCTGCACTTCATCATCGGCAAGGTGTCCTTCGACGACGCCCAGCTGGTGGAGAACTACGCGGCGGCGCTGGACGAGATCCTGCGTCTGAAGCCGTCCGCGGCGAAGGGCCGCTACCTGAAGAAGGCGGCCGTCTCCACGACGATGGGCCCCGGCATCCAGGTCGACCCCAACCGCACCCGCAACCTCCTCACCGAGGAGGACCCGGCGGCGGTCTGACCCGCGCCGTACCTCGCGAACGCCCCGCATTCCCCCTTCCCGGGGGGTGCGGGGCGTTCCGCGTCTACGATGCCCCGTGGCGCGCTGGGGAGCACGCCCGACAAGGGGGGTACAGCATGCGTACGACGAAGACGGCGGCGGCCGCGGCGGTCATCGTTCTCGCGGTCACGACCGCGGCCTGCGGCGGCTCGCACGACCACGGCGCGGCGCCCGGCGCGAACACGGCGGCGACCGGCACCACGAAGCCGCCCGCGGCAGGGGCCGACGCCGACAGCGCCGCGGCCAAGGCGGTCGTGGCGATGGTCGACCGGGCCGAGTCGATGCGCTCCGTGCACACCGCCACCGTGATGCGGCGCGGCAGCTCGACGGTCACGGAGACCGGGATCAGCTCCTGGGGCGGCCCGGACGCGGGGCTGGTTCTCACCGCGTCGCCCGCGGCGTTCGGCATGCAGGGGGTGAACCACCACGACCGCATGGAGGTGCGCTCGCTGCACGGGTTCCAGTACGTGCAGGTCGATCCGCCGGCCGCGGGGCCGAACAAGGGGAAGAGCTGGCTGCGCTTCACCCTGACCGCCACCATGGGCGAGGAGGTCGCGGCGGCAATGGCGGAGCAGATGGAGCACAGCCCGGTCCAGCGGCTGCTCCTGATGCCGTCCAGCGGCCCGGTCACGCTGGTCGGGCACGAGACGGTGGACGGCCGTCCGGCGGTGCACTACCGGGGCACCGTCCCCACGGACGCCAGGATCGTGGCGGCGCACAAGGTGCCGGAGTCGGCGCGCGTCGATGTGTGGGTGGGTGCGGACGGGCTGCCGGTGCGGATGGTCAGCGACGACGGGAAGCAGCGCACCACCGACGACTTCAGCGACTTCGGCGGCGTCGTCCACATCCAGCAGCCGTCGGCCGCGCAGACGATCGTTCCTCCGCCGCCCACGAGCGCCACGGCCTGACCGGGGTGTCCGGTTCCGCCGCGGGCTCGCGGGCGATTTGCTCCGTGGGGTCGCGGTCCCGTACGCTGCCGGGGAAGCCAAAGACCGCTGGTTGCCGTCGTGTCCGGATCTCCGGGCGGGGCGGCCGAAGGATCCGCTGATGCGGACGGCCCGCGCAGGTGATCGTGGATGGACTCCGAAGCCTTGAGGGGAAACCCGAAGGGCAGCGTCGAGTCACGCCCCGTGCGCCTGCGCCGGGGCGTTTGTTTTGCCCGGGGCACACCCGCCTCGTCCTTCGTTCCGCGCGGTCCATCACCCCGGAAGGAGGCCGAGACTCATGGCGAGGCCTGACAAGGCTGCCGCGGTTGCCGAGTTGACGGACCAGTTCCGCGCCTCGAACGCCGCTGTGCTGACCGAGTACCGCGGTCTCACCGTCGCGCAGCTCAAGACGCTGCGCCGCTCGCTCGGTGAGAACGCCCAGTACGCCGTGGTGAAGAACACGCTGACCAAGATCGCGGCCAACGAGGCCGGGATCACCCAGCTCGACGACCTGTTCGCGGGTCCGTCGGCTGTCGCCTTCGTCACCGGTGACCCGGTGGAGGCGGCGAAGGGTCTGCGCGACTTCGCCAAGGACAACCCCGCTCTCGTCATCAAGGGCGGTGTCCTTGACGGCAAGGCGCTGTCCGCCGACGAGATCAAGAAGCTTGCGGACCTCGAGTCCCGCGAGGTTCTGCTCGCCAAGCTGGCGGGTGCCATGAAGGCCAAGCAGTCGCAGGCTGCCGCGCTCTTCCAGGCGCTCCCGTCGAAGTTCGTCCGCACCGCGGAGGCGCTTCGGGTCAAGCTGGCCGAGGCCGAGCAGGGCGGTGCCGAGTAATTCGGCTCGCACGATGACCGGGGCCTGACGGCTCCGGTCGGGGCCGGCGCGCGACCGCACCACGCACCAGCGCACCGGCTTACGCGGGCCGACCGTACGCCCGCCGACTTGTACGACATCCGGCACCAGCCGATTTAGTGGAAGGACCGCCATCATGGCGAAGCTCACCCAGGACGAACTGCTCGCCCAGTTCGAGGAGCTCACCCTCATCGAGCTCTCCGAGTTCGTGAAGGCGTTCGAGGAGAAGTTCGACGTCACCGCCGCCGCCCCGGCCGCCGTCGTCGCCGGCCCGGGTGTCCCCGGTGTCGCCGCTGACGCTCCCGAGGAGAAGGACGAGTTCGACGTCATCCTCACCGCCGCGGGCGACAAGAAGATCCAGGTCATCAAGGTCGTGCGCGAGCTGACCTCGCTGGGTCTGAAGGAGGCCAAGGACCTCGTGGACGGCGCCCCGAAGCCCGTCCTGGAGAAGGTCAACAAGGAGGCCGCGGACAAGGCCGCCGAGTCCCTCAAGGGCGCCGGCGCCTCGGTCGAGGTCAAGTAACACCTCACGTCACCGAGAGCATCACGCTCCGTGACGTAGGAGCACTCGCTGCTCCAGCTACCGCAGGGCGGTCACCCGGAAGGGTGGCCGCCCTCGGTCGTTCGTACGCCCTCCGGCGGGCCGCGCCGGGGGTTGTCGTACCCGCCGGGTAGGGTGATCCTTCCTGCTGGGAACGGGTGCTCGCGCATGTGTGCGGGGCCGGGGCCTTGACGTTTGGCACGCGGCGCGCAATTCTCAGGACGCGCCACGACGTTGGACGCGATCCCGGCGGTGCCGGTCGCGGTTCCGCGGCCGATCCGTTGCATGATCCGATGCATGGATCGGTGGCGATGCGGGAATGCATGGCTATGCAGCAGGACGCAGGACGACGGCAGGGTATGACGGAGGCGATTCCAGGTTCCGAGGCTTGGGGTCGCGAGACGGGCGGAGGGGGCGACGATTCGGTACTCCGAATCTCAGCCTGGACATCAGTGTGCCAAGTGGCTACACTGACCCTTTGCGCTGCCTGTTAGCTGCTGCCTGGCCCGTCACCAGGAGCATGCCCACGTCTGAGAGCTGCTGAGAAGGCCCTCCCATCAGGGTTTTCCCTCTGGTCCTCAGGGGCGGACCGGTACGCGCGTAGTGAGTCCGAGCCCTCGGAAGGACCCCCTCTTGGCCGCCTCGCGCAACGCCTCGACTGCCAATTCGAACAACGGCGCCAGCACTGCCCCGCTGCGCATCTCTTTCGCGAAGATCCGTGAACCGCTCGAAGTTCCGAACCTCCTCGCGCTCCAGACCGAGAGCTTTGACTGGCTGCTCGGCAATGCGGCGTGGAAGGCCCGGGTCGAGGCGGCGCTGGACAGTGGGCAGGACGTCCCCAGGAAGTCCGGTCTGGAGGAGATCTTCGAGGAGATCTCCCCGATCGAGGACTTCTCCGGGTCGATGTCGCTCACGTTCCGTGACCACCGGTTCGAGCCCCCGAAGAACTCGCTGGACGAGTGCAAGGAGCGCGACTTCACGTACGGCGCCCCGCTCTTCGTCACCGCCGAGTTCACCAACAACGAGACCGGCGAGATCAAGTCCCAGACGGTCTTCATGGGCGACTTCCCGCTGATGACCTCGAAGGGCACCTTCTGCATCAACGGCACCGAGCGTGTCGTCGTCTCGCAGCTGGTCCGCTCGCCGGGCGTGTACTTCGACTCCAGCATCGACAAGACGTCCGACAAGGACATCTTCTCGGCCAAGATCATCCCGTCCCGGGGTGCCTGGCTGGAGATGGAGATCGACAAGCGCGACATGGTCGGTGTCCGCATCGACCGCAAGCGCAAGCAGTCGGTCACGGTGCTGCTCAAGGCGCTCGGCTGGAGCACCGAGCAGATCCTGGAGGAGTTCGGCGAGTACGAGTCGATGCGCGCCACCCTGGAGAAGGACCACACCCAGGGCCAGGACGACGCGCTGCTCGACATCTACCGCAAGCTGCGTCCGGGCGAGCCGCCGACCAAGGAGGCTGCGCAGACGCTGCTGGAGAACCTGTACTTCAACCCCAAGCGCTACGACCTGGCGAAGGTCGGCCGCTACAAGGTCAACAAGAAGCTCGGCAGCGACGCGCCGCTGGACGCCGGTGTGCTCACCACCGAGGACATCATCGCGACCATCAAGTACCTGGTGAAGCTGCACGCGGGTGAGACCGAGACCACCGGGGAGAACGGCTCCGGCATCGTGGTCGAGGTCGACGACATCGACCACTTCGGCAACCGCCGCCTGCGCAACGTCGGCGAGCTGATCCAGAACCAGGTCCGCACCGGCCTCGCGCGTATGGAGCGTGTCGTCCGCGAGCGCATGACCACCCAGGACGTCGAGGCGATCACGCCGCAGACCCTGATCAACATCCGGCCGGTCGTCGCCTCCATCAAGGAGTTCTTCGGCACCAGCCAGCTGTCGCAGTTCATGGACCAGACCAACCCGCTGTCCGGTCTGACGCACAAGCGCCGACTGTCGGCGCTCGGCCCCGGCGGTCTGTCCCGTGAGCGGGCCGGCTTCGAGGTCCGTGACGTGCACCCGTCGCACTACGGCCGCATGTGCCCGATCGAGACGCCGGAAGGCCCGAACATCGGTCTGATCGGCTCGCTGGCCTCCTACGGCCGGGTCAACGCGTTCGGCTTCGTCGAGACGCCGTACCGCAAGGTCGTCGGCGGTGTCGTGACCGACGACGTCGACTACCTGACCGCCGACGAGGAGGACCGCTTCGTCATCGCGCAGGCCAACGCGCCGCTGACCGAGGACCTGCGGTTCGCCGAGTCCCGCGTGCTGGTCCGCCGCCGTGGCGGCGAGATCGACTACATCCCCGGCGACGACGTCGACTACATGGACGTCTCGCCGCGCCAGATGGTGTCGGTCGCGACCGCGATGATCCCGTTCCTGGAGCACGACGACGCCAACCGCGCGCTCATGGGGTCGAACATGATGCGCCAGGCCGTGCCGCTCATCAAGGCGGAGGCCCCGCTGGTCGGCACCGGCATGGAGTACCGCTGCGCGGTCGACGCCGGTGACGTCATCAAGGCCGAGAAGGACGGCGTGGTCCAGGAGGTCTCCGCCGACTACGTCACGGTGACCAACGACGACGGCACGTACAACACCTACCGCGTCGCGAAGTTCTCCCGCTCCAACCAGGGCACGTCCTTCAACCAGAAGGTCGTCGTCAACGAGGGCGACCGCGTCGTGGTCGGTCAGGTGCTCGCCGACGGTCCGTCGACCCAGGAAGGGGAGATGGCGCTTGGCAAGAATCTGCTGGTGGCGTTCATGCCGTGGGAGGGCCACAACTACGAGGACGCGATCATCCTGTCGCAGCGCCTCGTGCAGGACGACGTCCTGTCCTCGATCCACATCGAGGAGCACGAGGTCGACGCCCGCGACACCAAGCTGGGCCCCGAGGAGATCACCCGGGACATCCCGAACGTCTCCGAGGAGGTGCTCGCCGACCTCGACGAGCGCGGCATCATCCGGATCGGCGCCGACGTGGTCGCCGGCGACATCCTGGTCGGCAAGGTCACCCCGAAGGGCGAGACCGAGCTGACGCCGGAGGAGCGGCTGCTGCGCGCGATCTTCGGTGAGAAGGCCCGTGAGGTCCGCGACACCTCGCTGAAGGTCCCGCACGGCGAGGTCGGCAAGATCATCGGCGTCCGGGTCTTCGACCGCGAGGAGGGCGACGAGCTGCCGCCCGGCGTGAACCAGCTGGTCCGCGTCTACGTCGCGCAGAAGCGCAAGATCACCGACGGCGACAAGCTCGCCGGCCGGCACGGCAACAAGGGCGTCATCTCGAAGATCCTGCCGGTCGAGGACATGCCGTTCCTGGAGGACGGCACCCCGGTCGACATCATCCTCAACCCGCTCGGCGTGCCGTCCCGGATGAACCCCGGCCAGGTGCTGGAGATCCACCTCGGGTGGCTCGCCAAGCAGGGCTGGGACGTCTCGGGCATCGCCGACGAGTGGGCGCGCCGGCTGGAGGCCATCGACGCGCACCGCGTCGAGCCCGGCACCAACGTCGCCACCCCGGTCTTCGACGGTGCGCGCGAGGACGAGATCCGCGGGCTCTTCGAGTCCACGATCCCGAACCGCGACGGCGACCGGCTGGTCCTGCCGTCCGGCAAGGCCCGGCTCTTCGACGGCCGCTCCGGCGAGCCGTTCCCGGACCCGATCTCGATCGGCTACATGTACATCCTCAAGCTGCACCACCTGGTGGACGACAAGCTGCACGCCCGCTCCACCGGTCCGTACTCGATGATCACCCAGCAGCCGCTGGGTGGTAAGGCGCAGTTCGGCGGGCAGCGATTCGGCGAGATGGAGGTGTGGGCGCTGGAGGCTTACGGCGCCGCCTACGCCCTCCAGGAGCTGCTGACCATCAAGTCCGACGACGTGCTCGGCCGCGTGAAGGTCTACGAGGCCATCGTCAAGGGCGAGAACATCCCCGAGCCCGGCATTCCCGAGTCCTTCAAGGTGCTCATCAAGGAAATGCAGTCGCTGTGCCTCAACGTGGAGGTGCTGTCCTCGGACGGCATGTCCATCGAGATGCGCGACACCGACGAGGACGTGTTCCGCGCCGCGGAGGAGCTCGGTATCGACCTGTCCCGGCGCGAGCCGAGCAGCGTCGAAGAGGTCTGACGGGTTCCGCCGGTCTCCCGGCCGTACACCTCGTACGGCCGGGCCCGGCGGCCCCCACGACCCGTTCAGACCATTTGAGAATCAACCCTGAGAGGGATTGACGACACAGTGCTCGACGTCAACTTCTTCGACGAGCTGCGGATCGGCCTGGCCACCGCGGACGACATCCGGACCTGGTCGCACGGCGAGGTCAAGAAGCCCGAGACCATCAACTACCGCACCCTCAAGCCGGAAAAGGACGGGCTCTTCTGCGAGAAGATCTTCGGCCCCACCCGGGACTGGGAGTGCTACTGCGGCAAGTACAAGCGCGTGCGCTTCAAGGGCATCATCTGTGAGCGCTGCGGCGTGGAGGTCACCCGCGCCAAGGTGCGCCGCGAGCGCATGGGCCACATCGAGCTGGCCGCGCCCGTCACGCACATCTGGTACTTCAAGGGTGTCCCGTCGCGCCTGGGCTACCTGCTCGACCTCGCCCCGAAGGACCTGGAGAAGGTCATCTACTTCGCGGCGTACATGATCACGTGGGTGGACGACGAGCGCCGCACCCGCGACCTGCCGTCGCTGGAGGCCCAGGTCTCCGTCGAGCGCCAGCAGGTCGAGCAGCGCCGTGACGCCGATGTCGAGGGCCGGCAGAAGAAGCTGGAGGCCGACCTCGGCGAGCTGGAGAACGAGGGCGCCAAGGCCGACGTCCGCCGCAAGGTCCGCGAGGGCGCCGAGCGCGAGATGAAGCAGCTGCGCGACCGCGCGCAGCGCGAGATCGACCGCCTCGACGAGGTGTGGGCCCGCTTCAAGAACCTCAAGGTCCAGGACCTGGAGGGCGACGAGCTGCTCTACCGCGAGCTGCGCGACCGCTTCGGCACGTACTTCCAGGGCTCGATGGGTGCCGCGGCGCTGCAGAAGCGCCTGGAGTCCTTCGACCTGGACGAGGAGGCCGAGCGCCTCCGCGAGATCATCCGCACCGGCAAGGGCCAGAAGAAGACCCGTGCGCTCAAGCGCCTCAAGGTCGTCTCCGCCTTCCTGCAGACCACCAACAAGCCCAACGGCATGGTGCTGGACTGCGTCCCGGTGATCCCGCCGGACCTGCGTCCGATGGTGCAGCTGGACGGTGGCCGCTTCGCGACCTCCGACCTGAACGACCTGTACCGCCGCGTCATCAACCGCAACAACCGCCTGAAGCGGCTTCTCGACCTCGGCGCGCCCGAGATCATCGTGAACAACGAGAAGCGCATGCTCCAGGAGGCCGTGGACGCGCTCTTCGACAACGGCCGCCGCGGCCGCCCGGTCACGGGCCCCGGCAACCGTCCGCTGAAGTCGCTGTCCGACATGCTCAAGGGCAAGCAGGGCCGCTTCCGGCAGAACCTGCTCGGCAAGCGCGTCGACTACTCCGCCCGTTCGGTGATCGTCGTCGGCCCGCAGCTCAAGCTGCACCAGTGCGGCCTGCCCAAGGCCATGGCGCTGGAGCTCTTCAAGCCGTTCGTGATGAAGCGCCTGGTGGACCTCAACCACGCGCAGAACATCAAGTCGGCCAAGCGCATGGTCGAGCGCGGCCGCACGGTCGTGTACGACGTGCTCGAAGAGGTCATCGCCGAGCACCCGGTGCTGCTCAACCGCGCGCCGACGCTGCACCGCCTGGGCATCCAGGCCTTCGAGCCGCAGCTGGTCGAGGGCAAGGCGATCCAGATCCACCCGCTGGTCTGCACCGCCTTCAACGCGGACTTCGACGGCGACCAGATGGCCGTGCACCTGCCGCTGTCCGCGGAGGCGCAGGCCGAGGCCCGCATCCTGATGCTGTCCTCGAACAACATCCTCAAGCCCGCCGACGGCCGCCCGGTCACCATGCCGACCCAGGACATGGTGCTCGGTCTGTTCTTCCTGACCACGGACTCCGAAGAGCGCACGATCATCGGTGAGGGCCGGGCCTTCGGCGCGACCGCCGAGGCGATCATGGCCTTCGACAACCGTGAGCTGTCGATGCAGGCGCCGGTCGACATCCGCTTCCCGGTGGGCACCGTCCCGCCGCGTGGCTGGACGCCGCCGGAGCCGGCCGAGGGCGAGCAGCCGTACCAGGTCGGTGACAGCTTCCGGCTGCGCACCACGCTGGGCCGGGCGCTCTTCAACGAGCTGCTGCCCGAGGACTACCCGTTCGTGGACTACGCGGTCGGCAAGAAGCAGCTCTCGGAGATCGTCAACGACCTCGCCGAGCGCTACCCCAAGGTCATCGTGGCGGCGACGCTCGACAACCTGAAGGCGGCCGGCTTCCACTGGGCCACCCGTTCCGGCGTCACCGTCGCCGTCACCGACATCGTCGTGCCGGAGGCCAAGAAGGCGATCATCGCCGCCTACGAGGCGCAGGACGAGAAGGTCCAGAAGCAGTACGAGCGCGGTCTGATCACCAAGCAGGAGCGGTCGGACGAGCTGATCGGGATCTGGAACAAGGCGACCAACGAGGTCGCCGTGGCGATGAACGCCAACTTCCCGAAGACCAACCCGATCTTCATGATGGTCGACTCCGGCGCCCGCGGAAACATGATGCAGATGCGTCAGATCGCGGGTATGCGAGGCCTGGTCTCCAACGCCAAGAACGAGACCATCCCGCGGCCGATCAAGGCGTCCTTCCGTGAGGGCCTGTCCGTGCTGGAGTACTTCATCTCCACCCACGGTGCCCGTAAGGGTCTGGCCGACACCGCGCTGCGTACCGCCGACTCGGGTTACCTGACCCGTCGTCTGGTGGACGTCTCGCAGGACGTCATCATCCGCGAGGAGGACTGCGGCACCGAGCGCGGTCTGAAGCTGCGGATCGCCGAGCGCGGCGCCGACGGCGTCCTGCGCAAGGCGGACGACGTCGAGACCAGCGTGTACGCGCGCATGCTCTCCGAGGACGTGGTGGTGGACGGCAAGGTCGTCGCGCCCGCCAACGTCGACCTCGGCGACGTGCTCATCGACCAGCTGGTGCGGCTCGGCGTCGAAGAGGTCAAGGTCCGCTCGATCCTGACCTGCGAGTCGGCCGTCGGCACCTGCGCCTACTGCTACGGGCGCTCGCTGGCCACCGGCAAGCTGGTGGACATCGGCGAGGCGGTCGGCATCATCGCCGCCCAGTCGATCGGTGAGCCCGGCACCCAGCTGACGATGCGTACCTTCCACACCGGTGGTGTGGCCGGTGACGACATCACCCAGGGTCTGCCGCGTGTCGTCGAGCTGTTCGAGGCCCGTGTGCCCAAGGGTGTCGCCCCGATCTCCGAGGCGGCCGGCCGGGTGCGGGTCGAGGAGACCGAGAAGACCAAGAAGCTGGTCGTCACGCCGGACGACGGCTCCGACGAGCTGGCGTACCCGATCTCCAAGCGGGTCAAGCTCATGGTGGGCGAGGGCGACCACGTCGAGGTCGGCCAGAAGCTCACCTACGGTGCCACCAACCCGCACGACGTGCTGCGCATCCTGGGCCAGCGTCAGGTGCAGATCCACCTGGTCGCCGAGGTCCAGAAGGTCTACAACTCGCAGGGTGTGTCGATCCACGACAAGCACATCGAGATCATCATCCGGCAGATGCTGCGCCGGGTGACGATCATCGAGTCCGGCGACGCCGAGCTGCTGCCCGGCGAGCTGGTCGAGCGCGGCCGGTTCGAGACCGAGAACCGGCGGGTCGTGTCCGAGGGCGGTCACCCGGCCTCGGGTCGTCCGCAGCTCATGGGTATCACCAAGGCGTCGCTGGCCACCGAGTCGTGGCTGTCGGCGGCGTCCTTCCAGGAGACGACCCGGGTGCTGACGGACGCGGCGATCCACGCGAAGTCGGACTCGCTGCTGGGTCTGAAGGAGAACGTCATCATCGGCAAGCTCATCCCGGCCGGTACGGGCCTGTCCCGCTACCGCAACATCCGGGTGGAGCCGACCGAGGAGGCCAAGGCCGCGATGTACTCGGCCGTCGGCTACGACGACATCGACTACAGCCCCTTCGGCTCCGGCTCCGGCCAGGCCGTTCCGCTGGAGGACTACGACTACGGCCCGTACAACGGCTGACGCGTAGTCCGCACACACCGCAGAGCGGCCGTCCCCGTGCGGGGGCGGCCGCTCTGCGGCATCCTGGACAGGGCCGCTGAGCTGGCGGAATCCGGCCGGTATGCATGTGTTTTGACCGCGGCCGATGCGGTAGGTACGCTCTGACCTTGTGCCTGGGGTGTGCCCGGGTTCTTGCGCGTGCCATGCGACCGTGCAGGGAGCCCGAGGCCGCGGCACCCGACGATACGCACGTCCTGCCATGACCGGGGGATGTGCAGGGTCCGCGACACACCCGACCGCGTGGGTCGGAGCCCAGGTTAGTTTTATCGAGATCGGCACAGAGAAACCGGAGAAACGGTGCCTACGATCCAGCAGCTGGTCCGGAAGGGCCGGCAGGACAAGGTCGACAAGAACAAGACGCCCGCGCTGAAGGGTTCCCCGCAGCGTCGTGGCGTCTGCACGCGTGTGTACACGACCACCCCGAAGAAGCCGAACTCGGCCCTCCGTAAGGTCGCCCGTGTGCGCCTTACCAGTGGCATCGAGGTCACCGCTTACATCCCGGGTGAGGGCCACAACCTGCAGGAGCACTCGATCGTGCTCGTGCGTGGCGGTCGTGTGAAGGACCTGCCGGGTGTTCGCTACAAGATCATCCGCGGTTCCCTCGACACGCAGGGCGTCAAGAACCGTAAGCAGGCCCGCAGCCGCTACGGCGCCAAGAAGGAGAAGTAAGAATGCCTCGTAAGGGCCCCGCCCCGAAGCGCCCGGTCATCATCGACCCGGTTTACGGCTCCCCGCTGGTGACGTCCCTCGTCAACAAGATCCTCCTGCACGGCAAGCGCTCCACCGCCGAGCGCATCGTGTACGGCGCTCTGGAGGGCCTGCGCGAGAAGGCCGGGGTCGACCCGGTCATCACGCTCAAGCGCGCTCTGGAGAACATCAAGCCGACCCTGGAGGTCAAGTCCCGCCGTGTCGGTGGCGCGACCTACCAGGTCCCGGTCGAGGTCCGCCCGGGTCGGCAGAACACCCTGGCGCTGCGCTGGCTGGTCGGGTACTCCCGCGCCCGCCGCGAGAAGACCATGACCGAGCGGCTCATGAACGAGATCCTCGACGCCAGCAACGGCCTCGGGGCTTCCGTGAAGCGCCGTGAGGACACGCACAAGATGGCCGAGTCCAACAAGGCCTTCGCGCACTACCGCTGGTAGTCGCTACCCCCATCGAGACCGAGAGAAGACTGAGCCACATGGCCACCACTTCACTTGACCTGGCCAGGGTCCGCAACATCGGGATCATGGCCCACATCGACGCGGGCAAGACGACCACCACCGAGCGGATCCTGTTCTACACCGGCGTTTCGTACAAGATCGGTGAGGTCCACGACGGCGCTGCCACGATGGACTGGATGGAGCAGGAGCAGGAGCGCGGCATCACCATCACGTCCGCCGCGACGACCTGTCACTGGCCGCTCGAGGACGTCGACCACACCATCAACATCATCGACACCCCCGGGCACGTCGACTTCACGGTCGAGGTGGAGCGTTCGCTCCGCGTCCTCGACGGTGCCGTCACCGTGTTCGACGGTGTCGCCGGTGTGGAGCCCCAGTCCGAGACGGTGTGGCGGCAGGCCGACCGCTACGGCGTTCCCCGCATCTGCTTCGTCAACAAGCTCGACCGCACCGGCGCCGAGTTCCACCGCTGCGTCGACATGATCGTGGACCGCCTCGGCGCGACCCCGATCGTGATGCAGCTGCCGATCGGTGCCGAGGCCGACTTCAAGGGCGTGGTCGACCTCGTCCAGATGAAGGCCCTCGTGTGGTCCGCCGAGGCCACCAAGGGCGAGATGTACGACGTCGTCGACATCCCGGCCACGCACACCGAGGCCGCCGAGGAGTGGCACGGCAAGCTGCTGGAGACGGTCGCCGAGAACGACGAAGAGATGATGGAGCTGTACCTGGAGGGCTCGGAGCCCACCGTGGAGCAGCTGTACGCGGCGATCCGCCGTATCACCATCAACTCCGGCAAGGGCGGCGACACCACCGTCACCCCGGTGTTCTGCGGTACCGCGTTCAAGAACAAGGGTGTGCAGCCGCTGCTCGACGCCGTCGTGCGCTACCTGCCCTCCCCGCTGGACGTCGAGGCCATCGAGGGCCACGACGTCAAGGACGCCGAGGTCGTCGTCAAGCGCAAGCCGTCCGACGAGGAGCCGCTGGCCGCCCTCGCGTTCAAGATCATGAGCGACCCGCACCTGGGCAAGCTCACCTTCGTCCGGGTCTACTCGGGCCGCCTGGAGTCCGGTTCGGCTGTGCTGAACCCGGTGAAGGGCAAGAAGGAGCGGATCGGCAAGATCTACCGGATGCACGCGAACAAGCGTGAGGAGATCGAGTCGGTGGGCGCCGGTGACATCGTCGCCGTCATGGGTCTGAAGCAGACCACCACCGGTGAGACGCTGTGCGACGACAAGTCGCCGGTGATCCTGGAGTCCATGGACTTCCCCGCGCCGGTCATCCAGGTCGCGATCGAGCCCAAGTCCAAGGGCGACCAGGAGAAGCTGGGTGTCGCCATCCAGCGTCTCGCGGAGGAGGACCCCTCCTTCCAGGTCCACTCGGACGAGGAGACCGGCCAGACCATCATCGGCGGTATGGGCGAGCTGCACCTTGAGGTGCTGGTCGACCGTATGCGGCGCGAGTTCCGCGTCGAGGCCAACGTCGGCAAGCCGCAGGTCGCGTACCGCGAGACCATCCGCAAGGCGGTCGAGCGGGTCGACTACACCCACAAGAAGCAGACCGGTGGTACCGGTCAGTTCGCGAAGGTGCAGATCGGCATCGAGCCGATCGAGGGCGGCGACGCGTCGTACGAGTTCGTCAACAAGGTCACCGGTGGCCGCATCCCCCGGGAGTACATCCCGTCGGTGGACGCGGGTGCGCAGGAGGCCATGAAGTTCGGCATCCTCGCCGGCTACGAGATGGTGGGCGTCCGCGTCATCCTGATCGACGGCGGCTACCACGAGGTCGACTCCTCCGAGCTCGCGTTCAAGATCGCCGGTTCGCAGGCCTTCAAGGAGGCCGCGCGCAAGGCGAGCCCCGTGCTCCTCGAACCGATGATGGCCGTCGAGGTCACCACCCCCGAGGACTACATGGGCGACGTGATCGGCGACCTCAACTCCCGCCGTGGCCAGATCCAGGCCATGGAGGAGCGCAGCGGCGCCCGGGTCGTCAAGGGCCTGGTTCCGCTGTCGGAGATGTTCGGCTACGTCGGTGACCTGCGGTCGAAGACCTCGGGCCGGGCCAGCTACTCCATGCAGTTCGACTCCTACGCCGAGGTTCCGCGGAACGTCGCCGAGGAGATCATCGCGAAGGCCAAGGGCGAATAACTCGCCTTAGGCTTGAAATCCAGCAAAGATCACCTGGCGCCGATGAAGCAAGGCGTACAGATCCATCCCCAGGAGGAACCCAGTGGCGAAGGCGAAGTTCGAGCGGACTAAGCCGCACGTCAACATCGGCACCATCGGTCACATCGACCACGGTAAGACGACCCTTACCGCGGCGATCACCAAGGTGCTGCACGACGCGTACCCGAACCTGAACGAGGCCTCGGCGTTCGACCAGATCGACAAGGCTCCCGAGGAGCGCCAGCGCGGTATCACCATCTCCATCGCGCACGTCGAGTACCAGACCGAGTCGCGCCACTACGCCCACGTCGACTGCCCCGGTCACGCGGACTACATCAAGAACATGATCACCGGTGCCGCGCAGATGGACGGCGCGATCCTGGTGGTCGCCGCGACCGACGGCCCGATGCCGCAGACCAAGGAGCACGTGCTCCTGGCCCGCCAGGTCGGCGTTCCGTACATCGTCGTCGCCCTGAACAAGGCCGACATGGTGGACGACGAGGAGATCCTCGAGCTCGTCGAGCTCGAGGTCCGCGAGCTGCTCTCCGAGTACGAGTTCCCGGGTGACGACCTTCCGGTCGTCCGGGTCTCCGCGCTCAAGGCCCTTGAGGGCGACAAGGAGTGGGGCGAGAAGCTTCTCGGTCTGATGCAGGCCGTCGACGAGGCGATCCCGACCCCCGAGCGTGACGTCGACAAGCCGTTCCTGATGCCGATCGAGGACGTCTTCACGATCACCGGTCGTGGCACCGTCGTCACCGGTCGTATCGAGCGCGGTATCCTCAAGGTCAACGAGACCGTGGACATCATCGGTATCAAGACCGAGAAGACCACCACCACGGTCACGGGCATCGAGATGTTCCGCAAGCTGCTCGACGAGGGCCAGGCCGGTGAGAACGTCGGTCTGCTGCTCCGCGGCATCAAGCGCGAGGACGTCGAGCGCGGCCAGGTCATCATCAAGCCGGGTTCGGTCACGCCGCACACCGACTTCGAGGCCCAGGCGTACATCCTGTCGAAGGACGAGGGCGGCCGCCACACCCCGTTCTTCAACAACTACCGTCCGCAGTTCTACTTCCGGACGACCGACGTGACCGGCGTCGTGACCCTCCCCGAGGGCACCGAAATGGTCATGCCGGGCGACAACACCTCCATGAGCGTTCAGCTGATCCAGCCGATCGCCATGGAGGAGGGCCTGAAGTTCGCCATCCGCGAGGGTGGCCGGACGGTCGGCGCCGGCCAGGTCACGAAGATCGTCAAGTAGTCTTCGACGCTTCTTCGTGAGCTACGGCTCACCTCACGAAGGTCCCGCACCCCTCGGGGGTGCGGGACCTTCGTGCGTAGGGGCTGCGCCCCCTCCGGGGCTCTACCGGAAGAGGCGGTCCGCGGCGCGGCGCGCGAGCAGGGCCAGCAGCGCCGCGAGGACCAGGGCGACGACCACGGCCTGGGCGGGGGGCCCGGCGAGGGCCAGGACGAGGCCCCCCACCGCGAGCAGCGGCCCCGCGGCGTACCACGCCAGATAGATGAGCGGCCCCGGATCCCCCGCGGGCGTCGCGAGCCCCATGAAGAGCAGCTGCGTACGGGCGGGCCCGCGAGCCGCGGACACCAGCGCCCCCGCGGCGAGCGGCAGCGCGCACGCGGGCAGCAGCACCAGCGCGGCGGGATGCCCCGCGGCGGCGTACGGGACGGCCGTGAGCAGCCCCAGCAGCGCCCCCAGGACCGCCGGCACCACACCGTGCAGCAGCATGACCCGGCGGAAGCGGTACGGCGCCCAGGCGGCCCGCCGTACGTCGTCGGTCTCCAGCCGCGCGGGCTCCGCGAGCGCCCCCACGGCCACGTACCCGGCGAGCAGCCCGAGGACGAGCCCGACCCAGCGGCGTTCGCCGCCCAGATCCGCCCCGGCGCCCGCGGCGAGCGCCCCGCAGACGGCCCAGACGGCGGCCTTGCCGAGCCGTCCGGGTGTGCGCAGCAGCGTCAGCAGATCGCGCCAGGGCACGAGCAGATGCCGTCCGAGGCGGCCGCGCGGCGGGCGGAACCGCAGCGTGCGGACGGCCGGGCCGCCCCCGTCCGCGGCCATGATCGCGAGCTTGGCGGCGCGCAGTTCGAGGGACCAGACCACGGCGGAGACGGCCGCTGCGGTCGCGGCCCGCTCCCGCAGCCGGGCGGTGGGCACGCGCCCGGCGTCCCGGTGGGCGGCCATCAGCGCCGCGGCGGTCGCGGCCGCGAGCAGCGCGACGGCGGCGGGCCAGCCCGGCGCCCGTCCCCCGACGGCGTGCACGACGGGCTGCCCGGCCCAGCCCCACGGCCCGCTCCACAGCTCGGCCTGCTCGACCGCGGGGGAACGGTGCCCCTTGGCGGCGAGGGCGGCCTGACCGGCGAGCGCGGCGAGCAGCAGCACGGCGGGCGCGGTCCAGCGCCGTACCGCCCGGCCCCACACGGGCCGCCGCTCCACCGCCATCCCGAGCGCGACCGCGAGCAGCGGCAGGCACACCGCGCCGGGCAGCACGGCGAGCAGCGCGTCGCCGAGGGAGGCGAGCCGGGTGACGTCCAGGACGGCGGCGCAGCCGAGCCCCGTCAGCAGCCCGGCGAGCGGGGCGAGCCCCGCGGTGAGCCAGAACCACGGGCGCAGGACGCGTTCGCGCCGTACCGGCTGCGCCAGCAGCCATCCGGCGGTCGGCCCCGGCACGACGACGGGCCCGCGCCACAGCGCGTCCCGCGCGGCGAGCACCCCGAGCGCGACGGCCCCGAAGGCGGCGAGCGCGGGCATCGCCGCCCGCAGCTCCCGGGCGACGGCCCCGTGCGCACCGCCGTCGTCGAGCCCGCGCAGGAAGCTCACGACGAAGCTGCTGCCGTATCCGGCGAGGGCGATCACGACGGTGTACACGGCGACGGCCAGCTCCCGCCCCTTGGCGCGCCGCCGCGCCCGCCGCCGCCCGCGCAGCCACGTCATGACCTCGTCGGTCCGGTCGTCCTCGGCCTCGGACCAGGGCGCGCCGTCGTCGGGGTCGTCCGGCGCTTCGGGGCCGGGCCCGGCCGGACCGTCCGCCGGGGTGACGTTCTCCGGGGCGCCCGGTGCGAGCGGCCGGGCCTCTTCCACGCCGGGGGGTGCCTCCTCGCTCATGCCCGGACGCCCAGCTCGCGCAGGACGTCCGCGGGCGGGCCCTCGGCGATGACGCGGCCGTCCTCCAGGGCGATGAGCCGGTCGGCGACGGCCTCGGCGAGGTCGGGCTGGTGCGTCGCGAGCAGCACGGCGGTCCCGTCCTCCTTCTCCGCGACCAGCAGCTCCGCGAGCCGGGTGCGGGCGGTGGGGTCGAGGCGCTGCTCGGGCTCGTCGAGGATGAGCAGCTCGCGCGGGCGCACCAGTGCGGCGGCCAGCATGAGGGACTGGAGCTGCCCGGAGGAGAGCGAGCCGGGCAGCGCACGGGCGTGGTCGGCGAGGCGGCGGTCGGCCAGCACCTGGTCGATCCAGGCGTCGGCGTCGTCCACGGCGTGCGCGAGGGTGACCAGCTCCAGGTGCTCGCGCACGGTGAGGTCCGGGTAGCAGGCGGCCGCGTCACCGACGACCGCGACCCTGGCCCGTACCTCCGGGTCGTCCTCGCGGACCGTCCGCCCCGCGAAGAAGGCGTCCCCGCGGGTGGGGGTGTCCCGTCCGGCCGCGATCCGCAGCAGCGTGGACTTGCCGGAGCCGTTGCGCCCGTAGAGCGCGACGCACTCGCCGCGCCCGACCTCCAGGTCCAGCGGTTCCAGCGCCAGCCGCTCCCCGTACGTCCGGCCGACCTTCCGCAGTCGCAGCAGCGCTCCGCCGCCACCGCTCGTCGCGCGCATGAGGCCTCCGTACGGGTGAGGTGATTCGTGTCCGCCCGACCTTAGTACGGGGGTGCCGCGCGGCCGCGGCCCGTACCCCGCGCGCACCTGGCCGTTCGACGCGGTTCGACACCCCGGCGGCGCGGGCGGGCCCGGGAGCGGCGGTGCGACGGTTCCCGCACGTGTCTTGACGTGCGGGAGGGCACGTCGGTACGTCTATGGGAGCGCTCCCATAGACGTACGGTCCCGGGGGCGCGATCCCCCCTCCCGGAAGGACACCGGACATGTCCCGCGCACTCCCCTCCGCCCGGCCCGCGTGGCGGGCGCCGAGATTACTGCTCGCGCTGCTCCTGCTCGCCCTCGGCACGCTCGCCGCGGTCGGCGGCGCCCGCTCGGCGTCCGCCTCCGCACCCACCACCGCCGCCCCGGCGGCCGCGGCCGCGAACCCCGTCAAGGTCATGCCGCTCGGCGACTCGATCACCGGCTCGCCCGGCTGCTGGCGCGCCCTGCTCTGGAACCAGCTCCAGGCCGCGGGTTACACCGACATCGACTTCGTCGGCACCCTCCCCCCGCAGGGCTGCGGGGTCGCCTACGACGGCGACAACGAGGGCCACGGCGGCATCCTCGCCACCAACATCGCCAACCAGAACCAGCTCCCGGCCTGGCTCGCCGCCACCTCGCCGGACATCGTGCTCATGCACCTCGGCACGAACGACGTCTGGAGCAACATCCCGCCCGCGCAGATCCTCGCCGCCTTCACGACGATGGTCGGCCAGATGCGCGCGAGCAACCCGGACATGCAGGTGCTCGTCGCGCAGATCCTGCCGATGAACCCGAGCAACTGCGCGGAGTGCGCGCAGCGCGTCGTCGCCTTCGACGCGGCGATCCCGGCGTGGGCGCAGTCGATCAGCACGGCGCGGTCGCCCGTGACCGTCGTCGACCAGTGGACCGGCTTCGACGACGCGACGGACACGGCGGACGGCGTCCACCCGAACGACGCGGGCATCGCGAAGATGGCCGCGCGCTGGTACCCGCCGCTTGCGTCCCTGCTGGCGAAGGACGGCGGCACGTCGGGCGGTACGTCGGCGGGGACGTCCACGGGTACGTCGTCCGGTACGTCGGCGGGCACGTCCACCGGTACGTCGTCCGGTACGTCGGCGGGCACGTCCACCGGTACGTCGTCCGGGACCTCCGCCGGTACGTCCACCGGCACCTCCACCGGCTCCACCGGAGGCACCGGCGGGGGTGACTGCTCCGCCGTGCTGACGGTCGGCAACTCCTGGCAGGGCGGCTACCAGGCGTCCGTCACCGTCACCGCGGTGCACGCGATCAGCAGCTGGACCGTCACGCTCACCGGCGTCACCGTCAGCCAGGGCTGGAGCGGGGTCTTCACGACCGGCCCCGGCGGCACGGTCACCGTCCACAGCGAGTCGTGGAACGGCACGCTCGGCGCGGGCGCGTCCACCACCTTCGGCTTCCTCGCCACGAGCAGCCCGTCCCCCGCCCCGACCGTCACCTGCTCCACGCCCTGACGCCGCCCGCGGGGCGTTGGTGGGCTGTTGGCGGCGCGTTGGCGGCCTCGCACAGGATCGGGTCCGACGCCGGTGGCCGACCGGCGGCCGGACCGGAGAAACGGGGAGACATGGGCAAGACGACGACGCTGGCGCGCAAGGCCGCCGTGGTGGCGGGCGCGGTGGCCGGAGCGGGTGTGCTGGTGCTGGGCGGCAGCGGGGTCGCGTCCGCCGAGACGGCGCGCTACACCGTCTGGAGCGGCAACTGCCACGCCACGATGATGACCGAGAACAACTCCATCACCGGCTGGCAGGTCCGCAACCTGGTGGACAACTACGGCAGCGTGGACTGCTCGGGCTGGATGGACTGGGCCCCCGAGGGCAACACCGGCCACTTCTACGGGCTCCAGGCCCGTATCTGGGTCGGCCCGGGACAGTCGCTGGAGAGCGGCTACATGCCCGACAACAGCCCGGCCCTGACCCGGGTGTGCATCCAGGCGAACAACGACGGGACGGCGCGCTGCTCGTCCTGGTGGTAGCCGGACCACCACCGGGGCGGCGCGCGCTGCCCGCCCCGGTGGTGCATCGGGGGAAAGCGTGATGGGCCGCGGCGAACTGACCACTCGCCGCGGCCCATTGCCGTGTCCGGGCCCGTGTCCGGGCCCGTGTTTTCGGGCTCGTACCGGTGTCCGTGTGGGCCCGGTGCCTCTACACCGGCTTGTGCGCGAACAGGTCCAGGTGGCCGCAGGACGTGCAGCGGAACGCCTCGATCTGCCAGCGCTGCTTGCCCATGCGCCGCGCGCCGCCGAATATGCCGCGTTCCAGCGGGCCGGCGATCCAGCGGGCGTAGCCCCGCGCGCCCTCGCCGGAGTCCTCGATGAAGCCGGGCTCCAGCGCGGTGCCGCCGCAACTGCTGCACTTCGCGGACCGGCCCGCCGCCGGGACGTCCCCCGTGTAGGTGTCCATGACGCCCGATGGTCGCGGACCGCCCGCCGCTCCGGCAAGCCGCACACGCGGTTGACAGCGAGAGTCGGCACGTGCAAATAATTACTTGCACGTGCAGGAGGAGCTTATGGAAACCACGGAACTGACGGGCGAGGACCTGGTGAAGGTGCTGGCGACGCTCGCCAGCCCGCACCGGATGCGCGTCCTCGCGGCCCTGTCGACCGGCCCCACCTATGTGAGCCAGCTGGCCCGCGACCTGGGGATCAGCCGGGCGCTGCTGCAGGTGCACCTCAAGCGTCTGGAGACGGCCGGGCTGGTCGCGGCGCGGATCGAGGTGTCCGACGACGGCAAGGCCATGAAGTTCTACGAGGTCGCGCCGTTCGACCTGCACCTCACCCCGCGGACGCTGACGGCCGCGGCCGGGACGCTCCCGGAGATCGCAGAGCGCGGCGAGGCCGCGCAGAAGGAGTCGTGACGCACATGCCCAACTGGCTCATCGAAGAGGTCGTCGTCCTCGCGATATTCGGCGCCGTGCTCGTCACGGTCATCCGGCAGCTCGGCGCGCACCTGCGCGCGAAGGCGCTGGGGACCCGGGAGGCGGATTTCCGTGGGATCAGCGAGCGGTCGCTCGCGTCGCAGGAGGCGACGCAGCGCAGCCTCGCGGAGATCTCGGTGCGGATGGCGAAGATCGAGCGCGTGCTCCAGGAGGTGGAGTAGCCGACGGGCGCCCCGGGAGTCCGGCGCGGTGACCCTAGCGGGCGGCCGCCCCGGCCGTTTTTCGGTGGCGGGCGGCGTGCCCGGCTGGCAGCATCCCGGCATGCTCAGCCTGCCGCCCGAGGAGGGCGCCCTCCGCTATGTCGTCGAGGGCCGGGAGTCCGCCGCCCCGCCCGTCGTCCTCGTCCACGACGGGCTGACCGACCACCACGTGTGGGACGAGGTCGCGCCCGCGCTGGCCGCCGACCGCACGGTCGTCCGCTACGACCTGCGCGGCTTCGGCCAGTCCCCGCCGCCCGAGGGGCCCTTCGAGGAGGTCGCCGACCTCACCGCGCTGCTCGACCACCTGGGGCTCGCGCGGGTGAGGCTCGCGGGCGTGTCGTGGGGAGGGCGGATCGCGATCGAGTTCACGCTGACGCACCCGGAGCGGGTGAGCGCCCTCGCCGCGTTCTCCCCGCCCTGGCCCGGCTTCGACCGCTCGCCCGACCTGCGCGCCTACGACGCGGCGGAGGGCGCGGCGCTCGCGGCGGGCGACCTGGACGCGGCGGTCGAGCTCAACCTCGACATGTGGCTGCGCGGCCCCGCCCGCCCCTGGTCCGCCGTCCCGCCCGCCCGCACCGCACGCGTCCGCACCCCCCTCCGTACCGCCCTGGCCCACCAGCCCGCGGTCGAGGCGCACTCCCGGCCGGGCACCTCCCTGCCCGTCACGGCCCTGGCCGCCCCCACCCTGATCGGCACCGGAGCCCTCGACACCCCCGACTTCGTCGCGATGGCCCACCGCTACGCCGCCGCGATCCCCACCGCGACCCTCACCTCCTTCCCGGCCGCCGGCCACCTCGTCCCGCTGGAGGCCCCGGCCGAGGTCGTCGCGGCGCTGCGGGGGGCGGGTTTCCAGCGGCTCGGCCGGACCCTGACGACTCGATAGCCTGGGCTCTTCGTTCCGACTGCTGAGGGTGGATGCGGTGAGCGGGTCACTGGGAGATGTGCTGCGGGGGAACCGGTATCCGGGGCGGGGGGTGCTGTGGTGCCGGACCGCGGACGGGGAGGTCTGCGGCGGGTACTTCCTGACCGGGCGGACGGCGGCCTCGCGCGGGCGGACGCTGCGGCTCACGGCGGACGACGAGCTGATCGTCGGACCCGCCGACGACCGGGCGCACGACGCGCTGCGGCACTACGCCGCCGCCCGACAGAGCGGGGAGTGGCTGGTCTTCGGCAACGGGGAGCAGGTCGCGGCCGTCGCCGGACGGCTCGCCGCCGGGCAGGCCCCCGCGGAGGCGCTGGACGGCCTGGACTACGAGCCCGACCCGCCGATCCTCACCCCGCGCCTGACCGTCGTGGCGTCCGCCGGATCCGCCGCCGCCCCCGTCTGGTTCGGCGCCGCGCGCCACAGCGGCGCGGCGCGTACGGCCACCGACCGGCTGACCCTGCGGGTGGGCGCGCTGGAACCCGGCGAGGGCGTCCTCATGACGACCTACCTCTCCGACGGCGTGACCGTCGCGACCGGCGCGCCCTTCACCCAGATCCGCACCGCCGCCGCGGACCGCGCGGAACTCCTCGACGACATCTGGTCCGCCCTCACGCCCGAACTGCGCGTCGCCGCGGCCACGTTCGCCCCGCACGGCCTCGCCGCCGCCGGGATCCGGCAGGCGCTGCCGGTCAGCTAGCCGCCAGCAGCCGGCGCGACAGCTCGCGCAGCCGGAGGTCCGGGTGCGGCCCCTCCACCGTGGACGGGCCCAGAAGGCGGCGCGGGGAGGTGGCGAACTCCTCCAGGTCGGCGCGCAGCCCCGGCGGGACGGTGCCCATCTCGGCGAGCGCCGTGAGGGCCTTGAGACCTTCCGGGGTGGGGGCGACGGACGCCGCCAGGACGGGGGTCGCGCGGGCCGGGTCGCCCGTGAGCCAGAAGGCGGCCTCGGCCGCAGCGACGCGCGTCGGCTCGTAGCCGCTCGTCAGCAGGGACTCCACCCGGGGGAGCAGCCGGGCCGCCGCCGGGCCCAGCGACCGGAGCAGCGGCAGGTGCCGGGCGGCCTCACCGGGGGAGGCCAGCAGCGGGGCCAGGACGTTCACCGCGGCGGTGGGCTCGCCGGTGAGCTGGGAGTAGGCCACGGACGCACCGGCCCGCACGGTGGTGTCGCGGTGGTGCAGGGCCATCCGCAGCAGGCCCAGGATCTCCGGCGAGCTCACACCCGCGGTGCCCAGGGCCCGCCCCGCCGTGAGCCCCGCGCGATCCGCGCGCAGGCACTCCGTCAGCTCCTCCTGCGCCTCGCGCACCGCCGCGGGGCCGAGCGCGGCCAGCGCCTCGACGAGGGTGAGGGCGTCGCCGCCCCAGAGCTTCGGCGCCGCCAGCTCCCGCCGCAGCAACGGGACGAGCCGCGCGGACTGCGCCGGGAAGTGCACGGCCGCCGCCCGCAGCGCCCCGGGGTACGACAGGTCCGGGAGCAGGTCGAGGGCGCGCGGGTCACCGGCGCGGACGAGGGCGAGCAGCGCTTCCTTCGCGGGCTGCTCCTCGGTGCCGGACGCGTGGGCGTGGAGGGTGTCGCGCAGCCGTGCGTCGGGGAAGGGGTCCAGCCCGACCCACCGGCTGATCACCCCGATCCGCACCGCCAGCTCACCGGGGAACCGCGCGAGCGGCAGCGCGTCGAGGGCGAGCGCGAGGAAGGCGGGCTCGTGGTCCCGCCACCGGAGGAGGACGTTCTCGCCGAGCGTCGTGCCGCGCCGCTCCACGTCACCGTCCGCGATCCACGCCGCCGCGACCCGCAGGGCGGCGTCCGGGTCCGCCACGAGGACGGTGCTGACGGAACTGACCTGCGTGCCGGACAGGTTGGTGCCGGGCCAGGGGAGGTCGCCCGTGCGGGGGCCGGGGCTGTGGTGCTCGTACGGTGCGGGGTGGAAGTCGAGGTCGTCGCCGGGGTCGGCGGACGGCCCGGCCGTGGCCGCCGCCCACAGGTCGGCCTCGGCGCTCTCGTCGTACTCCTCGTCCTCGTCCTCGTCCGGCTCCGCCTCCCCCTGTTCCTCTTCCTCTTCCTCCTCGGCCTCGGCGAGGATCCGCACCACCTCCGGGGCGTACGGCGGGCCCGAGACGTGGGCCGTCAGGAGGGCCGCGGCCAGGCGTATCGGGGGCAGCGGGCTGTCCAGCGGCAGGGCGTCGGTGCGGCCCAGCAGCACGCGCAGCGCCATCGCGTCGGCGCGGACCGCCACGACGGGGTCGTCGGCGTACAGCGCGTCGGCCGCGGCGAGCACCGCCTCCCGTACGGCGGGCTCCAGCAGATCAGCCGCCGCCGCGCCCACCCGCAGGGCCGCCCGGCGGACGTCGGGGGAGGCGTCGCGCAGGCACGGCAGCAGCCCGGCGACCTCGCGGGCGACCGCCTCCCGCACGGCGGCGCCCTCGTCCCGTTCGGCGAAGAGGGCCAGCAGCATCAGGACGTCGTCCCGCCGGCGGGTCGGCGCGTGGAGGGCGGCGTGCGCGAGGAAGGGCACGCTCTGGGCCCCGGCCGCCGCATGGACCCGCGGGTCGCCCCGGAAGACGCCTTCCAGCTCGAACAGCGCCTCGCCGACGGCGCTCTCGTCTCCGTACAGCCCCCGCAGCCGTCCCGGCAGATCCCCGGCGGAGCCGTACGCGTGGGCGAGGTCCTGCCACCGGACGCTGTTCAGCTTGTGCGGCGGACGCATGTGCGGCTCCTCTCGTGCCCTCTCCGGCGCCCCCGACCCTAGCGCCCGCCCCCGCCCTGCCGCTGCGCCCTCACCATGACGTGCAGCGGGGCGAGTTGGGCTGCCGACAGGCGTCGGGCGGCCCATAGCAGCGCGGCCTCCTCGCCTTCCACGGGGCCGGTGGAGGACGGTCCCGGATGCGGTCCGCCGGTCAGCAGGGCCAACTCGTGGGCGTCGATGCCCAGGACGGTGCCGAAGTCGGTGACGAGCCGGGGCGTCAGCTCCGTCCGCTCGGTGCGGATCGCATGGTAGGTCGCGGCCGACAGATACGTGGGTGTGCAGGCGCCGAGGACGTGGGCGATGCCCGACCTGCTCAGGTTGCGGTGCCGGAGCATACGGACGATACGGCCGCCCGGAGTGTGGCGGTAACCGTCGTCCGTCGGCCGACCGAACGGGGCGCCGCTCGCCTCCTCGTCGGGCAACGCGCGCATGTGCGCCAGCAGTCGGCGCTGTTCCGTCGGCGGAAGCCGTACCGCGTGCGTGACGACGCTGCCCACCTCCCCCTCCGCGTCGGGGTGCCGCGGTTCCAGGTCCGGCGGGACGTCCAGGTCCGCGAGGACGAAGAGGTCGACGGTGTGCAGGCCCAGCGCGGGTGCGAGCCGCCGGAGCAGGTCCGCGGCGGGAGCCTCGCCGGTGCGTGACGCCAACTCCGCGGCGGGCAGGCCGCGATGGTCGAGCAGCAGGGCCAACCGCGTCCCGAACGGGATCCCTTCGCTCATGCCGTGCCCGCTGTCCCCTCCGTCAGGGCCGCTGTGAAGTGGTCGCGGTGGGCGGTCTGCCAGGACTGGAGACGGTCCCATCGCTCCCAGCCGCCCCGTTCGGCGTGCGCGCGGACGTATGTCGGGTCGCCCGAGGCGAGGCGGGCGGTGACGAAGGCGCGGCCTGCGGCTGTCGCCTCCTCGACGGTGGCGGGGAGGGCGGCGCGGTCGGCGCCGGACAGGCCGTAGCTGTCGGCGAGGACGCGGAGGCGGGTGAACGGGTCCGGGGCGGTGGGGTATTGGGCCGCGGCGGTCGCCGGGTCGAGTACGGGCGCCCAGTAGCGGGCGGCCATGGCGACGTCCCAGAGCGGGCGGCCGGGCGCGGCGAGGTCGAAGTCGATGAACGCCACGGCGCGGCCGTCGCGGAAGACGACGTTCTCCGGGCAGATGTCGTTGTGGCACAGCAGCGGGCCGCCCGCCGGGTCGGCGAGGTCGTGCGGCCAGTCGGCGCCGGGGTCCACGGGGATCAGCGCGGCCGCGTCGTGGAGATCGCGCAGCAGCCGCCCCACCGACGCGAGGGCGTCGTCCGTCATCACCCACGCGGGGAAGGGCGGTAGCGCCACGTCGCCGGGCAGGAAGCTCAGCTGCTCACGCCCTTCCGCCGGGCCCCGTACGGGAGTCGGCGCCCCCGTGAAGCCGTGCTCGCGCAGCGCCCGCAGATGTGCGTGCAGGGCGCGGGCGGTCCGCGGGGCGGGCCGGTCGACGACGTCCCCGTGCCGGAAGACCGCCCCGGCGTTGGCCATCCCCCCGGCCAGCACCTCGGCCGTACCGTCGCCGTCCCCGCGCCCCGTCGCCATGGCGGTCAGGCTATGGCGTGAAGTAGTCCGCCATCATGCGGCTCACCCACTCCGGCTGCGTGACGTCCAGCACGCGGAACTCCTCCATCACCGGCTTCAGATCGATCACCGGCGTGCCCGACACCGCGTCGAGCCCCACGACCGTCAACTCCCGCCCCCGCACGGACTCGACGGCGCAGCACGTCACCCCGATCCGGTTCGGCCTGCGCGGCCCGCGCCCGGCGAAGATCCCCATCGGCGGCAGATCCGCCCGCCCGCGGTACGGACGCGGCTCGCGGTAGTCGTCCTTCTCCTCGAACCGGTCGAAGACGAACAGGACCTCGACGTGCGAGAACCCCTCCACCCCCTGGAGGCACGCCTCCCCGAACCGCTCGTCCACGGTGATGACGCTCCGCACGGCCCCCCAGTTGTCGGTGTCCTGGACATCCGTCCGGTCGTTGCGGACCGTCCCGATCGGTGTGATCTCGAAGCTGACCATGGCAGTGTTCTACCGCTTCGGCGCCCGCGTCAGGAGTAGCGCGGGAGGTTCTCCGTGGAGATCGTCCATTCGCCGATCGTCACGTCCTCGCCGTAGACGAAGTCGGTGCGCGTCGCGTAGCGCGGGCCGTTCGGCGTCGGGTGGATGTCGCTCAGGACGGCGCCCTCGCCGGTGCGGGGGTCGAAAAGGACGTAGACGGGGATGCCGAGGAGCGGGTAGTCGCGCATCTTGCCGACCCAGTCGTTGTCCGGGTTCGACCGCGACACGACCTCGATGGCCGCCAGCAGGGTGCCGGGGTCGAAGGAGCCTTCGACCTCCATGTCCGCCTCGGCGATGACCATGACGTCCGGGTGCCGCATGACGCCCTCGTGGACGTCCTCCACGTCCGGCGTGCCGGTGTGCGCGAGCAGGCCCTCCGGCATGACTTTCTCCAGCCTGCGGCTGACACGTGCGGCGGTCAGCTCGTGCGGGCCGCCGGGGGACATCATGTCGTGGACGATCCCTTCCTTGGTGATCTCCAGCTTGCCCGGCACGGCGTGCTGCATCTGCTCGACGATGTCCCGCATGGCCAGGTACGGGAGCGCGTCACGCCGTGCGTCACCGGGGGCGATGGTCATGGCATCCGCTCCTTTCGCTCCGTGGACCCGTGCTCTTCATGCTAACGGGGGGCCACAGACGTGACCCGGTGTCCGCGCCCTCTCTCATTCCTCCGCCGCGAGCTCCTCCGCCGCGGGCTCTTCCCGCACGGGCTCTTCCCGGGCGGGCTTCTCCGCCGCGGGCTTCTCCGGCGGGGTCGGGGGCTGGGGCGGGGCTGCGGGCAGCGGCGGGGTCGGGGGGAGTGGCGGGGGTGTCGGGGTGGGCTCGGGGGCGGCCGGCGGCGGGGTCGCGGCGGTCAGGAGGGTGTCCACCAGGCGGTCCGCCGCGTCCGGGCGGCCGTGGGTCCGCGCCGCTTCCGCCATCGCCGCGCGGCGGGCGGGGTCGGCCAGCAGCGGGGCCACCGCCGCCGAGAGCGTGTCCGGGGTCACGGTGTGGACGAGGGCCACCGCCGCGCCCGCGTCCGCGAAGTGCTGGGCGTTGTGGACCTGCTCGTTGCCCGCCGAGGAGGCCAGCGGCACCAGCACGGAGGGCTTGCCCAGCGCGGTGAGTTCGGCGAGCGTGCCCGCGCCGCTGCGCGAGATCACCACGTCCGCGAGGGCCAGCACGTCCGGCAACTCCGCGCTCACGTACGGCGTCAGCAGATACCGTCCCGCCAACTCGCGCGGCAGCAGCGCCGCGGTGGAGCGCAGCGAGGCGAAGTTGCCCGGCCCGCACTGGTGGATGACGTTCGCCTGGGCCAGCAGCCACGGCAGGACGGTCACGATCACGTCGTTGATCTGCTGCGAGCCCTGCGCGCCGCCCGTGACGTAGACGGTCGGCAGCGCGCGGTCGAAGCCGCCGAGCCCCAGCGACTCGACGGCCTTGTCGGCGCGCCCGGCGAGGACCTCGGGGCGTACCGGGTTGCCGGTGACGGCCGCGGACGCGCGGGCCCGGCGCGGCAGCAGCGGCAGCGTCGACTCCGACGACACCGCGAAGGCCGTCGCCACCCGCGCCAGCAGCCGGTTGGCGAGCCCCAGCCGTACGGTCTGCTCGTGCACCACCAGCGGCCGCCCGTTGGCCTTCGCGGCCAGCCCGAGCGGCACCGCCACGTAGCCGCCCGTCGCGAGCACCACGTCCGGCCGGAAGCCGGCGACCACGCGGCGGGCCTGGAGCACGCCGAGCGGCACGCGTGCCATGTCCCGCAGGTTCGCGGGCGACAGCAGCATCAGGGGATTCGCCGAGCGGCGCACCTTGCCGGTCGCGACCGTCCGGAAGGGGATCGCCTCGCCGGTCGCGACCCGCTCCTCCAGGCTGTCCGCGGTGCCGACCCACAGCACCTCCAACGCGCGCCCCTCGTCCGCGAGTCGGGCCCGCAGCGTGCGGATCGCGGTGAGCGCGGGGTACGTGTGCCCGCCGGTGCCGCCACCGGTGACGATGAGGCGGAAGGGTCGGGTGTCCGCCGGACGCGGCGCGACGAGGTCAGGGTCACTGTTCACGAGGTGGCTCCCCTTCTGACGGGGCCCGCGCCCCGGTGGTGCTGGTCACAGTAGCCGCAGGCCCGGCGCGTGGCCGAGCCGGACGGCGACGCGCTCGGATAGCCTTCCGCTGCACGCGACATGGCTTACGTACCAAGGGGGACAAGTGCCGCGTACCGCAAGGGTGTTGGCAGCCGTGGTGCTTCCGGTGGCGGCGGTCGCCGCGCTCGGCGCCTGCTCGTCGTCGAAGGACCACAAGGATGACGACGGCAAGCCGTCGGCCACCGCGCCCGCCGCCACGTCCGGCGCGTCGTCCGGCGGCGGCACCCACGGCCGCCTCGACTGGACCGGCTCCGCCTCCGGCGGCTTCGACGTCACCATGAGCGTGGCCTGCGCGACCGTGGGCGGCAAGGTCGTCGCCGTCACCGCCCCCGCGCCCGACAGCGGCGACTCCGCGACGCCGTCGTTCGTCGCCACGATCGGCGACCAGGCGATGGCGACCCTCGTCACCCCCGAGAAGAAGACCTTCGTCAAGCTCGGCGCCGACGGCATCTCCACCGCCGAGCAGGGCGGCACCTACACCGTCAAGGTCTCCGGCACCGAACTCGGCGCCGCGGACACCTCCGGCGGTTCGATCACCCTCGACGGCACCCTCACCTGCACGAAGGTCTCCGGCACCTGACCTGGGCCGGTGCGCCCGGCCGCTACCAGGACACCCGGGTCACGGCGCCCGCCGCGCGGACGGCCGCACGGTCGGGGCCCAGGGCGCGCTGCCGTCGAGAGCGGGCCGGTCCACCGCCCTGACCAGGGCGGATACGTCGGCGCCGGCGCAGCTCGCGGAGCACCGGCTCCGGGAGGTCGGGCCGCAGGTCCACGGCGAGGAAGAGGTCGTGGTAGCCGCTCACGTCCCCGGATCCCAGGAGGGCGTCGCGGTTTGCGGGCCGTCGTTCCGGTTATCCGACGATTGTGGCTTTGGTGGCGATTTTTCGGCGCCACGGGCGTCGGCGCCAGGAGCGAAGGAGGCTGCCGTGACCACGATGCACAAGCCCCCGGCGGAGGACACCGAGCGGTCGTCGCGCGGACCGGCCCACGCCCGCCGCCGCGACCCCCGGCTGCGGATGGCGCTCATCCTCGCGCCTCTCTACCTGATCACGTCGGCCCTGCTGGCGTGGTGGGCGTCGGACTCCATCACCGACCACAAGTGGTTCCTGGAGATACTCGCCGGGATCGCGCTGCTGCTCTTCGTGATCCAGGTGATCCGCGGGTACGCGGCCTGGCGCCGGTCGCGCCACTGACCCGTACGGCCCCGCCCCCGGCGGACGCCCCCTGCCCGGAGGGGGCCGGTCCGCCCTGGGCGCACGGGAGTTCACCCACCCGGTAACGTCCCGGCATGGCCTTCCCCACCGTGATCTTCGACTTCTACGGCACCCTCACCCCCAGCACGCCCACCGCCGTCTGGGACGGGCACGCGGCGCTCGGCGCGGTTCCGCTGGGGATCCCCGCCGGGCAGTGGCGGGAGGTGCTGAACGCGTCCTTCCCGGAGCGGGCCGTGGGCGCGCTCGGCGACCTGCCCGACACGATCCGTACCCTCGCCCGGCGCTGCGGGGTCGAACCGGGCGAGGAGGCGGTCGCGGCGGCCGCCGCCGTCCGGCTCGCCTGCCAGCGGGAGCTGTTCGTGCTGCGCCCGGACGCGGTCGGCACGCTGGAGCGGCTGCGTGGCGCGGGCGTACGGGTCGGCGTGCTCAGCGACTGCACCGTCGAACTCGCCGACTGCTGGGCCGATCTGCCGCTCGCCGGGCTCGTCGACGCCGCCGTCCTCTCCTGCACCGAGGGCCACCGCAAGCCCGCCCCCGAACTCTTCCGGCGGATCGCCGCGGCGCTGGACACCGCGCCCGCCGACTGCCTCTACGTCGGCGACGGCGGCGGCAGCGAGCTGACCGGTGCGACGGCCCAGGGCATGACGGCCGTGATGCTGCGGGCCGACGACTGGGCGTCCAACGACGCCCACGCCCGTGAGGACGACTGGCCGGGCCCGTCCTTCGGCTCGCTCACCGAGGTCGTCGCCGCCGCCACCGGGCGGCCTTGAACCTCACGTCGCGTGAGGGGCCACAGTGGGGGCATGCGGACGAACGGGGACGACGACCGGACGGCGACGTGGAAGGTGGGGCGACTGGCCGAGGCCAGCGGCCTCACCGTCAGGACGCTGCACCACTGGGACGAGATCGGGCTGCTCAGCCCCTCCTCACGGAGCGCGGGCGGGCACCGGGAGTACACCGAGGACGACCTCGGGCGGCTCTACCTGGTGCTGGCGCTGCGCAGCCTCGGGCTGGGACTGGAGACGATCGCGGTCTGCCTGGACGCCGGGCCGGACCCGGCGCGCCTCGTCCGGGACCACCTCGCCGGGGTGGACGCGGAGATCGCCGCGCTCGGGGCGCTGCGGGAACGGCTGGTACGGCTGCGGGACGAGCTGGCCGCCGACCGCGAGCCCGACGCCGCCGACCTGCTCGGGGCGCTGCGGGCGCTCGGCGGGACCGGGCCCGAGGGGCGCGAGGTCCTGGCCCGGCACCTGGACGCCGACCAGGAGCGTGTGCTGCGGGCGCGGGCGGCCGGCCTCGGCGCCGCCGCGCACTACCTGCGTGACGTCGAATGGCCCGAGCTCTACCGGCGCGCCGACAGGCTCCGGACCGGCGGCGTCCCGCCGCAGGACCCGCGCGTGCGGCGGATCGCGGCCCGCATGGACGAGCTGAGCACGCTCTTCACCGGCGGCGACACCCGGATCTCCGCGGGCGTGCGGGCGGCCTGGCGGGACGACCCCGCGGCGATGTCCGGCGAGCCCGCCGCCCCGGCGGACGAGTGGCGCGCCCTGGCCGACTACCTCGACCGGGCCCGGTCCTGAGCACCCCTACCACTGTCGAAGGAGCCACGCCGTGAACCGCACCGCCCGTACCCGTACCGCCCTCGCCCAGACGCTCCCGCTGCTCCTGACCCTCCCGCTGCTGAGCCTGCTCGCCGCGCTCGGCGCGGTGCCGTGGGACGTGCTGCTCGCGGTGCCGATCGCGCTCGCCGTGCAGGCCGCCGCCACGTTCGTACGGCTGCGGCCCCGCCGGGTCACGGCCCGAGACGGGCGATGACCTCGCTCATCTCGGGGACGTCGGCTTCGTAGACGGTCGCGCCCATGCGCGGGTCGCGCGCGTGCAGGGTGTGCAGGAGCGGGCCGTACGCCGCGGTGAGGTCGACCAGGGTCGCGGACGGGCCGTGCACCGCGCGCTCGGTCCCGGGCGGGGCCGTCAGGTCGATGCGGGTCACGACGCCGGGCGTGACCCACACGGTCGCCTGCGCGAGGCGGCCCGTGAGCTGCAGATGGAAGTGGCCGCACAGGACGAGGCGGACGTCCGTCCCGTCGATCGCCGCCGCCAGCTCCCCGGCGTTGTCCAGGCCGAAGACCCGCTGGACCTCCACGCCGGGCAGCGCGAGCGGCGGGTGGTGGAAGGCCAGCACCGTGCCGTGCGGCGCGGGCTCGGCCAGCAGGCCGCGCAGCCAGCCGAGCTGCCCCGCGGACAGGTGGCCGTACCCCTTGCCGGGGACGAGCGAGTCGAGGGTGACGAGCCGGTGCCCGTCCACGGTGGTCGCGGCCGCGCGCTCGCCCGCCGGGCCGTCGTACACCGCGTCCGGCTCGGCGTGCCCGCTGCCGAGCACATCGGCGAAGGCGGCACGGTCGTCGTGGTTGCCGGTCGTATAGAGGACACGCGCCCCGCGCGGCTCCGCGTACGCGCCGAGCAGCTCACGCGTCCGCGTGTACGCCTCGCGCGACCCGTCGTCCGCGACGTCACCGGTGACGACGACCGCACCGAGCGCGCCCAGGTGCTCCAGCCCGGCGAGCAGCAGCCGCAACGCGGCCGTCCCGTCGGCCCCGTCGCCGTCGGGCCCCCCGCGCCGGTCCAGGTGGGTGTCGGAAAGATGAAGTATCCGCATCGCCCGACCGTAGCCACCCGGCACGGGAAGCGGCGAGGGGAATTCCCGCCGTGCGGCGACCGCTCAGTTCGCCTCCAGCAGCCCCCGCAGCCTTTCCAGGTCCGCGGTCACGGTGGCCGCGTCCGTGGCGAAGCCGGCGTCCGTCATGCCGGGCAGGCGGCGGAGGGTGAAGACGATCTCGGCGGTGGAGTCGCCGTCGGGGAGGACGCGGACGGGGTTGTGGACGGTCTCGCCGGTGGGGAGGGTGACGTCGTGGTCGAGGACGCCGAAGTCGTTGGGCGGGGCGAAGGCGACGGTCACCCGGCCCATGGGGGAGTCCGCGATCCACACCTCGCCCTCCTGCCGGATCGCGCCGCTGAGGCCGTGCGCCCAGGCGGGCAGATGGGTGGGGTCGGCGGCGTACGCGTAGACGTCGGCGGCGGGGCGGGCGATGCGGACGGCGAGATGGCGGGACTCGTGCGAAGGGCTGCTCATGGCGGCGACGCTAGTGCGGGCCGCCCGCGTCCGGCTTGAACGAAACGGTCGCCCTCACGCGGTGCGGGCGCGGACGGCGGAGAAGAGGGTCCAGCCGTCGAGGAGCAGCGGGGAGGGGGTGTCGGGGTCCCAGCCGCGGGAGAGGGCCTCGTCGAGGAGGGCGCGGGCGGTGCCGGGTTCGTGGAGGTTGAGGTAGCCCTCGTCCGTGCCGACGGCGCCGGAGTGCAGGATGCCGTCGGGGACGGCGCGGCCGGGGCCGCCGGTGAAGCTGACGCGTACCGCGCCGCGGGCGCCGTCGCGGCGCAGCGTGACGACCTCTGTGCAGTGCTGGTAGCCGCCCCCGTCCGGGACGTGGTGCCGGTGCCGTACCGACCAGCGGTACGCCGCTTCGCCGACCAGCAGGCGGCGGGCCTTGCGGCTGCTGCGTGGCATGCGTTCTCCCTACGCTCCGTGCCCGGCCGCGTACTCCGCGACGGCGCGGGCGCAGTCGGCCGCGGAGGTGGAGGTCGTGTCGACCTCCAGGTCGTAGGGGACGCCCTCGTGGACGAGGGCGGCCTGCTTGGCGGCCATCCCCGGCGTGCGGTCGCCGCGGGCGGCCTCGCGGGCGGTGGCGGCCTCGGGGGCGCAGCGGACGCCGACCCACAGGACGTCGAGGCCGGTGAGGGCGCGTGACCAGCGGGCGCGGGAGCGGGGGCCGCCGAGGAAGACGTCGTCGACGACGACGTGCGCGCCGGCCCGCGCCGTCGCGGCGATCCCGGCGAGCCAGGCGGCGTCCAGCTCGTCGAACGCGGGTCCGGTGGTCACCTCGCCGCCGGGGCCGATGACCAGACCCTCGCCGCCCTCCCGGAGCCGGGGCGGCAGCGCGTCCACGAACGTGTCGACGCTCACGCTCAGCCATGCCTCGGGGAGGATCTCCTGGAGGCACCGGGCGATACTGGACTTCCCGGAGCTGGATCCGCCGTTGAGCACGATGACCTGGGGCACGGGCGCTTTCCTCCGGTACGGCACGGGTGGACCCGCCGACCCTACGGCCGCGGTCCGCGTACCGGCGACGCGTTTTCCGGGGGTGCCGGGCACCCGCGTTTGCGCACCTGTCACCGAGGGGTAAGCTACCCGGCTCGATTGGCGCCCCTTGTGGGGCGTATGGCAGACTACTCAAGTTGCTCGGTCGAGCGCCGATGCTGCGCGCCTCCCGTCGGGGGGACCGGAAGCGAGTCCCACGGTACTCGTCGCTCCAACTGCCCAGGTGGCAGCGCTGGGGCGGACGTACGGGAATCTTCCGGGAAGTGTCAGTGCGGGGCAGACCAGGCATCCGGTGGGTGACTTCTCCCACGCAAACCCCTTGAGCAGGGATTCCGCTTGCGGAAAACCATGTGCGAGGGGCGCGACACGCCCGACCGCGTGGGTCGGAGCAGGCGGATGCCAGAGCTGAGAAGAGACAAGGACTACGGAGTAGCCATGGCGGGACAGAAGATCCGCATTCGGCTCAAGGCCTACGACCACGAGGTCATCGACTCCTCGGCGAAGAAGATCGTCGAGACGGTGACCCGTACCGGTGCGCAGGTCGCGGGCCCGGTGCCGCTGCCCACTGAGAAGAACGTGTACTGCGTCATCAAGTCGCCGCACAAGTACAAGGACTCGCGCGAGCACTTCGAGATGCGCACGCACAAGCGCCTGATCGACATCCTCGACCCGACGCCCAAGACCGTTGACTCGTTGATGCGCCTGGACCTGCCGGCCGGCGTCGACATCGAGATCAAGCTCTGAGAGGCGCGGAGAAGATGACCAAGCAGATCAAGGGCATCCTGGGCGAGAAGCTCGGCATGACCCAGGTCTGGGACGAGAACAACCGTGTCGTCCCGGTGACCGTCGTCAAGGCCGGTCCGAACGTCGTGACCCAGGTCCGCACCAATGACGCCGACGGCTACGAGTCGGTGCAGATCGCCTTCGGCGAGATCGACCCGCGCAAGGTGAACAAGCCGCTCAAGGGCCACTTCGCCAAGGCGGACGTCACCCCGCGCCGCCACCTCGTGGAGCTGCGCACGTCCGACGCCGCCGAGTACACGCTCGGCCAGGAGATCACCGCCTCCGTGTTCGAGGCCGGGGTCAAGGTCGACGTGACCGGCAAGAGCAAGGGCAAGGGCTTCGCCGGTGTCATGAAGCGCCACAACTTCAAGGGCCTCGGCGCCGGCCACGGTGTGCAGCGCAAGCACCGCTCCCCGGGCTCCATCGGCGGCTGCGCCACCCCGGGCCGCGTGTTCAAGGGCCTGCGCATGGCGGGCCGCATGGGCAACGAGCGGGTCACCACCCAGAACCTGACCGTCCACGCCGTTGACGCGGAGAAGGGCCTGCTCCTGATCAAGGGCGCGGTTCCTGGTCCGAACGGCGGCCTCGTCCTGGTCCGCACCGCGGCCAAGGGGGCCTGAGGATATGAGCACCATTGACATTCTGTCGCCGTCCGGCGACACCGCCGGGACCGTCGAGCTCCCGGCCGAGATCTTCGAGGCGAAGATCAGCATCCCGCTGATCCACCAGGTCGTCGTCGCGCAGCTGGCCGCCGCCCGTCAGGGCACGCACAAGGTCAAGACGCGTGGCGAGGTCCGCGGTGGTGGCAAGAAGCCGTACCGGCAGAAGGGCACCGGCCGCGCCCGTCAGGGCTCGACCCGCGCGCCGCAGTTCGCCGGCGGTGGCGTCGTCCACGGCCCCGTGCCGCGCGACTACTCGCAGCGCACGCCCAAGAAGATGATCAAGGCCGCGCTGCGCGGGGCCCTGTCGGACCGGGCGCAGCACAACCGCATCCACGTCGTCACCGGCGTGGTCGAGGGCGAGGCGCCGTCCACCAAGGCCGCCCGCACGCTGCTCGGCAAGATCAGTGAGCGCAAGAACGTGCTGCTGGTCATCGAGCGCTCGGACGAGGCCGCCTGGCTGTCCGCCCGCAACCTGCCCCAGGTGCACATCCTGGAGGCCGGCCAGCTGAACACGTACGACGTGCTCGTCTCGGACGACGTGGTCTTCACCAAGGGCGCGTTCGACCGCTTCACCGGTTCCGGTGCCGCGGACGAGGCCGAGCTGGAAGGGAGCGACGCCTGATGGCCGAGCAGACCGTGACCACCAGCAAGACCTTCACGGACCCCCGTGACCTGCTGATCAAGCCCGTGGTCTCCGAGAAGAGCTACGCGCTGCTCGACGAGAACAAGTACACGTTCGTCGTCGACCCGCGCGCGAACAAGACCCAGATCAAGCAGGCCGTCGAGACGGTCTTCCAGGTCAAGGTCACCGGGGTCAACACGATCAACCGGCAGGGCAAGCGCAAGCGCACCCGCACCGGTTTCGGCAAGCGCGCCAACACCAAGCGCGCCATCGTGACCCTCGCCGAGGGCGACCGTATCGACATCTTCGGCGGCCCGGTCTCCTAACGGGGACCGGCCGATTGAAGTCCGGAATATTCCGAGGACTGAGAAATGGGTATCCGCAAGTACAAGCCGACGACCCCGGGCCGTCGTGGCTCCAGCGTCGCCGACTTCGTCGAGATCACGCGGTCCACGCCGGAGAAGTCGCTGGTCCGCCCGCTGCACAGCAAGGGCGGCCGTAACAACGCCGGTCGTGTGACCGTCCGCCACCAGGGCGGTGGCCACAAGCGCGCCTACCGTGTCATCGACTTCCGTCGGCACGACAAGGACGGCGTGCCCGCCAAGGTCGCGCACATCGAGTACGACCCCAACCGCACCGCGCGCATCGCGCTGCTGCACTACGCGGACGGCGAGAAGCGCTACATCCTCGCCCCCGCGAAGCTCCAGCAGGGTGACCGGGTGGAGAACGGCGCCAACGCCGACATCAAGCCCGGCAACAACCTGCCGCTGCGCAACATCCCGGTCGGTACCACGATCCACGCGATCGAGCTGCGTCCGGGCGGCGGCGCGAAGATCTCCCGCTCCGCGGGCGCTTCGGTGCAGCTGCTGGCGAAGGAGGGCACCATGGCCACCCTTCGTATGCCCTCCGGCGAGGTCCGGATGGTCGACGTCCGCTGCCGCGCCACGATCGGCGAGGTCGGCAACGCCGAGCAGTCGAACATCAACTGGGGCAAGGCCGGCCGTATGCGCTGGAAGGGCGTCCGCCCGACCGTCCGCGGTGTCGCCATGAACCCGGTGGACCACCCGCACGGTGGTGGTGAGGGCAAGACCTCCGGTGGTCGCCACCCGGTCTCCCCGTGGGGTCAGAAGGAAGGACGTACGCGTTCGCCCAAGAAGGCGAGCAGCAAGTACATCGTCCGCCGCCGCAAGACGAACAAGAAGCGCTAGGAGCGGGTTTAGATGCCGCGCAGTCTCAAGAAGGGGCCCTTCGTCGACGACCACCTGATCAAGAAGGTGGATGTCCAGAACGAAGCCGGCACCAAGAACGTCATCAAGACCTGGTCCCGCCGCTCGATGATCGTCCCGGCCATGCTGGGCCACACGATCGCGGTGCACGACGGCCGCAAGCACGTCCCGGTGTTCGTCACCGAGTCGATGGTCGGCCACAAGCTCGGCGAGTTCGCCCCGACCCGCACCTTCCGCGGGCACGAGAAGGACGACCGCAAGTCGCGGCGTCGCTGAGCGGGCTGAATCGTGACGACGAAGACAGACACTGAAGGGACGACCATGGAAGCCAGGGCCCAGGCACGGTACATCCGTGTCACGCCCATGAAGGCCCGCCGGGTGGTGGACCTGATCCGTGGCATGGATGCCACGGAGGCTCAGGCGGTCCTGCGATTCACCCCGCAGGCCGCGAGCGTGCCGGTCGGCAAGGTGCTGGACAGCGCCATCGCCAACGCGGCGCACAACTACGACCACACGGACGCGGGCTCGCTGTACATCAGCGAGGCGTATGTCGACGAGGGTCCGACCCTGAAGCGGTTCCGGCCGCGCGCCCAGGGCCGTGCCTACCGGATCCGCAAGCGCACCAGCCACATCACCGTGGTCGTCGCCAGCAAGGAAGGTTCCCGGTAATGGGCCAGAAGGTTAACCCGTACGGGTTCCGCCTCGGTGTGACCACGGACTTCAAGTCCCGCTGGTACGCCGACAAGCTGTACAAGGACTACGTCAAGGAAGACGTCGCCATCCGCCGGATGATGACGCAGGGCATGGAGCGGGCCGGCATCTCCAAGGTGGAGATCGAGCGCACCCGTGACCGCGTCCGCGTCGACATCCACACCGCCCGTCCGGGCATCGTCATCGGGCGCCGCGGCGCGGAGGCCGACCGTATCCGCGGCGACCTGGAGAAGCTGACCGGCAAGCAGGTCCAGCTGAACATCCTCGAGGTCAAGAACCCGGAGATGGACGCTCAGCTGGTGGCCCAGGCCGTCGCCGAGCAGCTGTCCTCCCGCGTCTCCTTCCGCCGTGCCATGCGCAAGAGCATGCAGGGCACGCTGAAGGCCGGCGCCAAGGGCATCAAGATCCAGTGCGGTGGCCGTCTCGGCGGCGCCGAGATGTCCCGGTCCGAGTTCTACCGCGAGGGCCGTGTGCCGCTGCACACCCTGCGCGCGAACGTGGACTACGGCTTCTTCGAGGCCAAGACCACCTTCGGCCGTATCGGTGTGAAGGTCTGGATCTACAAGGGCGACGTCAAGAACATCGCCGAGGTCCGCGCCGACAACGCGGCCGCGCGGGCGGGCAACCGTCCGGCGCGCGGTGGCGGCAACGAGCGTCCGCAGCGCCGCGGTGGCGAGCGCGGTGGCCGCGGCCGTCGTCCTCAGACGGAAGGCGCCCAGGCCCCCAAGGCCGCCGAGGCTCCCGCCGCTGAGGCTCCGGCGGCGGAGACCCCCGGAACGGAAGGCTGAGTAACAATGCTGATCCCCCGCAGGGTCAAGCACCGCAAGCAGCACCACCCCAAGCGTGACGGCATGGCCAAGGGCGGCACCGAGCTGGCGTTCGGTGAGTACGGCCTGCAGGCCGTGACCCCGGCGTACGTGACCAACCGGCAGATCGAGTCCGCTCGTATCTCCATCACGCGCCACATCAAGCGTGGCGGCAAGGTCTGGATCAACATCTACCCGGACCGCCCGCTGACCAAGAAGCCCGCCGAGACCCGCATGGGTTCCGGCAAGGGCTCGCCCGAGTGGTGGGTGGCGAACGTCAAGCCCGGTCGGGTGATGTTCGAGCTGTCGTTCCCGAACGAGAAGACTGCGCGCGAGGCGCTCACCCGCGCCGCGCACAAGCTTCCGATGAAGTGCCGCATCGTGCGGCGCGAGGCAGGTGAGGCGTGATGGCCGCCGGTACCAAGGTGACCGAGCTGCGCCAGCTCGGCGACGAGGAGCTCGTCGCGAAGCTGCGTGAGGCCAAGGAGGAGCTGTTCAACCTCCGCTTCCAGGCGGCCACCGGGCAGCTTGAGAACAACAGCCGGCTCAGGGTCGTTCGCAAGGACATCGCCCGGATCTACACCCTCATGCGTGAGCGCGAGCTGGGCATCGAGACGGTGGAGACGGTGGAGAGCGCCTGATGAGCGAGAAGAATGTGACTGAGAGCAGCGAGCAGCGGGGCTTCCGCAAGACCCGTGAGGGTCTGGTCGTCAGCGACAAGATGGACAAGACCGTCGTCGTCGCCGTCGAGGACCGCGTCAAGCACGCCCTGTACGGCAAGGTCATCCGCCGCACCAACAAGCTGAAGGCTCACGACGAGCAGAACGCCGCCGGCGTCGGCGACCGCGTCCTCCTGATGGAGACCCGGCCGCTGTCCGCCACGAAGCGGTGGCGCGTCGTGGAGATCCTTGAGAAGGCCAAGTAAGGCCGAGTAATCCCTGAGCGGGCGCACCCGCTCAGGACCGTTCCGTCAGGCTCGGCGCGGCCACGCGAGCCCCTCGCACGAGGGCTCGCGTGGCCCGCCGGGAACCGACGCGACACTTCAGGAGTAAGACGTGATCCAGCAGGAGTCGCGACTGCGTGTCGCCGACAACACTGGTGCCAAGGAGATCCTTTGCATCCGTGTTCTCGGTGGCTCGGGTCGCCGCTACGCGGGAATCGGTGACGTCATCGTCGCCACCGTCAAGGACGCGATCCCCGGTGGCAACGTGAAGAAGGGCGAGGTCGTCAAGGCGGTCATCGTCCGGACCGTCAAGGAGCGCCGCCGCGCCGACGGCTCGTACATCCGGTTCGACGAGAACGCCGCCGTCATCCTCAAGAACGACGGCGACCCCCGCGGCACCCGTATCTTCGGCCCCGTCGGCCGTGAGCTGCGCGAGAAGAAGTTCATGAAGATCGTCTCGCTCGCGCCGGAGGTGCTGTAACCGATGAAGATCAAGAAGGGCGACCTGGTCCAGGTCATCACCGGTAAGGACAAGGGCAAGCAGGGCAAGGTCATCGTGGCCTACCCCGCTCAGGACCGGGTCCTCGTCGAGGGTGTCAACCGGGTCAAGAAGCACACCAAGGCCGGCCAGACCGACCGTGGTTCGCAGACCGGCGGCATCATCACCACCGAGGCCCCCATCCATGTCAGCAACGTTCAGCTGGTCGTGGAGAAGGACGGCAAGAAGGTCGTGACCCGCGTCGGCTACCGCTTCGACGACGAGGGCAACAAGATCCGCGTTGCCAAGCGGACCGGTGAGGACATCTGATGACTGCCACCACTGCGCCGCGTCTCAAGACGCGCTACCGCGAGGAGATCGCGGGCAAGCTGCGTGACGAGTTCACCTACGAGAACGTCATGCAGATCCCCGGCCTGACCAAGATCGTGGTCAACATGGGTGTGGGCGACGCCGCCCGCGACTCCAAGCTGATCGAGGGCGCGATCCGCGACCTCGCCACGATCACCGGCCAGAAGCCGCAGGTCACCAAGGCCCGCAAGTCCATCGCGCAGTTCAAGCTGCGTGAGGGCCAGCCGATCGGCGCGCACGTCACGCTGCGCGGCGACCGCATGTGGGAGTTCCTGGACCGGCTGCTGTCGCTCGCGCTGCCGCGTATCCGCGACTTCCGTGGTCTGTCGCCGAAGCAGTTCGACGGCCGCGGCAACTACACCTTCGGTCTCACGGAGCAGGTCATGTTCCACGAGATCGACCAGGACAAGATCGACCGGGTCCGGGGCATGGACATCACCGTGGTCACCACGGCGACCAACGACGACGAGGGCCGTGCCCTGCTGCGTCACCTCGGCTTCCCGTTCAAGGAGAACTGACCGTGGCTAAGAAGGCACTGATCTCCAAGGCCTCGCGCAAGCCCAAGTTCGCGGTGCGCGCGTACAACCGCTGCCAGCGCTGCGGCCGGCCGCACTCCGTCTACCGCAAGTTCGGCCTGTGCCGCGTGTGCCTCCGTGAGATGGCGCACCGTGGCGAGCTGCCGGGCGTGACCAAGAGCTCCTGGTAATTCCGGTTCCCCGGATCACCAGGAACTCTCGGTAAGCAGTTGGGCCGGTGAATGCCCCGCTCTTCTTCCCGTAAGGTAGAAGGGTTGGGCGTTCGCCGCCCGCATCGACTTACTACGCCGTAGGTCCACCGCATCGCACCCGTCCCCGCACAGCCGGGGGAGAGGGACGTCGCACCAGGAAACCCCGGCGAGAGAGGCCCAGGGCCACTTCATGACCATGACCGACCCCATCGCAGACATGCTGACCCGTCTGCGTAACGCGAACTCGGCGTACCACGACGACGTCGTGATGCCGCACAGCAAGATCAAGTCGCACATCGCGGAGATCCTCCAGCAGGAGGGCTACATCACCGGCTGGAAGGTCGAGGACGCCGAGGTCGGCAAGAACCTCGTCCTCGAGCTGAAGTTCGGCCCCAACCGCGAGCGCTCGATCGCCGGCATCAAGCGGATCAGCAAGCCGGGTCTGCGGGTCTACGCAAAGTCCACCAATCTGCCGAAGGTGCTCGGCGGCCTCGGCGTGGCGATCATCTCCACGTCGCACGGGCTGCTCACCGGCCAGCAGGCTCAGAAGAAGGGCGTGGGTGGGGAAGTCCTCGCCTACGTCTGGTAACCGGGAAAGCGAGGTAAAGCAATGTCGCGCATCGGCAAGCTGCCCATCTCGGTTCCCGCCGGAGTGGACGTCACCATCGACGGCCGCACGGTGCAGGTGAAGGGTCCCAAGGGCTCGCTCACCCACACCGTCGCCGCGCCGATCGACATCGCCAAGGGCGAGGACGGCACTCTGCTGGTCACCCGCCCCAACGACGAGCGTGTCTCGAAGGCCCTGCACGGCCTGTCCCGCACGCTGGTGGCGAACATGATCACCGGCGTGACCGCGGGCTACAGCAAGCAGCTCGAAATCAGCGGTGTCGGCTACCGCGTCCAGGCGAAGGGCTCCAACCTGGAGTTCGCCCTGGGCTACAGCCACCCGATTCTCGTCGAGGCCCCCGAGGGCATCTCCTTCAAGGTCGAGTCCCCGGTGAAGTTCTCCGTCGAGGGCATCGACAAGCAGAAGGTGGGCGAGGTCGCGGCGAACATCCGCAAGCTGCGCAAGCCCGACCCGTACAAGGCCAAGGGCGTCAAGTACGCCGGCGAGGTCATCCGCCGCAAGGTCGGAAAGGCTGGTAAGTAGCCATGGCATACGGTGTGAAGATCGCCAAGGGCAAGGCGTACAAGGGCGCTGCGATCAAGCGTCGCCACATCCGGGTCCGCAAGCGCATCTCGGGTACGCCCGAGCGCCCGCGCCTGGTCGTGACGCGTTCCAACCGCGGCATCGTCGCCCAGGTCATCGACGACCTCGCGGGCCACACGCTCGCGTCGGCGTCGACCCTCGACGCGTCCATCCGCGGCGGCGAAGGCGACAAGAGCGCCAAGGCGAAGCAGGTCGGCCAGCTCGTGGCCGAGCGTGCGAAGGCCAAGGGCGTCGAGGCCGTCGTGTTCGACCGTGGCGGCAACCAGTACGCGGGGCGCATCGCCGCTCTCGCGGACGCCGCCCGTGAAGCCGGCCTGAAGTTCTAGCCGTCCGTCACCAGCGGAGAAACGCTAAAAGGATCGAGAGGTAATTCCAATGGCTGGACCCCAGCGCCGCGGAAGCGGTGCCGGTGGCGGCGAGCGGCGGGACCGTAAGGACAGGCGGGACGGCGGCCAGCAGGCCGAGAAGACCGCTTACGTCGAGCGGGTCGTCGCGATCAACCGCGTCGCCAAGGTTGTGAAGGGTGGTCGTCGCTTCAGCTTCACCGCGCTGGTCGTGGTGGGCGACGGTGACGGCACCGTCGGTGTCGGCTACGGCAAGGCCAAGGAGGTGCCGGCCGCCATCGCCAAGGGTGTGGAGGAGGCCAAGAAGCACTTCTTCAAGGTCCCCCGTATCCAGGGCACCATCCCGCACCCCATCCAGGGCGAGAAGGCCGCGGGCGTCGTCCTGCTCAAGCCGGCTTCCCCCGGTACCGGTGTGATCGCCGGTGGCCCGGTGCGCGCCGTGCTGGAGTGCGCGGGCATCCACGACGTGCTGTCCAAGAGCCTCGGCTCGGACAACGCGATCAACATCGTGCACGCCACGGTGGCCGCGCTCCAGGGGCTGCAGCGCCCCGAGGAGATTGCCGCCCGCCGCGGTCTGCCGATCGAGGACATCGCGCCCGCCGCCCTGCTGCGGGCTCGTGCCGGGGTGGGTGTCTGATGGCGCGCCTCAAGGTCACGCAGACCAAGTCCTACATCGGCAGCAAGCAGAACCACCGTGACACCCTGCGTTCGCTCGGGCTCAAGCGCCTGCACGACGTCGTGGTCAAGGAGGACCGCCCGGAGATCCGCGGCATGGTCCACACCGTCCGCCACCTCGTCACGGTCGAGGAGGTCGACTGATCATGGGTGACAACCCGATCAAGATCCACAACCTCCGTCCGGCCCCGGGCGCCAAGACCGCCAAGACCCGTGTGGGTCGCGGTGAGGCGTCCAAGGGCAAGACGGCCGGTCGTGGCACCAAGGGCACCAAGGCCCGTTACCAGGTTCCGGAGCGCTTCGAGGGTGGGCAGATGCCCCTCCACATGCGCCTCCCGAAGCTCAAGGGCTTCAAGAACCCGTTCCGTACCGAGTACCAGGTCGTCAACCTGGACAAGCTCGCGGCCCTCTACCCCGAGGGTGGCGAGGTCACGGTGGCCGGTCTGGTCGCCAAGGGTGCGGTGCGCAAGAACCAGCTCGTCAAGGTGCTCGGCACCGGCGAGGTCTCCGTGGCGCTGCAGGTGACCGTTGACGCGGTCTCCGGCTCCGCCAAGGAGAAGATCGCCGCTGCCGGCGGCACGGTCACCGAGCTCGTCTGAGCCCGATGCCCACCACGACCGGGGACGCTCTGGAACGTCAGAGCGTCCCCGGTCGTGCGTTCCTGTGATTTTCCTTCCCCGGTTGGTCATTCCTTGCGGGGCTACGTCGCCGGTAGGCTGACCGACGCTGCTGTCATCTTTGTGCTACCGCTCAGACCCGCCAGACCCCGTCAGTGTCGTCAGATACCTCAAAACCGTCCGCCCGCGCTGTCGCGGGGGGTGCAGGAGGCACCGTGCTCACCGCGTTCGCACGGGCGTTCAGGACGCCCGACCTGCGCAAGAAGCTGCTGTTCACGTTGGGCATCGTGGTGGTCTATCGCCTCGGGGCGCACATCCCGGTACCGGGCGTCGACTACACGATCGTCAACAAGTGTGTGAACGAGACCAAGGGCAACAACAGCCTCTTCGGTCTGGTGAACATGTTCAGCGGCGGCGCGCTGCTCCAGCTGACGATCTTCGCGCTCGGCATCATGCCGTACATCACGGCGAGCATCATCCTCCAGCTGCTGACCGTGGTCATCCCGCGCCTGGAAGCCCTGAAGAAGGAGGGCCAGGCCGGCACCACGAAGATCACGCAGTACACGCGGTACCTGACCGTCGCCCTCGCGGTGCTGCAGGGCACCGGCCTGGTCGCCACCGCCCGTTCCGGCAGCCTGTTCTCCGGCTGCAACGAGGCCGGCGGCATCGTGCCCAACCAGTCGATCTTCACCACCATCACGATGGTGACGACGATGACCGCGGGCACCGTGATGATCATGTGGCTCGGTGAGCTGGTGACCGACCGCGGCATCGGCAACGGCATGTCGATCCTGATGTTCGTCTCCATCGCGGCGGGCTTCCCGGGCAACCTGTGGGCGATCAAGGTCTCCGGCACCATCGCGGGCGGCTGGGTCGAGTTCTTCGCCGTCATCCTCGTCGGCCTCGCGATCGTCGGCCTGGTGGTCTTCGTCGAACAGGCCCAACGCCGGATCCCGGTGCAGTACGCCAAGCGCATGATCGGCCGGCGGTCGTACGGCGGCACGTCCACGTACATCCCGCTCAAGGTCAACCAGGCCGGTGTGATCCCGGTCATCTTCGCCTCGTCGCTGCTGTACATCCCGGCGCTGATCGTGCAGTTCTCCGGATCCACGGCCGGCTGGGCGCAGTGGATCAGCCGGAACTTCACCAAGGGCGACCACCCGATCTACATGGCGGCCTACTTCCTGCTGATCGTCTTCTTCGCCTTCTTCTACGTCGCGATCTCCTTCAACCCCGAGGAAGTCGCCGACAACATGAAGAAGTATGGTGGGTTCATTCCGGGCATCCGGGCAGGTCGCCCCACCGCCGAATACCTGAGCTACGTGCTGAACCGCATCACGTGGCCGGGCTCGCTGTACCTGGGTCTCATCGCCCTCGTTCCGACGGTCGCCATCGCGATCTTCAACGGGAGCAACGGCAACTTCCCGCTCGGTGGCACCAGCATCCTCATCATCGTCGGTGTGGGTCTGGAAACCGTGAAGCAGATCGAGAGCCAGCTCCAGCAGCGTAACTACGAAGGGTTCCTCCGCTGATGCGTATCGTCCTGGTCGGGCCGCCCGGTGCGGGCAAGGGGACACAGGCGAAGTTCCTCACCGAGAACCTGTCCATCCCGCACATCTCCACGGGCGACCTCTTCCGCGCCAACATCAGCCAGGGCACCGACCTCGGCAAGCGCGCGAAGTCGTACATGGACGCCGGTGACCTGGTCCCCGACGAGGTCACCATCGGCATGGCCGAGGACCGGATGGACGCGCCCGACGCCGCCGAGGGCTTCCTGCTCGACGGCTTCCCGCGCAACGAGCACCAGGCGCAGGCGCTCGACGCCTACCTCGCCGCGCACGGCCTGGCGCTGGACGGCGTGCTCGACCTGGAGGTTCCCGAGGACGAGGTGGTCAAGCGCATCGCCGGCCGCCGGGTGTGCCGCAACGACAGCGCGCACGTCTTCCACGTCGAGTACAAGAAGCCCCAGGCCGAGGGCGTGTGCGACGAGTGCGGCGGCGAGCTGTACCAGCGCAGCGACGACGCCGAGGACAAGGTGCGCAACCGCCTCGACGTGTACCACCGCGAGACCGAGCCGATCATCGACTACTACAAGCGCCAGAACCTGGTGGTCACGATCTCCGCGCTCGGCCCGGTCGCCGAGGTGACCGCCCGCGCGATGGCCGCCCTCCAGGACCGCCGGGCGGACGGCGCCGCGTAGGCGCGACCGACAGCAGCGACGACGTACGGCCGTGGTGCCCACCCGGGCACCACGGCCGTATCGTTGATTGAGCCCCTTTTCGAGTGTTCCCGTACCTCAGCACCCCCCACGACCCGAGGAAGGCGTCAGCCGCATGGTGGAGATCAAGACCCCCGAGCAGATCGCCACGATGCGGCGGGCCGGACTGGTCGTCGCCGCGATCCACGAGGCGACCCGCGCCGCGGCCGTACCCGGCGCCACCACCAAGGACCTGGACGAGATCGCCGCCAAGGTCATCGCCGACCACGGCGCCAAGCCGAACTTCCTCGGCTACGGCGGCTTCCCCGGCAACATCTGCACCTCGGTCAACGACGTCGTCGTCCACGGCATCCCGGACCGCGCGACCGTGCTCAAGGACGGCGACATCATCGCTATCGACGCCGGTGCGATCGTCGACGGCTGGCACGGCGACGCCGCCTTCACCACCCTCGTCGGCACCGGTCACGCCCCGGAACTGGCCGAGCTGAGCCGGGTGACGGAGGAGTCCATGTGGGCCGGCATCGCCGCCTTCCGCAAGGGCAACCGGCTGGAGGACATCTCCAAGGCCGTCGAGGGCTACATCCGCCGCCAGCCGCGCCCGGCCTCCGGCAAGTACGGCATCGTCGAGGAGTACGGCGGCCACGGCATCGGCACCGCGATGCACATGGAGCCGCACGTGCTGAACTACGTGACGAAGAAGCGCGGCCGCGGCATCAAGCTCGTCCCCGGGCTGTGCCTGGCGATCGAGCCCATGGTGACGCTGGGCACACCGCGCACCCATGTGCTGGAGGACGAGTGGACGGTGAAGTCCGACGACGGCTCGTGGTCCTCGCACTGGGAGCACACCATCGCGCTCACCGAAGAGGGCCCGCTCGTGCTGACCGCCCCCGACGGCGGCCGCGCCAAGCTCGCCGAGTACGGCATCACGACCGCTCCCGACCCCGTGGCGTAATGATCACCGCGCCTGGGCATACACAGTGGATTCGTCTTTCTTCGAACCGTGTCGTAGACTGACACGTCGGCTCTCGCATGTCTTCTGGCATGCCCGCAGCCGACCAAGGTAGCCGATCCCGAAAGCAGGACATGGCCAAAAAGCAAGGCGCCATCGAAATCGAGGGCACCGTGATCGAGTCTCTGCCGAACGCGATGTTCAAGGTGGAGCTGCAGAACGGTCACAAGGTCCTCGCGCACATCAGCGGCAAGATGCGGATGCACTACATCCGTATCCTCCCGGATGACCGGGTCGTGGTGGAGCTGTCTCCCTACGACCTGACGCGCGGACGGATCGTCTACCGCTACAAGTAGATCTCACGACCCGGAGAACCTGATCCCATGAAGGTCAAGCCGAGCGTCAAGAAGATCTGCGACAAGTGCAAGGTGATCCGCCGTCACGGGCGGGTCATGGTCATCTGCGACAACCTGCGCCACAAGCAGCGCCAGGGCTGACGCACGACCTCCACCTTCTGCACCCGCAGAACTTCGCGCGACGCACATCCGTACATACGCAGTGCCCGTCCCCTGCTCCAAGGGTGACGACACCCCCGGCGGAGGCCGGGGACCCGGCCGGTACCTGACACGGCCGCCCGGGAACCGGCACTGCGGAAGACCTCCGAATCACCAGGAGCCAGACACATGGCACGCCTTTCAGGCGTTGACCTCCCGCGCGAGAAGCGCGTGGAGATCGCCCTCACCTACGTCTTCGGCATCGGGCGTTCCCGCGCCCAGGAGATCCTGAAGAGCACCGGTGTGAGCCCCGACATCCGCGTGCGCGACCTCGCCGAGGACGACCTCGTCAAGATCGCCAAGTACGTGGACGACAACTACACGACCGAGGGTGACCTCCGTCGTTCCATCCAGGCCGACATCCGCCGCAAGGTCGAGATCGGCTGCTACCAGGGTCTGCGCCACCGCCGCGGCCTTCCGGTCCACGGCCAGCGCACTCACACCAACGCCCGCACCCGCAAGGGCCCGCGTCGCGCGATTGCCGGCAAGAAGAAGCCGGGCAAGAAGTAGTCCGCAAGCAGGACCCCATCCGCGGTCTTCGCTTCGTAGGACCGACCACCTCACCGGGAAGATGACACATGCCTCCTAAGGGCCGTCAGGGTGCAGCCAAGAAGGTGCGCCGCAAGGAAAAGAAGAACGTCGCTCACGGTCACGCGCACATCAAGAGCACGTTCAACAACACGATCGTCTCGATCACGGACCCCTCGGGCAACGTGATCTCCTGGGCCTCCGCCGGTCACGTCGGCTTCAAGGGCTCGCGCAAGTCCACCCCCTTCGCCGCGCAGATGGCCGCCGAGTCGGCCGCGCGCCGCGCGCAGGAGCACGGCATGCGCAAGGTGGACGTCTTCGTGAAGGGTCCCGGCTCCGGCCGCGAGACCGCGATCCGCTCCCTCCAGGCCACCGGCCTCGAGGTCGGGTCGATCCAGGACGTCACCCCGACCCCGCACAACGGCTGCCGCCCGCCGAAGCGCCGCCGCGTCTGACCAGCTGACACAGGAGATACGAGACAATGGCGCGTTACACCGGGGCCGACTGCAAGCGTTGCCGTCGGGAAAAGCAGAAGCTCTTCCTCAAGGGAGCTAAGTGCGAGAGCGCGAAGTGCCCGATCGAGATCCGTCCTTACCCCCCGGGTGAGCACGGACGCGGGCGCACCAAGGACAGCGAGTACCTGCTTCAGCTGCGTGAGAAGCAGAAGTGCGCGCGCATCTACGGTGTCCTCGAGAAGCAGTTCGTGAACTACTACAAGGAAGCGAACCAGAAGACCGGCAAGACCGGTGAGAACCTTCTGCGCATCCTTGAGACCCGCCTCGACAACGTGGTCTACCGGGCCGGCTTCGCCAAGTCCCGCGACCACGCCCGTCAGCTGGTCCGTCACGGACACATCACCATCAACGGCCGCAAGAACGACATCCCGTCGGCGCGCGTGGCCGTGAACGACATCGTCGAGGTCCGCGAGTCGTCCCGCACCCTCACCCCCTTCCAGGTGGCGCAGGGCGAGGCCGGCGACAAGACCGTGCCGGCGTGGCTCGAGGCCAACGCGGGCAAGCTGCGGATCCTCGTGCACAGCCTGCCCGAGCGCCAGGTGATCGACACCCAGGTGCAGGAGCAGCTGATCGTCGAGCTCTACTCGAAGTAATCGCTGTACTTTCTTCGGGAAAGCTCGTGGTCACGGGCGGTGCGGCAACCGTCACCCGACGGTTTCGCCGCACCGCCCGTACCCTCGTAGTACAGGGGGCGTCAAATAGCGGGCGCCCACGACAGAAGGACCACAGAACATGCTGATCGCTCAGCGACCCTCGTTGACCGAAGAGGTCGTCGACGAATTCCGCTCCCGGTTCGTGATCGAGCCGCTGGAGCCGGGCTTCGGCTACACCCTCGGCAACTCCCTGCGCCGTACGCTCCTCTCCTCGATCCCGGGTGCCGCGGTCACCTCCATCCGGGTCGACGGCGTCCTGCACGAGTTCACCACGGTGCCGGGTGTCAAGGAGGACGTCACCGACCTCATCCTCAACATCAAGCAGCTCGTCGTCTCCTCGGAGCACGACGAGCCCGTCGTGATGTACCTGCGCAAGCAGGGCCCGGGTGTCGTCACCGCCGCCGACATCGCGCCGCCGGCCGGTGTCGAGGTGCACAACCCCGACCTCGTCCTGGCGACGCTCAACGCCAAGGGCAAGCTGGAGATGGAGCTGACCGTCGAGCGCGGTCGCGGCTACGTCTCCGCGGTCCAGAACAAGCAGCAGGGCCAGGAGATCGGCCGCATCCCGGTCGACTCCATCTACAGCCCGGTGCTCAAGGTCACCTACAAGGTCGAGGCGACCCGAGTCGAGCAGCGCACCGACTTCGACAAGCTCATCGTCGACGTCGAGACCAAGCAGGCCATGCGCCCGCGCGACGCCATGGCGTCCGCCGGCAAGACCCTGGTCGAGCTGTTCGGCCTGGCCCGCGAGCTGAACGTCGACGCCGAGGGCATCGACATGGGCCCGTCCCCCACGGACGCCGCCCTGGCCGCGGACCTCGCCCTGCCGATCGAGGAGCTGGAACTCACCGTCCGCTCCTACAACTGCCTCAAGCGCGAGGGCATCCACTCGGTGGGCGAGCTCGTCGCCCGCTCCGAGGCGGACCTGCTCGACATCCGCAACTTCGGCGCGAAGTCGATCGACGAGGTCAAGGCGAAGCTGGCCGGTATGGGTCTGGCCCTCAAGGACAGCCCCCCCGGATTCGACCCCACCGCCGCGGCGGACGCCTTCGGCGCCGACGACGACGTGGACGCGGGCTTCGTCGAGACCGAGCAGTACTAGCCCCTGCGGGGTGCGTGTTCCGCGCCCCGTCCCGGGTGAGCGTTTCCCTGCTGCGCAGGGCGAGCGTTTTGAGGGGCGCGTGGGGGCACCTGCCAGGCGGAGCCTGGAGGAGAACTGCGCGCTCAGCCACATACGTGGCGCGGGTCGTCACCGGCCCGGTGGGTCAGATGCGGTCGCATCCGGACCACCGGCCGGTGGGGGGTTGCTCGCGCAGTTCTCCCCCTAGGCTCCGCCTGGGAGGTGCCCCCACGCGCCCCTGGTGGTTGCCCCTCGGGGCAGAACAGAACCTCCCAGGGCGGCAGCCCTGGGGACTCCGGGGCTCAGCCCCGGGACATACGAGCCGGCGGCCGCCGGTTCGCACTGACATCGGTACCTGATACGGCCGGTGCAGCGAAGAAGGAGAAAGACCATGCCTCAGCCCGCCAAGGGTGCCCGTCTGGGCGGCAGCGCCGCGCACGAGAAGCTGCTCCTCGCGAACCTCGCGAAGTCGCTCTTCGAGCACGGCCGCATCACCACCACCGAGGCCAAGGCGCGCCGTCTGCGCCCGGTCGCGGAGCGCCTGATCACCAAGGCGAAGAAGGGCGACATCCACAACCGTCGCCAGGTCCTGCAGGTCATCACGGACAAGAGCATCGTCCACACGCTCTTCACCGAGATCGGCCCGCGGTACGAGAACCGCCCGGGTGGCTACACCCGCATCACCAAGATCGGTCCCCGTCGCGGCGACAACGCCCCGATGGCGGTCATCGAGCTGGTCGAGGCGCTGACCGTGCAGCAGTCCGCTGTGGGCGAGGCCGAGGCCGCGACCAAGCGTTCCGCGAAGGACAAGGACGCGGCCGGTGAGGCCGCCCTCGCCGAGGTCAAGAACGACAAGGCCGAGGACGTCGAGGACGCGAAGCCGTCCGAGGAGTCGGACGAGGCCAAGGACGCCTGAGGCGTCCCGCAGGTACACCGGACGGACCCGCACCCTCCCGGGGGTGCGGGTCCGTTCCCCGCTCGAGGAGGACTGATCGTGAGCGACGAGCCCGCCCCCGGCTCTGTACGGGTCCGGCTGGACCTGGCGTACGACGGGGCCGACTTCTCCGGCTGGGCCAAGCAGCGGGAGCGGCGGACCGTGCAGGGGGAGCTGGAGGACGCCATCCGCACGGTGCTGCGGCTCGCCGAACCCGTCGAGCTCACCGTCGCCGGGCGCACCGACGCGGGTGTGCACGCGCGCGGGCAGGTCGCGCACGTCGACCTGCCGGGTGAGGTGTGGGACGCCGAGCGGGACAAGCTACGGCGACGGCTCGCCGGGCGGCTCCCCTGGGACGTCCGGGTCTTCGGCGTCGCCGAGGCCCCCACCGGCTTCGACGCGCGCTTCTCCGCGATCTGGCGGCGGTACGCCTACCGGGTGGGGGACCACCCCGGCGGGGTGGACCCGTTGCTGCGCGGACACGTCCTGTGGCACGACCGGCCCGTGGACGTCGAGGCCATGAACGAGGCCGGGCAGCTGCTGCTCGGCGAGCACGACTTCGCCGCGTACTGCAAGAAGCGGGAGGGGGCGACGACGATCCGCCGCCTGCTCCAGGTGAGCTGGGAGCGGCGGGAGGACGACGGGGTGGCCGTCGCCACGGTGAAGGCCGACGCCTTCTGCCACAACATGGTGCGGGCGCTCGTCGGGGCGATGATCCTCGTCGGGGACGGGCACAAGCACGTCGGCTTCCCCGCGGAGGTCCTTGCCGGACGGGTACGGCACTCCGCGGTGAACGTCGTCCGGCCGCACGGCCTCACCCTGGAGGAGGTCGGCTACCCCCCGGCCCACCTGCTGGCCGCGCGCAACGCGGAATCCCGCAACCTCCGCACGCTCGCTCCGCGGGGTACGTGCGCGTAGGGGGATGCCCCTTGCCCTTGCAGGGCGAGTGCGGATCCGGGGGGCTGGTCGCGCAGTTCCCCCCGCCCCTAAAACGCTCACCCTGCGCGGTAAGGGCTTGTTTCTCCCGCGCAGGGCAACACACCAGGGGCGCGGGGAACTGCGCGCGCAACCACCCACCGGCGGACGGTCGCGAACCCCACCGCAAGGGGCAGCCCGGAGCGCCTACTGGCGGGAGGGATCCGCAGCGGCGGCGTCCTTGCCGCGCTGGACGATGCGGGTGAACGCAAAATCACTCGCGTCGTTCGCCGCCTGCTTCCCCACCGTGTCGTCCGCCGCGAGCGTCGTCCCGTTCTTGAAGCCGGAGATGGCGAAGTAGGCGTACCGGCCGACCGCGTTGGAGGTCATCTGGCAGCGGACACCGCGGCAGAAGGAGGGGACGGCGCCGCCGTTCAGGGGGGCGACGTACTGCGAGACCGCCTGGACCTTCTTCGCGTGGGCGGCGTCCTGGAAGACGGCCACGCCGACGGTGACGGCGAGGTCGCCGTTCGTGTACGTGGCGCGGATGAGCTTCTGGCAGCCGTTGGCGCTGAGGGCCGTGGCGAGGGAGGCGCGGGCGTTCGCGGCGCAGGACGTCGTGACGTCGGTGCGCGACTTGATGTACGTACGGCCCTGCCACACGAACTGCTTGCCGGGGAAGAGGCTGTCCGGGGTGAGCGGCGCCTTGTCCTTCGCGGCGGTGCCGAGGTAGTCGAGCGGGTTCGCGGGGGGCGGCGGGGCGACGGAGGAGAAGGAGGGGGCGGGCGGCAGCGGCTCCTCGCTCGCGGTCGTGCTGCCGGAGGACGAGGGGGACGCGACGGGCTTGTCGTCGCTGCTCTTGCCGGACATCACCACGGCCGTGGCGACACCTCCGGCGATCACGGCGACGGCGACGATCCCGCCGGTGAGCATCAGGACCCGCTTGCGGCGGGTGCCGGAAGCTTCCTGCTGCTCGGCGAGCGCGTTCCAGTCGGGGGTGCCGCGGTCCGGCCCGGAGGGAGGGGCGGGGGCGGGGGCCGGCGCGGGGGAGGGGACGGGCGCGGGCGCCGGGGCCTGCTGCGGAACGGGCGCCGGGGCCGGTGCGGGGGCCTGCTGCTGGGCCCCGTACGGCTGCGTGGGGACGTAGTGCGACGGCGGCTGTTGCTGCTGCGGCGGCACGTACGGCTGCTGCTGCTGGGCGGGCGCGGGGGCCGGGCCCTGCCCCTGATGGCCCGCGTACGGCGGCGGCTCGACCGGCGTCTGCTGCGTCGCGGCGTACCCCGGCTGCTGCGCGGGCGCGGGTGCGGGCGCCTGGGCGGGGGCGGCGTCACCGGCGTACGCGGGGCGCTCGACGGGCGCCGGGCCCTGCGGCCCCTGCGGGGTCTGCTGGTCGGCGGGGCCGCGGTGGCGCGGGACGGGGCGGATGATCTGCGTCGACGGGTCCGTGTCGCGCGGCGCCTCCGCCGCGGGCGGCTGCTGCCCGCTCCAGGGGGTGCCGGGGCCGGGCCCGGCGGGCGGTGCGGACGGCGCGGCGTCGGGCTGCGGGGACCACGCCGGGCCGGGCTCGGGAGCCTGCGGGGGCGGGGTCTGCTGCCGGAACTGCGCGCGCGGGTCCGCGGTGTTCTGGCGGGAGGGGATGACGCGTCCCTCCAGGACTTCACGCTCGCCGTCGGCGGCGCTGTGACGCGGTTCCTGCGGTGGCTGCTGCCCGGGGCCATCGGTCATGTCGCGCATCATATGGCCGCGCCGCCCACCGGCCTACCGCCGCCCGCCAGGGGGCCCGGGGGCTGTCCGGCGGGCTGCGGGCGGGTGGCAAAAACGGGTTGGGGGGCGTCCGGCCGGGCGGGGACAATCGGTGCCATGGGACATGTGGAAGCAGCGCACCTGGAGTACTACCTGCCGGACGGGCGGGCGCTGCTCGGCGACGTCTCCTTCCGCGTCGGTGACGGCGCGGCCGTCGCGCTCGTCGGGGCGAACGGCGCGGGGAAGACCACCTTGCTGCGGCTGATCTCCGGCGAGATCGCCCCGCACGGCGGCGCCGTCACGGTCAGCGGCGGGCTCGGTGTGATGCGGCAGTTCGTCGGCAGCGTCCGCGACGACTCGACCGTCCGCGACCTGCTGGTCTCCGTCGCCCACCCGCGGATCCGGGCGGCCGCCGCGGCCGTGGACGCGGCCGAGCTGGCGATCATGGCGCAGGACGACGAGCCCGCGCAGATGGCGTACGCGCACGCGCTCGGCGACTGGGCGGAGGCGCGCGGCTACGAGGCCGAGACGCTGTGGGACATGTGCACGATGGCCGCGCTCGGCGTCCCGTACGAGCGGGCCCAGTGGCGCGAGGTGCGGACGCTGTCCGGCGGCGAGCAGAAGCGGCTGGTGCTGGAGGCGCTGCTGCGCGGCCCCGACGAGGTGCTGCTGCTGGACGAGCCGGACAACTATCTGGACGTCCCCGGCAAGCGCTGGCTGGAGGAGCAGATCGCGCAGACCCGCAAGACCGTGCTGTTCGTCAGCCACGACCGCGAGCTGCTGTCGCGTACCGCCGAGAAGATCGTCAGCGTCGAGACCGGCCCGACCGGTGCCACCGCGTGGGTGCACGGCGGCGGCTTCGACACCTTCCACGCCGCCCGCAAGGAGCGCTTCGCGCGCTTCGAGGAGCTGCGCCGCCGCTGGGAGGAGGAGCACGCCAAGCTCAAGGCGCTCGTGCTGCGGCTGCGGCAGCAGGCGGCGAACAGCCCCGACATGGCCTCCCGCTACCACGCGGCGCAGACCCGGCTGAAGCGCTTCGAGGACGCGGGCGCCCCGCAGGAGCCGCCGCGCGAGCAGGAGATCAGCATGCGGCTCAAGGGCGGCCGTACCGGGGTGCGCGCGGTCACCTGCGCGCAGCTGGGCCTCACGGGTCTGATGAAGCCCTTCGACCTGGAGGTCTTCTACGGCGAGCGGGTCGCGGTGCTGGGCTCCAACGGCTCCGGCAAGTCGCACTTCCTGCGGCTGCTGGCCGGGGACGAGGGCGTGGCGCACACCGGCGAGTGGAAGCTGGGCGCGCGGGTCGTGCCGGGCCACTTCGCACAGACCCACGCCCACCCGGAGCTGGCCGGGCGCACCCTCGTGGACATCCTGTGGGCCGAGCACGCGCGCGACCGCGGCCGGGCGATGTCGGTGCTGCGCCGCTACGAGCTGGAGCGGCAGGGCGACCAGCCCTTCGACAAGCTGTCCGGCGGGCAGCAGGCCCGCTTCCAGATCCTGCTCATGGAGCTGCAGGGCACCACCGCCCTGCTGCTGGACGAGCCCACCGACAACCTGGACCTGGAGTCCGCGGAGGCCCTCCAGGAGGGTCTGGAGTCGTACGACGGCACGGTGCTCGCCGTGACGCACGACCGCTGGTTCGCCCGTACCTTCGACCGCTTCCTGCTCTTCGCGGCGGACGGCACGGTACGCGAGACGAAGGAGCCGGTGTGGGACGAGCCGCGGGTCGTACGGGAGCGGTGAGGGCCGCGGCGGGGGGCGCGCCGGGCCCGTCACCCGAAGGGGCGCGTTTTGACCCTGCCGGGGGCGCCCGGGTATCCTCCTGGTTTGTTATGCGTATTGGCTTGCTCTATCTCACGTGAGGGGCCCTTACGCCGGTCCACCGGGCCGATGACCAGCGGCAGGGACACGGTTGCGTCGCCGTGTGCCGCCATGGCTGTCGTGATCGTCCGGGTGGCCTTGTCAGGACCCTTCTTCCGCGGCCCGCGGGCGAGCGGGAGAAACCACTACTGAGAAGAAGCGAAGGCTACGACCGTGCGTACGTACAGCCCCAAGCCCGGCGACGTTCAGCGCCAGTGGCACGTCATCGACGCGCAGGATGTTGTCCTGGGCCGTCTGGCGACACAGGCCGCTACCCTCCTGCGGGGCAAGCACAAGCCCATTTACGCGCCCCACGTGGACACCGGCGACTTCGTCATCGTGATCAACGCCGACAAGATCCACCTCTCGGGCAACAAGCGCACCCAGAAGATGGCCTACCGCCACTCCGGCTACCCGGGCGGTCTGCGCTCGGTGCGCTACGACGAGCTGCTCGCCAAGGCTCCGGAGAAGGCGATCGAGAAGGCCGTCAAGGGCATGCTCCCCAAGAACTCCCTGGGCCGTCAGATGCTCTCCAAGCTCAAGGTCTACTCGGGCGACCAGCACCCGCACGCTGCTCAGCAGCCGGTGCCGTTCGAGATCACCCAGGTCGCGCAGTAGTTCCGGCCACCAGCTACCAGAAAGAATCAGAGGAGAGTCGTGGCTGAGACCACTGCCGAGAACGTTCTCGAGGGCGACGAGTCCTACGAGGAGATCACCACCTTCGAGTCCGAGGCCGTCGAGGGGGAGTACACCTCCGAGTCCCTCGCCTCGCGCTTCGGCGACCCGCAGCCGGCCGCCGGCACCGGCCGCCGCAAGCGTTCCATCGCCCGCGTCCGGATCGTCCCGGGCAGCGGCAAGTGGAAGATCAACGGCCGCACCCTTGAGGGCTACTTCCCGAACAAGGTGCACCAGCAGGAAGTCAACGAGCCTTTCAAGGTGCTCGAGCTGGACAACCGTTACGACGTCATCGCCCGCATCAGCGGCGGCGGCATCTCCGGCCAGGCCGGTGCGCTGCGCCTGGGTGTCGCCCGTGCGCTCAACGAGGCGGACGTCGACAACAACCGCGGCCCGCTCAAGAAGGCCGGCTTCCTGACCCGTGACGACCGCGCGGTCGAGCGGAAGAAGGCCGGTCTGAAGAAGGCCCGCAAGGCGCCGCAGTTCAGCAAGCGCTGATCCGGCGGCGCGCTCCGCGCCGTCGGCCCCGCGGCTTGGCCCGGCTCTTCGGCTGGGCCATACGCGCGGTCGCCGTCGCCGGCGGCACGCCGTAGCCGTATCGCAACGCCCCGGAGGCACACCATGGCCTCCGGGGCGTTCGCATGGGGCGCCGCACGCGTATAAATCGGGTTGTACGACGTTCGCTTGTGCGACATCGGGTTGTACGACTGGTACAACCAAAGAGAGGGCGTCGGGCGTCAAAGAGCTGTCACGCCTGTGTCGGGACGACGCAGGCGGCACCGGACGGCGCGCAGGCCCGAGCCGCACGACGCGCCGCGGGCGCGCCGCAGGCGCAGCACATCGCCGAGACGGCAGCGCAGCCGTAACACATCGGAGGACACAACAGTGGGACGACTCTTCGGCACCGACGGGGTGCGGGGCATCGCCAACGCGGATCTCACCGCCGAGATGGCGCTCGGCCTGTCCGTCGCCGCGGCGCACGTACTCGCGGAAGCGGGCAGCTTCGCCGGACACCGGCCCGTCGCGGTGGTCGGGCGCGATCCGCGCGCCTCGGGCGAATTCCTGGAGGCCGCCGTCGTCGCGGGCCTCGCGAGCGCGGGTGTGGACGTCCTGCGGGTCGGTGTGCTGCCCACCCCGGCGGTGGCGTATCTCACCGGCGCGCTGGGCGCCGACCTCGGCGTCATGCTGTCCGCGAGCCACAACGCCATGCCCGACAACGGCGTGAAGTTCCTCGCCCGCGGCGGCCACAAGCTCGACGACGAGCTCGAAGAGCGCATCGAGACGATGTACGAGGAGCACCGCACCGGCGCCCCCTGGGTGCGCCCCACCGGCGACGGCGTCGGCCGGGTCCGCGACTACGACGAGGGCTTCGACCAGTACGTCGCCCACCTCATCGGCGTGCTGCCCAACCGCCTGGACGGCGTCACGGTCGTCCTCGACGAGGCGCACGGCGCCGCGTCCCGCGTGTCGCCCGAGGCCTTCTCCCGGGCCGGCGCCGAGGTCGTCACGATCGGCGCCCGCCCCGACGGCCTCAACATCAACGACGGCTGCGGCTCCACCCACCTGGAGCCGCTCAAGGCCGCCGTCCTGGAGCACGGCGCGGACTTCGGCATCGCCCACGACGGCGACGCCGACCGCTGCCTGGCCGTCGACGGCAACGGCGAGGAGGTCGACGGCGACCAGATCCTCTCCATCCTCGCGCTCGCCCTGCGCGAGCGCGGCCAGCTGCGGCACGACACCGTCGTCGGCACGGTCATGTCCAACCTGGGCTTCAAGCTCGCCATGGAACGCGAGGGCATCACCCTCGTGCAGACCGCGGTCGGCGACCGCTACGTCCTGGAGTCCATGAAGGAGCACGGCTACGCGCTCGGCGGCGAGCAGTCCGGGCACGTCATCGTCCTCGACCACGCCACGACCGGCGACGGCACGCTGACCGGCCTGCTGCTCGCCGCCCGCGTCGTCGAGACCGGCCGTTCGCTGGCCGACCTGGCGTCCGTCATGCAGCGCCTGCCGCAGGTGCTCGTCAACGTCCCCGACGTCGACAAGAGCCGCGTCCACACCTCCGCCGAGCTGGGCGCCGCCGTCGCAGAGGCCGAGGCCGAGCTGGGCGACACCGGCCGGGTGCTGCTGCGCCCGTCCGGCACCGAGCCGCTGGTACGCGTCATGGTGGAGGCCGCGGACATCGACCACGCCCGCGCGGTCGCCGGCCGCCTGGCCGACGCGGTGAAGTCGGCGCTGGGCTAGCCGATACCCGGGCGGCGCCCGGCGGGGGCCTTCGCCTCCGCCGAGCGCCGCTGCCTTTCCAGCAGGACCTTCTGCGTCAGCAGCGTCAGGGTGCCCGCGCACACGATGCCCGCGAGGTTCACCGCGAGCTGGACGGACGAGCCCCACGTCTCGTGCCAGGAGCCGTACGCGATCGCCAGCGCCGCGTTCGCGGCGGCCGGCACCGTCGTCACCGAGATCGCCACGCCGACGAGCGCGCCGGACTTCGCCGACGTCAGCGACAGCATCCCGGCGATGCCGGCCAGGAACGCCACGACGAACGAATCCCACGTCGGCTGCCAGATGAACTGCGTGGCCGGGTGCGGGGCGAAGAAGCGGGCCTGCGAGAACAGGCCCAGGCCGTTCATCGCGTACGCGAAACCGCCGGTGATCAGCATCGCGGCGGGGAAGCCCAGCGCCACCGCGATCAGCGACCGCGTCACCAGCCGCGGCCGGCGCCGCACCAGCCCCGTGCACACCCCGGCCAGCGGCCCGAACTCCGGGCCCACCACCATCGCGCCGACGATCAGGATCGAGCTGTCCAGCATCACGCCGTACGCGGCGAGCATCGTCGCGACCGTCAGGAACGCCAGGTAGGTGACGGTCAGGGTGGACTCCTCGTGCGTCGCCTCGACCAGCGACTCCCAGACCACCGCGTCCGCGCCCTCGCCCGGCGCCTCCTTCTCCGCGTCGTCCGCGCTGCGCGACAGCGTCACGTCGACCGTCTCGACCGCGATCGAGCCCGTCTCCGCCACCCCCAGGTCCCGCAGGGCCGCGAGCAGCGGATCGGCGGCCTCCCGCGCCACGTCGCACGTCAGCACATCGCCCACCGGGTCGTACGCGGCGCCCCTGACCACCGTCAGATGCGTGGCGCCGGGCGTATCCGACACCAGCGCGGCCACCGCCTCGGTCCGCTCGGCCGGCACGATCATCCGCAGGTGCAGCACGTCCCGGCCCTCCTAGAGCTTGCGCAGCGACAGGCGCCGGACCTTGTGCGCATGGTCCTTGCGCAGCACGAGGGTGGCGCGGCCGCGGGTGGGGAGGACGTTCTCCTCCAGGTTCGGGCGGTTGATCGTGCGCCAGATCATCCGCGCGTAGTCCATCGCCTCCGGCTCGGCCACCCGGGTGTACTTGGTGAAGTACGAGTCCGGGTTCTGGAAGGCCGTCTCCCGCAGCTTGCGGAAACGGCCGAGGTACCACTGCTCGACGTCCTCGGTGCGGGCGTCGACGTAGACGCTGAAGTCGAAGTAGTCCGCCAGGCCCGCCCGCGTACGGCCGTCCCGCCCCGGCAGCGCGGGCTGCAGCACGTTCAGGCCCTCGACGATCAGGATGTCCGGGCGGCGCACCACCAGCCGCTCGCCGGGGACGATGTCGTACGACAGATGCGAGTACACCGGGGCGGTGACCTCGGGCGTGCCGGACTTCACGTCCGCCACGAAGCGGGTCAGCGCTCGGCGGTCGTACGACTCGGGGAAGCCCTTGCGCGCCATCAGGCCGCGCCGCTCCAGCTCCGCGTTCGGATACAGGAAGCCGTCCGTCGTGACCAGTTCGACCCGCGGGTGCTCGGGCCACCGCGCCAGGAGGGCCTGGAGGAGGCGGGCGGTCGTCGACTTCCCGACCGCCACACTGCCGGCCACGCCTATCACGAAGGGCGTCCCCGGCTGCGGCGTCGCGCCGTCGTCCGAGGTGCCCGCGAGAAACGTGTTGAGGGCGCCGCGCAGGCCGCTGTGCGCGGCGATGTAGAGGTTGAGCAGGCGGGAGAGCGGGAGGTAGACCTCCTCGACCTCCGCGAGGTCGATGACGTCGCCGAGACCGCGCAGCTTTTCCACCTCGTCGGCGGTGAGCGGGAGCGGCGTCCGGTCACGCAGGGCGCTCCACTGCTCCCGCGTGAGGTCGACGAACGGGGTGGGGGTGGGGGGCTTGTGGCCTGCGGCCGGGCTTGAGGTGGTCGAGGGTGTCGGCACGGATGCATTTTCGCAGCGCGGGGGTTTCGCTCCGGGGTGGGGGTGGGGGTGGGTTGCGCGATCTTCCGCCGGTGGTGGGTTGCTCGCGCCGTTCTCCCCCAGAGCTTCGCCTGGGAGGTGCCCCCACGCGCCCCTTTCGCGGCGGCGCCGTTGCTGGGGCGGGGGCCGCCACGGGGCACCTCCTCGGAATGCGCCTTCGCCCTCTTACCTGGTTGGTGAGCCACCGACAGCGCATTCCTGCGGGGGCACCCCGCACCGTCCCCCTCCGGGCCGGTTGGGCGGCTGCCTGCCGGTGGGGGTGAGCGTTTTCGGCGTGTGGGGGCACCCCCCGGGAGGGGCTATGCCTCGGCGATGACGACCGCGGAGGCGACGCCCGCGTCGTGGCTGAGGGACAGGTGCCAGGTGCGGACGCCCAGCGTGGCGGCCCGCGCTGCCACCGTGCCCTTGACGGTGAGGCGGGGGCGGCCGGACTCCTCGGCGACGACTTCCGCGTCGAGCCAGCTCAGCCCGGCGGGGGCGCCGAGGGATTTCGCGAGGGCTTCCTTCGCGGCGAAGCGGGCGGCGAGGGAGGCGATGCCGCGGTCCTCGCCGGAGGGGAGCTTGAGCTCGTCCGGGGTGAAGAGGCGTTCGGCGAGGCCGGGGGTGCGGTCGAGTGCGGCGCCGAACCGCTCGATCTCCGCGACGTCGATGCCCACTCCGATGATCACGCCGATCAGCTTAGAGGTGCCCGGCGGGTGGCGGGTCCGTATGGTCGGAGGAAAGGCGGACGGGAGGGTGACCGGATGAGGTACGCGCACACGGTGCAGGCCGTACGGGACGCCGAGGCGGTGCTCATGGCGCGGCTGCCGGAGGGGGCGCTCATGCAGCGGGCCGCCGCCGGGCTCGCGGCGGTGGGGGCGGACGTGCTGGGGCGGGTGTACGGGCGGCGGGTCGTGGTGCTCGCGGGGAGCGGCAGCAACGGGGGTGACGCGCTCTTCGCCGCGGCGCGGCTGGCCCGGCGGGGGGCCGGGGTGACGGCGGTGCTGCTGGCACCGGAGCGGGCGCACGCCGAGGGGCTGGCGGCGTTGCGGGCGGCGGGCGGCCGGGTCGCGGAGGGGCTCGACGCGGTGCGGCGGGCGGACCTGGTGTTCGACGGGATCGTGGGGATCGGCGGGAAGGGCGCGCTGCGGGACAACGCCGCGGAGCTGCTGGACGCCGTGCGGGGGGCGGTCGTGGCCGTGGACCTGCCGAGCGGGGTGGACGCGGACACCGGCGAGGTCGCGGGAGCGGCCGTACGCGCCGACGTGACGGTGACCTTCGGGACGTACAAGCCGGGGCTGCTGGTCGATCCGGGGGCCGGGCGGGCCGGGGCGCTGCGGCTGATCGACATCGGCCTGGAGCCGGGCGCGCCCGAACTGGAGGCGCTCCAGCACGCCGACCTCGCGCGGCTGCTGCCGCGGCCCGCGGGGGAGAGCGACAAGTACCGCCGGGGCGTGGTCGGTGTGGTGGCCGGGTCGGACCGCTATCCGGGGGCGGCCGTGCTGGCCGTCTCCGGGGCGCTGCGGGCCGGGGCCGGGGCCGTGCGGTACGTCGGCGGGGGCGGGCCCGCGGTGCTGGCGCGGCATCCGGAGGTGCTGGTGTCGAGCGGTTCGCCGCATGCCGCGGGGCGGGTGCAGGCGTGGGTGGTCGGGCCGGGGCTCGGTGACGACGCGGGGGCGCGGGCGGCCGTCGCGGAGGTGCTGGCCGCGGACGTCCCCGTGCTCGTGGACGCGGACGGGCTGCGGCTGATGGCGCGGGAGACGGTACGGGCGCGTACCGCCCCGACGCTGCTCACCCCGCACGCGGGGGAGGCCGCCGCGCTGCTCGGCCGCACCCGGGAGGAGGTCGAGGGCGCGCGGCTGGCGGCGGTCCGGGAGCTGGCCGGGCACTTCGGGGCGACGGTGCTCCTGAAGGGCTCCACCACGCTGGTGGCGGCGCCCGGCGGCGGGCCCGTGCGGGTCAACGCCACGGGGACGCCGTGGCTGGCCACCGCCGGGAGCGGCGACGTCCTGTCGGGTCTGGCCGGGTCCCTGCTGGCGGCGGGCCTGCCCGCGCTGGACGCGGCCTCCGCCGCCGCCTACCTCCACGGGCTCGCGGCCCGTCTGGCGGGCGGGCCGCTGGCCGCGATGGACGTGGCGGAGGCGATCCCCGCGGCGTGGCGGTCGGCGACGTCCTGACCCGCGGGCTCAGTCGGCGGGGCGCAGGGCGCGCAGGGACCGGGTGAAGGCGGGTGTCGCCGCTGCCAGCGGCGCGAAGAAGGCCGCGTCGCAACGCTCCGCGGCGGCGACCGCGGCGTTCGCGAGGTCCCGGCCCCGCGGTGTGGCGGTCAGGGTGCGGGCGCGGGCGTCGTGCGGGTGCGGGGCCCGGGTCAGGAGGCCGCGGGCTTCCAGCGCGCGCAGGACCTGCGAGGTCATCATGGGGTCGGTCGCCGCGTGGTCGGCGAGCCGCCGCTGGGTGACGGGCGCGGGTGCCTCCGCCGCCTGGAGGTAGGTCAGGGACGCGAGCAGCACGAACTGCACATGCGTGAGCCCGTACGGCTTGAGCGCGGCGCGCTGCGCGGCCTGCCACCGGTTGGTGACCTGCCACAGCAGCAGCCCGGTGCTCTCGTCGGCGGACGCGTGCCCGGTCGCGAGCCCGGCGTGCGGCCCGCCCGTACCGGCGGGGCCCGCGTTCTGGGCGGACGCCGTCATGCCGCCTCCGCGACGGCGCGCAGCCGGTCGAGGTCGGGCTGGAGCGACTGCGCGATGCCCTTGCCCAGCGCGAGGTTCCAGATCCGCGCGAGCGGCCCGCGCATCGTCACGGTGACGTCCACCCGGGTGGTCCCCTCAGCGGTGACGGTGACCAGGTGGCGGAAGGTGAGCCGGGCGCCGAGCAGTTTCGAGACGTCCGTGAACTCCTCGCCGGGCACCAGCGCCGCCACGACGAACGGCACCTTCGGCGCGCCCTTGGGCTTGAGTTCGCCCTTGGCGCCCTTGACGAACGGGCCCTTGAGCCGCACCCATTCGGTGTCGGTGTTCCACTCGGGCCAGGTCTCCATGTCGGCCCAGCGGGCGAAGAAGGCGTCGGGGGCCGCGGAGGACGTGATCTGTGCGGTAGCCAGCGTGATCATGCGATTAGTATGCGCGCATACTAATGTGCCGTCAAGGGCACCGCTGCCCCGCGCCTGACACACTGACCTGGATGAACGACATGACGAACCAGCGCGCTCTAGCCCGTATCGACCTCGCCGCCCTGCGGGCGAACGTCGCCGCGCTGCGGGCGAAGGCCCCCGGTGCGGCCTTCATGGCCGTCGTGAAGGCCGACGCGTACGGTCACGGCATGGTGCCGTGCGCGCGTGCCGCGGTGCAGGCGGGCGCCGGCTGGCTGGGCGTGGCGACCCCCGAGGAGGCGCTCGCGCTGCGCGCCGCGGGCATCGGGCCGGAGCAGGCCCGCGTGCTGTGCTGGCTGTGGACGCCCGGCGGGCCGTGGCGCGCGTGCGTCGAGAACGACATCGACGTGACCGTCAGCGCGCAGTGGGCGCTCGCCGAGGCCGTGGCGGCGGCGCAGGCCGCGGGCCGCCCCGCGCGGATCCAGCTCAAGATCGACGCCGGGCTCGGCCGCAACGGGGCGCAGCCCGCCGAGTGGCCCGCGCTGACGCTTGCGGCGCGGGCGGCGGAGAAGGCCGGGTTCGTCCAGGTCACGGGCGTGTGGGCGCACTTCAGCTGCGCGGACGAGCCGGGCCATCCCTCGATCGCCCGCGAACTCGCGGTCTTCCGGCGGGCCGTCGAGCAGGCCGCGGACGCCGGGCTGGAGCCCGAGGTGCGGCACATCGCGAACTCGCCGGGCACCCTGACGCTGCCCGAGTCGCACTTCGACCTCGTCCGGCCGGGCGTCGCGATGTACGGCATCTCCCCGGTGCCGCAGGTCGGCGACCCCGCCGACTTCGGGCTGCGGCCGGTCATGACACTGGCGGCGCGGCTGGCGAACGTGAAGTCCGTACCCGGCGGCCACGGCGTGAGCTACGGCCACCACTACGTCACACCCGGCCCGACGACGCTTGCGCTGATCCCCGTGGGGTACGCAGACGGTGTGCCGCGGCACGCGTCCGGCGCCGGGCCGGTCCTGGTCGCCGGGAAGTGGCGGACGGTGGCCGGGCGGGTGGCGATGGACCAGTTCGTGGTGGACCTCGGCGGCGACGCCGCGGCCGCGGGCGACGAGGTGCTGCTGTTCGGCCCCGGCGACCGGGGCGAGCCCACCGCGGAGGACTGGGCGCGCGCGTGCGGCACGATCGCGTACGAGATCGTCACACGCATCGGCCCGCGCGTGCCGCGGGTGTACGACGGGTGTGCCTGAGCCGGTGGGAGACGGCGTGAAGTGGGAGCGGGCCGGGCTGGTCGGCGCGGCCATCGGCGTGGTCGCCGCGGGCGCGGCCGCCGGGGTGGCCATCGAGCGGGTCACCGTCGGGCGCGGCGTCCGCCGCAAGGCGCAGCTGGCGCTGGACGCCGCGGGTCCCTACGGCAGCCTGCGCGGGCAGCCGGGCACCGCCGTCGCCGAGGACGGCACCGAGCTGTACTACGAGACGGACGAACTGGTCGAGGTCCCGGCCGTGGCCGTGGCCGAGCCCGCGCGGCGCGGCTGGCGCCGCCGCCGCGAGAGCCCGCCCGAACCCGAACCCGCGCCGCTCACCGTGGTCTTCTGCCACGGCTACTGCCTCAACCAGGACTCCTGGCACTTCCAGCGCGCCGTGCTGCGCGGCACCGTCCGCGCCGTCTACTGGGACCAGCGCAGCCACGGCCGCAGCGAACGCGGCCGCGACCAGGCCGCGGGCGGCCCCGTCACCATCGACCAGCTCGGCCGCGACCTCAGGGCGGTGCTCGACGCGGCCGCGCCCGAGGGCCCGGTGGTGCTCGTCGGGCACTCCATGGGCGGCATGACGGTCATGGCCTTCGCCGACCAGTACCCGGAGTACGTGCGCGAGCGCGTCGCGGGCGTCGGCTTCGTCTCGACCTCGTCCGGCAAGCTCGCCGCCGTCACCTTCGGTCTGCCCGCGGTCGGCGCGCGGGCCTTCCGGGCGGTCGCGCCGGGCCTGCTGAAGATCATGGGCAGCCAGGCCGACCTGGTCGAACGCGCCCGGCAGGCGACCGCCGAACTGTTCGCGGGCATCATCAAGCGCTACTCGTTCGGCTCGGACGTCGAACCCGGCGTCGAGCGCTTCGCCGAGCGGCTCATCGAATCCACGCCGATCGACGTCGTCGCCGAGTTCTACCCCGCCTTCACCGAGCACGAGAAGGGCGAGGCGCTCGCCGTGTTCGACGGGCTGCCCGCGCTCGTCCTCGCCGGTGACAAGGACCTGCTCACGCCGAGCGCCCACAGCACCGAGATCGCCGAGCGGCTGCCCGCCGCCGAGGCCGTGATCGTGCCCGGCGCCGGCCACCTGGTGACGTTCGAACGCCCCGACGTCGTCAACCCGGCGCTCGCCCGGCTCATAGCGCACGCCGCCGACTCCGTCCGCGCGCCGGTCGGCGACGGGTTGCGCGAGCTGGCCGCCGCGGGCGATGCACAGCCCGTGTACGGCGGGTGACGTGCGGCGGATCGGGGCCGTACGGCGCGTAGGCTTCCCGTACATGGGCACACCGCACGACGACCGCCACCCGACGGGCACGCAGGACCGCCTCCCCCCGGCGATCCGCGTCACCGTACGCACCCCTGAGCGCATGCGCGACCTGGGCCGGCGGCTCGCCGCCCTGCTCGGGCCCGGCGACCTGGTCCTGCTCAACGGGGAACTGGGCGCGGGCAAGACCACGCTGACCCGCGGGCTCGGCGAAGGCCTCGGCGTCCGCGGCGCCGTCACGTCCCCGACCTTCGTCATCGCCCGCGTCCACCCCTCGCTGACCGGCGGCCCCGCGCTGGTCCACGTCGACGCGTACCGCCTCGGCGGCGGGCTCGACGAGATGGAGGACCTCGACCTCGACGTCTCGCTGCCGGAGTCGGTGGTCGTCGTCGAATGGGGCGAGGGCAAGGTCGAGGAGCTGTCCGAGGCGCGGCTCCAGGTCGTCATCGAACGCACCGTCGGCTCCACGCCCGAGGCGGACGACGACGCGCGCATCGTGACCGTGAGCGGCATCGGCCCCCGCTGGTCCACGGTGGAGCTCGGGCCGCTCGCGGAGTAGCCGCCGCTCCGGTGCGGGGCGTGACGGTACGTGGCCGCGCGCGGCCGGGCGCGGGGGCGTACGGGAGCATGTGACGGCGTGCGCCGGGAGGGGCGGACGCGCCGGGCGCGCGTGCGTACGCCGGGGGCGCCCGGGGGTGTGCACCGACAGGCTGTCGGGAAGCTGTTGCATACGGGGCCGGGTCGTGATGTCCTGGTTCCGGTACCCCTTGTTAGGGCTGCCTAACTTCCACGGTTCGGGGAGGTCACGATGCCTGTGCCTGCGGCGCCTGCGTTCAAGGACGTGCTGGCCTCGGCGGAGGCCGCGCGCCTCGTCTCCACACCGCCCCCACCCCCGGCGGCGACCCCGCCGGCTCCCCCCGCGAAGGTCCCCTCCCAGGACGCGGCATAACTCTTCCGGGTGAGCCCCGGGGGCTGCCACTTGCCGTGGTGCCCGGGATCCTCCCGCCGCGGGGGCTTGTCGCGCAGTTCCCCGCGCCCCTAAAAACGCTCACCCTGCGGGCAGCGGGCACCCCACCAGGGGCGCGGGGAACTGCGCGCGCAACCACGACGGCGCGGCAGGCAACAGCTCACAGCAAGTGGCAATCACCTGGGGGCGCGGGGAACTGCGCGCTCAGCCCACCACCGGGGGACGGTCGCGAATCCCACCGCAAGGGGCAGCCCAGTGCGAAAAGGGGCGCGGGGAACTGCGCGCGCAACCCACCACCGGGGGACGGTCGCGAACCCCACCGCAAGGGGCAGCCCGGTGCGAAAAGGGGCGCGGGGAACTGCGCGACCAGCCCCCACCGGCAGAAGGTCGCGGCGGCCACCACAAGGGGCAGCCCGGCGCGTCAGGCCATGACGTTGATCGCAAGACCCATCGTCGCGAACTGCCACATCGCATCCGTGTCCGCCCGCGACGCGCGGATCGCCGAGCTGTGCGCGCCCGCCTTCGGCAGGGAGCCGTCCACCGCGGCGCTGAAGCCGATGTTCGCCACCCCGCGGGTCGCGAAGAGCACCGTGTGCTCGACCTGCTTCCCGTCGCCGCCCGTACCGAGGTCGCGGCGGAAGAACACGTGGTGCAGCCCCTTCGTGGGGGTCACGTCACCCGCGACGACCGCGTACGTGCGCTGCACCTTGTTGCCGTCGTCGACGAGCCACACCCGCTGCTGGCCGACGCTGTAGACGACGCGTTTGCCTATGCCCGAGTGCGGCGGCAGCGGGTACGACTTCGGTGTCGGCTTGACCGTCGCGGACTTCTTCGGCGGGGGGGCCGAGTGCGCGGCCGGTGTCTTGGGGGCGGAGCCCGACGCCTGGGCCGCGAGGACCGCGATGATCGCGATGGCGCCCGCGGTCAGCCCGGTGACCATGGTGCCGGCCTTGACTGCCACGGGGTGTCCTCCACTCGGGTTGCGCTCTCGCTCCCCGTTGACGGTAGCAGCCGCGGCGACCGGCGGAACGTGTCCGCGGGCGCTGCCCGTACCCTGGGGGGCGTGCTGCTGCTTGCCTTCGACACCGCCACGCCCGCCGTGACCGCCGCCCTGCACGACGGGGAGCGGGTGCTCGCCGAGTCCACGGTGGTGGACGCGCGCCGGCACGGCGAATTGCTGGTGCCCGCCGTCGACCGGGTGCTGTCCGCCGCGGGGCGCGGGCTGGACGACGTCACCGGCGTGGTCGTCGGCGTCGGACCGGGCCCGTACACGGGTCTGCGCGTCGGCCTGGTCACCGCCTCCGCGTTCGGCGACGCCCTCGGTGTCCCCGTGCACGGTGTGTGCACGCTCGACGGGCTGGCGTGGGCCGCGGGGGAGGCGGGGCTCGCCGGGCCCTTCACCGTCGCGACGGACGCCCGCCGCAAGGAGGTGTACTGGGCGCGCTACGACGGCCCCGCCGCGCGGGTGACCGAGCCCGCCGTGGACCGGGCCGCCGACCTCCCGGCGGACGTCCGCGCGCTGCCCGCGGTCGGCGCGGGCGCCGCGCTCTACCCCGACGCCTTCCCGGACCGCCGCCCCGAGCCCGCGCACCAGTCGGCCGGGGCGCTCGCCGCGCTCGCCGCCCACCGGCTCGCGACCGGCGCGCCCTTCCTGCCGCCGCTGCCGCTCTACCTGCGCCGCCCGGACGCGCAGGTGCCGGCGGGCTACAAGGCGGTCCTGCCGACGTGAGCACGGCCCTGGAAGTGGTCCTGCGGGACATGCGGTGGTGGGACCTGGACCGCGTCATCGGCCTCGAACACGACCTCTTCCCCGACGACGCCTGGTCGCGCGGCATGTTCTGGTCGGAGCTGGCCGACGCCCGGCACCCGGCGGCGACCCGTACGTACCTCGTCGCGGAGACGCCCGAGGGCCGGCTCGTCGGATACGCGGGGCTCGCCGCGGTCGCCGGCACCGGCGACGTGCAGACCATCGCGGTGGCCCGCGACCACTGGGGCACCGGGCTCGGCGCGCGGCTGCTCGGGGCGCTGCTCCAGGCGGCGACGGACGCGGAGTGCCGCGAGGTGCTGCTGGAGGTGCGGGTCGACAACCCGCGCGCGCAGCGGCTCTACGAGCGGTTCGGCTTTGAACCGATCGGTGTCCGCAAGGGCTACTACCAGCCGGGCAACGTCGACGCGCTCGTCATGCGCCGCGCCGACCCGGCACCCACCCACGACAACGGCTGAACCAACGGCTGAGGAACGAACCCATGGCTGACGAACCCCTCGTACTCGGCATCGAGACCTCGTGCGACGAGACCGGTGTCGGAATCGTGCGCGGGCACACGCTGCTCGCCGACGCCGTCGCCTCCAGCGTCGACGAGCACGCCCGCTACGGCGGCGTCGTCCCCGAGGTCGCCAGCCGCGCCCACCTGGAGGCGATGGTCCCGACGATCCAGCGGGCCCTGAAGCAGGCCGGGATCAGCGCCCGCGACCTCGACGGCATCGCCGTGACCGCCGGACCCGGCCTCGCGGGCGCGCTGCTCGTCGGGGTGTCGGCGGCGAAGGCGTACGCGTACGCGCTCGGCAAGCCGCTCTACGGCGTCAACCACCTCGCGTCGCACATCTGCGTCGACCAGCTCGAACACGGCGCGCTGCCCGAGCCGACGATGGCCCTGCTGGTCTCCGGCGGCCACTCCTCGCTGCTGCTCGCCCCCGACATCACCTCCGACGTGCGGCCGCTCGGCTCCACCATCGACGACGCGGCCGGTGAGGCCTTCGACAAGGTCGCCCGCGTCCTCGGCCTCGGCTTCCCCGGCGGCCCGGCGATCGACCGGCACGCCCGTGACGGCGACCCCGCCGCCATCGCCTTCCCCCGCGGCCTGACCGGCGGCCGCGACCCGCTCTACGACTTCTCCTTCTCCGGCCTCAAGACGGCCGTGGCCCGCTGGGTCGAGGCCCGCCGCCGCGACGGCCAGGACGTGCCGGTCGCGGACGTCGCCGCGTCCTTCCAGGAGGCCGTCGTGGACGTCCTGACCCGCAAGGCGATCCGCGCCTGCCGCGACAACGGCGTCGACCACCTGATGATCGGCGGCGGTGTCGCCGCGAACTCGCGGCTGCGCTCCCTGGCCATGGAACGCTGCGAGGCCGCCGGGATCCGGCTGCGCGTCCCGCGCCCCGGCCTGTGCACGGACAACGGTGCGATGGTCGCCGCCCTCGGCGCCGAGATGGTCGCCCGCGGGCGCGCCGCCTCCACCCTCGACCTCCCGGCCGACTCCTCCCTCCCCGTCACGGAGGTCTCCGTCCCCGGCCACACCCACGAGCACGTCCACGAGGTCTCCGCCGAGAACCTCTACGGCTGAGCGATGCCCCTGACCCTGATGTGGGAGGCCGCCGCCGCCCCCGGCTCCGGCCCCGCCCTCCTCGCCTGGGCCCGCGCCGCCGCCCCGCCCGGCCCCCACCTGCGCCGCGAGTTCTTCACCGCACCCGGCGACCGTGTCCTCGTCCTGACCTGGTGGCCCTCCGCCGAGGACGCGGTGGAACTCCCCTCCCCACCGGAGGAGCTGATCCGCCGCGAGGTCCACCGCTGGCGCTTCACCTCAGTGGCAGTGGAGCAGCCCTAACCCGCTGGCGCCCACCCCGACCCCCGTGCGAGCCTGGGCCCTCCCCGCCACCGACCCCGGAGCCCCGGATGACCCGCGACGAAGCGCTCAGGCAGCTCGACGACCTCGGCCGCGAGCAGGCGTTCGGCCGGCGCATCGGGTCCGACCGGCTCATCCGGGCAGGATTGGACGCGCTGCTCGCGGGCGTCGACACCCCGTCCCTCGCCCTGCTGGCCGGCCTGCTGAAGCGGGAGGAGCCCGAGGCACAGGCGCTCTTCGACGCGGTGCTGGACGAACTGGGCCTTCGCTTCCATCCGCCCGCCCACCCCGTCGCCGCGCGGTGGGCGCTGGCCACCTGGACCGCCGCCCGCATCGTCGACGGCTCCCGTGACCCCGTCGCCGGCGCGTACGACGTCTGGAGCGTCGCCACGGAACTCGGCTACCCCGACGAACTGCAGCCCTTGGTGGTCTGCGCGATCAACCTCGACGACTGGCAGGCCGACTGGAGTCCCGCCCGTGAGGACCTGGCCGCGGAGGCGGTCGAGGCGGCCCGCCGCTACCTGGCCGGTCGCCACCCGGAGGGGCTGCGCGAGGCGCGAGGATGCTGACCGCCCAGCCGATTACAACGCACAGGCGGGCGACGACGACCCTCCCGCGGACGCCGAGGGCCTGATCCGCGGCCTGCTGGAGACGGCCCCGAGTGCCCTCCCCCCGCTCCTCCACGCCGTCCAGCGGGATCTCCGCGGCTTCCTCTCCCTGGCCGTCCGGTGGGCCGTCCACCGCGTTCCGTCCCTCGCGGACGGCCTGGCGGCGGCCCTGGACGCGGGTCTGGCCGTCGGCGCACCGCCGGCCTCGGGGTGACCGGGCGGCCCGAGCGCTGCCGCGGGGTCAGCCGCGTCGCGACCAGTCCGCGTCCAGCCGGTCGGTCAGGTCCGCGGCCGTGAAGGCGGCGAGGAGGTCCTCGCGGCCCTCGGTGAAGTGGGCCCAGCTGTCGTGGTGGACCGGGACGACGCGGCGGGCGGCGAGGATGCGGGTGGCCTCGGCGGCCTGGGCGCTGTCGAGGACGAGCGGGGCGCCGTCGAAGAGGGCGGGGAAGCGCGGGGCGCCCGCGAAGAGGACGGCGGTGTCCACGGGGGCGAAGCGCGCGGCGATCTCCCGGACGGCGTCGAGGGAGGCGTTGTCGCCGCTGACGTAGACCGTCGGCAGGCCCTCCCCGGTGAGGACGAAGCCGACGACCTGGCCGGTGGACGGCTCGACCTGCTCGCGCGGGCCCGGACCGTGGACGGCGGGCACGGCGGTGACGGTGACGGTGCCGCCGCTCGGGCGCTTCAGCTCGACCGTCTCCCAGTCGGCCAGGCCCCTGACCCGCTCCCCGAGGCTTCCGCCGAGGCGTTCGCCGCCGCCGGGAGTGGTGAGCGTGAGGGGGACGTCGGCGAGCAGGGCGCGGCCGGAGTCGTCGAGGTTGTCGGCGTGCTCGTCGTGGGAGAGCAGGACGACGTCGAGGGGGCCGAGGTCGGCGGGGGTTCCGGCGGCGGGGGCGGTCTTCGTCAGGAGCGGGCGGCCGGGCCGCCCGTACTCGCCGGGGCCGTCGAACGTCGGGTCGGTCAGGAAGCGCAGGCCGCCGTACTCGAACGCGGCGGTCGGGCCGCCGAACGTGCGGACCGGGAACTGACCGGCGGTGGGCTGGGACATGGGTCTCCCTCGTTTCTCACGTGAAAACGTCGCGTTTTCCGTGAGAGCAGCCTAGGTCGGCATCACGGAAAAACGCAAGCGCTACCATGAGACCCATGGACGTCACCCCGGCCACCGGCACCACGCAGCCCGCGCTGCCCCCCGCCCCCGGCGCCGACCGGTACCGCTCCCTCGACTTCGCCGACACCACCGCGACCCTGCCCGCCGGGCAGAGCCACGACCTGCTCGCGACCCCGGAGTCCGCCACCCGCTGGCTCACCGCGCACGACCTGATCGGCCCGGACGTGCGCGTCTACGAGATCTGCACGCAGCGGATGCGTACGCTGCGCACGCACGTACGCGCCCTGTTCGCCGCCCGCATCGACGGCTCCGCCCCGCCCGAGGCGTCCCTGCTCGCGCTGAACACGGCCCTCACCGCCGTCCCCACCGCGCCCCTGCTCGCCTGGAGCGAGGCCGAGGGCCCGCACCGCGTCCAGGAGCACCCCGTCGACGAGGCCGTCAACCACGTGCTGGCCGCCCTCGCCGCCGACGCCGCCGACCTGCTCACCGGCCCCGACGCCGGCATCCTCGCCGCCTGCGGCTCCGCCCCCTGCGACCGCTTCCTGCTGCGCACCCACGGCCGCCGCCACTGGTGCTCCACGCGCTGCGGCGACCGCGCCCGCGCCGCCCGCGCCTACGCCCAGCGCGGGGCCGCCTCCGGCTGACGGCGGGGGAGAATGGGCGGGTGACGCCCGAGGACCTGGAAATACTGCTGGCGCCCAGTGGGCAGGAACTGCTCGCGGGGCTGCGCGGGCACGACCCCGCCGACGACCTCGCCGTCGCCACCCGGCTGCGGCGGACGTACGAGGCCCCGCTCGTCGCCGCCGCCCTCACGCAGACGCGGCTGCGGCAGCGCGGTGCCGCGAAGTTCGGGGCCGACGCCGAGCGCATGTACTTCACGCCGCACGGCCTGGAGCAGTCCACCCGGGCGACGGTCGCCGACCACCGCGCCCGGCGCTTCGCCGCGTCCGGAGCCGGGAGCGTCGCCGACCTGTGCTGCGGGGTGGGCGGCGACGCCATCGCCCTGCTGCGGGCGGGCCTCACCGTCACCGCGGTCGACCGCGACCCGCTGACCTGCGCGGTCGTCCGGGCGAACGCCGACGCGCTGGGCCTGGGCGAGCGGCTGGAGGTCGTGTGCGGGGACGTCGCGGATGTCGCGGACGTCGGTGCCGGGGGCCGCGACGGGGTCTTCGTCGACCCCGCCCGCCGCACCGCCCGCGGCCGCGTCTTCGACCCCGAGGCGTACTCCCCGCCCCTGTCCTGGGCCCTGGAGGCGGCCGCGAAAGGCTCCCCGGGCGCGGTGAAGGTCGCGCCGGGCATCCCGCACGAGGCCGTACCGGAGGGCGCGGAGGCCGAGTGGATCTCGGACGGCGGCGACGTCAAGGAAGCGGTGCTGTGGTTCGGCGCGGGCGGTGCCGGTGGGCGCCGCGCGACCCTCCTCCCGTCCGGCGCGACCCTCGTCGGCCGCGGTCTGCCCGACCCCCCGGTCCGCCCGGTCGCCCGCTACCTCTACGAGCCCGACGGCGCCGTCATCCGCGCCCACCTCGTCGCCGAGGCCGCGCAGGAGCTGGACGCCGCCCTCATCGACCCGACCATCGCCTACGTCACCGCGGACGACCTGCGCCCGACCCCGTACGCCACCGCGTACGAGATCACCGACGTCCTCCCCTTCCACCTCAAGCGCCTCAAGGCCCTCCTGCGCGAACGCGAGGTCGGCATCCTGACGGTGAAGAAGCGCGGCTCGGCCGTCGACCCCGAAGACCTCCGCCGCCGCGTCCGCCCCCAGGGCCCGAACTCCGCGACAGTCTTCCTGACCCGCGTGGCGGGAGCCCCCACGATGCTCCTGGGTCGGCCGGCCACGAGGTGACGGCCCCGCCGGGCGGGCCGTTCCGGCTCGAACACGAACTGCGCTCCCGACGGGGTCACCACGAGCGTGCTCTGATCGCCGAAGGTCAGCGGGGCGTACGGTTCCCAGCGGCAGTCGGCGGCGTCCAGCGCGGAGACGACGTCCGCGTACGTGAGGCCGCCGGGGAAGGCGGCCGGGCCGTTCGTGCCGACGGCCCGATCTCGAAAGGCTCGCCGAGAGCCGCGGTCACGTCGTTCCAGGCGGCTCCGCTGAACACCGGGCCGAGGCGGCCCGTCCGCGCGATGGCGGTCAGGACGTCAAGAAGCTTCACGGGGTGTGAGCCTGGCACAGGCCGGAAACGGCGAACGCCCGCCACCCCCCGGGAGGGGGTGGCGGGCGTCGGGGCCCGGTGAGGGGTCAGTGGGAGTGGCCGTGGCTGTGGCCGGCGGCCGCCTCGGGCTCCTCTTCCTTCTTCTCGACGACCAGGGTCTCGGTCGTGAGCAGGAGGGAGGCGATCGACGCGGCGTTCTCCAGGGCGGAACGGGTGACCTTGACCGGGTCGATGACGCCGGCCTTGACCAGGTCGCCGTACTCGCCGGTGGCGGCGTTGAAGCCGTGGCCCTTGTCGAGCTCGGCGACCTTGGAGGTGATGACGTAGCCCTCCAGGCCGGCGTTCTCGGCGATCCAGCGCAGCGGCTCGACGGCGGCGCGGCGGACGACGGAGACGCCGGTGGCCTCGTCGCCGTCCTTGCCGAGGTTCTCGTCGAGGACCTTGACGGCGTGGACGAGCGCGGAGCCACCGCCGGAGACGATGCCCTCCTCGACGGCCGCGCGGGTCGCGGAGATCGCGTCCTCCAGGCGGTGCTTCTTCTCCTTCAGCTCGACCTCGGTGGCCGCGCCGACGCGGATGACGCACACGCCGCCCGCGAGCTTCGCGAGGCGCTCCTGGAGCTTCTCGCGGTCCCAGTCGGAGTCGGTGGTGGCGATCTCCGCCTTGATCTGGGAGACGCGGCCCTCGATCTCGGACTTGTCGCCGGCACCGTCGACGATGGTGGTCTCGTCCTTGGTGATGGTGGCGCGGCGGGCGGAGCCGAGCAGGTCCAGGCCGGCCTGGTCGAGCTTGAGGCCGACCTCCTCGGCGATGACGGTCGCACCGGTGAGGGTGGCGATGTCGCCGAGCATGGCCTTGCGGCGGTCACCGAAGCCGGGCGCCTTGACCGCGACGGCGTTGAACGTGCCGCGGATCTTGTTGACGACCAGGGTGGACAGGGCCTCGCCCTCGACGTCCTCGGCGATGATCAGCAGCGGCTTGGAGCCACCGGCCTGGATGACCTTCTCCAGCAGCGGCAGCAGGTCCTGGATCGAGGAGATCTTGCCCTGGTGGATGAGGATGTACGGGTCGTCGAGGACGGCCTCCATCCGCTCCTGGTCGGTGACGAAGTACGGCGAGAGGTAGCCCTTGTCGAAGGCCATGCCCTCGGTGAACTCCAGGTCCAGCCCGAAGGTGTTGGACTCCTCGACGGTGATGACACCGTCCTTGCCGACCTTGTCCATCGCCTCGGCGATCAGCTCGCCGACCTGCTTGTCCTGCGCGGACAGCGCGGCGACGGCGGCGATGTCGTCCTTGCCCTCGATCGCACGCGCGGTGGCCAGCAGCTCGTCGGAGACGGCCTTGACCGCGGCGTCGATGCCCTTCTTGAGGGCGGCCGGGGAGGCGCCGGCGGCGACGTTGCGCAGGCCCTCGCGGACCAGCGCCTGGGCCAGCACGGTCGCGGTGGTGGTGCCGTCACCCGCGATGTCGTTGGTCTTGGTCGCCACCTCCTTGACGAGCTGGGCGCCCAGGTTCTCGTACGGGTCCTCCAGCTCGACCTCGCGGGCGATCGTCACACCGTCGTTGGTGATGGTCGGCGCGCCGAACTTCTTGTCGATGACGACATTGCGGCCCTTGGGGCCGATGGTCACCTTCACGGTGTCGGCGAGCTTGTTGACGCCGCGCTCCAGGGCGCGACGGGCGTCCTCGTCGAACTTCAGAATCTTGGCCATGCCTGCGAACTACCTCGTCTACTCGTCTAACACGTCGTCACGGACGAAAAGGACGGCGGAACAACCCCGCCCCGGGGACCCGGCCTCAAGGACGCGGACACCCGGGGCGGGATCAAGGGCTTGTGCAGCCGGGACTTACTTCTCGACGATCGCGAGAACGTCGCGGGCCGAGAGGACGAGGTACTCCTCGCCGTTGTACTTCACCTCGGTGCCGCCGTACTTGCTGTACAGCACGACGTCGCCGACGGCGACGTCGAGGGGCAGCCGCTGGCCGTCCTCGAAGCGGCCCGGACCCACGGCCAGGACGACGCCCTCCTGGGGCTTCTCCTTGGCGGTGTCCGGGATGACCAGGCCGGAGGCCGTGGTCTGCTCGGCGTCGAGCGGCTGGACCACGATGCGGTCCTCAAGCGGCTTGATGGCAACCTTGGTGCTGGCGGTCGTCACGATCCGACCTCCCCCTTCAAAGGGCTCACGGGAGTGTCTGTCAGGGTCGGCGACCTGGTAGGCCCGTCGTCGCGGGTGCCGGACCTGCCTCGTCGCTGAGTTCTGGCACTCAGACTCGCTGAGTGCCAGAAGTGAGCGTAGGCCGCTCTTAGCACTCGGTCAAGCGGAGTGCCAGCCGTGTGCGTGGCGGAGGAACGTACGACCGAGGATCGTTCAGCCGCGCTTGGGGTCGTAGCGGCGGCCCGCCGTCGTGGAGGCGGCGGCGAACAGCCGCGACGGAACGTGCCGGGCCAGCGCGACCGCGGCCTTGTAGCGCACGTCCGGGACGCTCACGACGCGCCCCCGGGCCAGGTCGCGCAGCGCGGCGGAGACCACCGCGTCCGCGTCGAGCCAGGCGAACCGCGGCAGCCGGCTCGCGTCCATGCCGGCCCGCTGGTGGAATTCGGTGCGGACGAAGCCCGGACACAGCGCGAGGAAGCGGATGCCGGAGCCGCGCAGGTCGAGGGCGGCGCCCTCGGTGAAGCGGACGACCCACGCCTTGCTCGCCGCGTACGTGCCGCGCGGCATGAACGCGGCGACCGACGACACGTTGATCACGAAGCCGCGCCCGCGCTCGCGCATGCCCTCGGTGGCGGCCGCGGTGAGCCGCAGCACCGCCTCGCAGTGCAGCGTGAGCATGCGCAGCTCGTCGCCGATCGGGGCGTCGGGGAAGCGCCCGCTCTGGCCGAAGCCCGCGTTGTTGACCAGGACGTCCACCGGCGGCAGGACGGGGCTGCGCAGCCGCTCCTCGACCGCCGCGATGCCGGCGTCCCCGGCGAGGTCGGCCTGGAGGATCTCGACGTCGACGCCGTAGCGCCCGCGCAGCTCCTCGGCGCGCTCGCCGAGCCGTACCGCGTCGCGCGCGACGAGCACCAGGCCGTGCCCGTCGGCGGCGAGCCGGCGGGCGAAGGCCGCACCGATGCCGGCCGTCGCGCCCGTGATGAGGGAAGTCGTCATGCGGGCAGCGTACGGGGCCGCCCCCGCCCTCAGCCCAGGCGTTTGCGGACCGCCGCCAGATCCTCCGGCGGGAGCGCGTCGGCGTCCAGCAGGCGGGGCAGCAGCCCGGGTTCGGTGGTGAGGGCGCGGAAGGCGAGGCTCACCGTCACGTCGTGGTGGGCCGGGCGGTGGACGACCTCCAGCGTGTCGCCCGAGGCCAGCTCGCCCGGCTCGACGACCCGCAGGTACGGGCCGGGCCGCGCGTCCTGCGTGAAGCGCTTCATCCAGCCCTGTTCGCCGAGCCACCCGGCGAACGTCACGCACGGGATGCGCGGGCAGGACACCTCCAGCAGCGGCCCGCCGGGACCGCCGATGCGCCACCGCTCGCCGATCAGCGCCTCGTTGACGTCGTAGCCGGTGGTCGTCAGGTTCTCCCCGAAGGAACCGCTGGGCAGGGCGCGGCCGAACACCGCCGCCCAGCGGTCGAGGTCCTCGCGTGCGAAGGAGTAGACGGCCTGGTGGGTGCCGCCGTGGTGCTTGACGTCGTACACCCGGTCCCCGGCCAGACCCACCGCGCCCGTGCCCTTGGGGCCTGGCGCGGTGACCGCGACCGGCCCGGTGACGGGCTGCTTGTCGATGCCGGTCGCCTCCAGCCCCTTCCAGGGGTTCGGCTGCGGCCGCCCGACGTTGACGCTCAGTACGTGCACGGGGTGTGCCTCCTCCGCCCGAGCGCGGGCGCGGTCGCGGGTGTGTGGGTACGGGTGTGGTGGGTGCCTACGCGGGCGCGGTGATCAGGTACGGGGTCGTCACGCTGAGCGCCGCGAAGCCGAGGCGCTGGAGGATCGGGCGGCTCTGGTCGGACGCGTCGACCTGGAGGTAGCCGTAGCCCGCGGCCTGCGCGAGCCGGGCGCGGTGGGCGACCAGTGCGCGGTAGATGCCCTTGCCGCGCCAGCGTTCGACGGTGCCGCCGCCCCACAGCCCGGCGAAGTCCGTGCCGGGGCAGAACTCCATCCGGGCCGCGCACACCGGCTCGTCGCCGGCCATCGCGACCACGATGCTCACGGTGTCGCCGCGCTCCGCGATCTGGTCGAGCATGCGGGCCCGCAGCCGCTCCGCGCTCGTACCGAAGGCCTGCTCGTGGACGGCCGCGGCCAGGTCCACGCCCGCGGTGTCGGTGACGGGCTCCAGCCGCACATGCTCGGGCAGCGCGGCGCCCTCCGTGTGCGCGATGACCTCGGCGATGTCGCCGATCATGAGCGTCTCGGGCGGCTCGGGCGTGAAACCGGCCGCGCGCAGCCGTTCACCGAGGTCGGCGGGGCTGTCGTGCGCGTAGGTCTTCCACTCGAACTCCCGGTCCGCCGCCTCGGCGGTGCCCAGCCAGGCGAGCTGGGCGGCGATCGCGGCGTCCGCGGTCGCCTCGTCCAGGTCGGACCAGAGGACGCCGCACCATTCGTGGGGCCCGGCACCGACCTGCCGTACGACCCCGTCGAGGCGGTCGACCCGGGTGGTGGGGCTCTCCGGCGGGGCGTCGCGGCGCATCTGGCGGTCGAAGAGCGCGAGTACGTGGTTGTTGTCCATTGACGGCATTCCACCACCGCCGTCGTGGCAGGCCAACCGCATTTCCGGGCGGCCGCCGCCGGTACGGGAGGGCCTCGCGGTCAGCTCGCGCCGGAGGTACGGCCGGTGCGGGAGGTGTGCCTGCGCTTGTCGGTGCGGGCCGCGGCGCGGGGCCGGCGGGCGGCACGCGGGCCAGGCGCGGAGGAGCCGGAGCCCCGCCGTCCGCGGGACCGGCGGCCGCGCGGGGACGACGCCCCGGAGTCGGCGTCCGCCCCGGGCCCGGGATCGGGCGTCCGGTCGGCGCGCGGGGCGCGTTCGGCGTCCGGCGCGTCCTGGCCGGTGGCCTCGCTCGTCATGTGCGCGGCGCCCTCCACCGCGTCGTCGGCCGCGTCGGCCACGTCCTCCACCGCGTCCTCCGTGGCGCCCTCCACCGCGTCGCCGGTGTCCCGTACGACCTCTCCTGCCGCGTCGCCGGTGTCCTGGACGGCCTTCCCCGCCGCCTCGCCCGTGTTCTCCACGGCCTTGCCCGCCGCCGGGGCGAGTTCCCCGGCCGCGCGGCCGGTCTCGCGGCCGACCGCGGCCACGGCCTCGCCCGCGGGCGCGGTGATGCGCTCCACCAGCTCCGGGTTTCGGTCGAGGGTGCGCAGGACGTCGGCGAGGATCGCGGCGACGTTGTCCAGCCGGACGTTCAGCAGCGCCTGCGCGTCGACACCCGACAGGTCGAGCTCGACGTCGCCGAGGTGCGCCTCCGCGCCGACCTCCAGTTTGAGCACGTCCAGCACCTCGGCGTGCAGCGCCACCCGGGCGTGCAGGTCCTCCACGTGCAGGTTGAGCCCGTCCACGTGCAGGGTGGGCACGTCGAGGTGGACGTCGGGGTCGGCGCCGGAGTCCCGGGGGTTCGGGCGGCCGGAGGACGGGGCGGGGCTTCGCTCGTCAGTCATCGTCCTCGTCCGCCTCCTCCGCGTCGTCGTCCCCCTCGTCCTCGTCGTCGTCCTCGGCCTCGTCGAGTTCCCCCTCCTCCTCGGCCATGGCCTCCTCGTGCGAGCGCACCACCTGGCCCTCGCGGATCTCGCCGCGCCAGCCCTCGGCCTCCTCGTCGGCGAAGGTCACGTACCGCTGGAAGTTCTTGAAGTCCAGCCGGGCCCGGCGGCCCTGGGCGCGCCAGAGGTTGCCGGTCTTCTCCACGAAGCCGGTCGGGGAGTAGACCAGGACGAGGATGATCCTGGTCAGCGTCGGGGTGATCTCGTGGAAGCTGACGGCTCCCTGCGTGGTGCCGGACGAGCCCTCGGTCGTCCACACGATCCGGTCGTCGGGCAGCTGCTCCTGGACGGTGGCCTTCCACGTCCGGGTGGACGGGCCGATCTTGACCATCCACTCGCTCGTGGTGTCGTCGCCGCGCTCCGCGCTCTGCACGGCCTTCGCGAAGCCGCTGAACGACTCGTACTCGGTCCAGTGGTCGTAGGCGGTGCGCAGCGGTACGCCGACGTCGATGACCTCGACGATGTTGGTCGCCTTGGTGTCGGTCTGCGCGTCGCCGCCGCCGTCGCCGGAGTCGTCGTCCTCGGAGTCGTCCCCCGGCGTCACCGCACTCTTGATCTTCCCGGCGACCCCGCTCGCGGAACCGCCGACCGTCTCCTCCGCGAGGGCCTTCGCGGGCGACTCGCCGTGCAGGACGCGCGAGCCGACCTTCGGGAGGGTGCCGCCGTCCTCCTCCTGGGCGACGCGGTCGGTCGCGTCCCGCAGCCTGGTGCCGACCGTGCGGGCGGCGCGGCGAGTCCGGGCGGACATGTACTGGCCCAGTTCGTGACGCAGCATCGCCAGGGGGCCCTGCTCCGTCTCCGCGTTCTTCTGTCCGGTTGCCATCGGATCACCTGTCCCGTTGCGTTCGTGAGCCGGACGTGGCCCGCGGCTGGGCCTTCTTCGCGGTCCGCGCGGCCTTGCCCGCCTTCTGCGCCGTCTTCCGGGCCGCCTTCTCCGGGGCCTTCGCGCCACCGTCCTGCTTGCCGCGCGCGCCCGTACCGGACGGCTTCCCGGCGGGCGCCTTCTTCCGCGCGGTGGACCGGGCGGCGGGGGCGGCCTTCTTCGCGGGGCGGGAGGCGCCGCGGGTCCGGGACGCGCTCCGCGTGTCCTTCGGCCCGGCGTCCTCCCCGCCGTCGTCCTCGTCCGCCTGCCCGGAGGTCTCCTCCTCGGCGGCGGGCTCCTCCGTGGCCGGCTCGTCCAGTCCGGCGAGCGCCGCGGTGCGTTCCCGCAGGGTGTCGCCGAGGGCGGACGCGCCCCGGCCGGCGACACCGCGGACGGCCTTGCCGACCGGCCCGCCGCGGCGGTGCTTCTTGCCGCCCTCGCCGGCCCCGTCCTTGTCCCCGTCGTCCCCGTCCGTCCCGCCCGGGATCCCGGGTACCTTGCGGACGGCGCCGGCGAGGGCGCTGCCGGGGCGCAGCCCCCGCCCGGCCAGGAGCGCGGCGGCTGTCAGCGCCACCTGGCCTCGTTTGGTACGGCCGAGCACATAGCCGCCGGCGATGGCGGCCGCCAGGCCGATGTTCCGCGGTTCGTCCATCACGGTGCGCCTTCTCCCGATGGGTGCGCATGGCGACGGGGCGCGCCGGGCCTCCCGGCGTGCGAGGCACGGCACGGCGCTCCGTCCTCTCCTCCCAGTGTCGTCGAGTCGGCACGAAGCGCATCTCAGGAAGCCTGTTTTTTGCGGACGAATATGGACGGATCCGGTCAGCCGGCCGCCGCCGCCAGGACCAGGTCGACGTCGGCGGCGGTGTTGTAGAAGTGCGGCGCCAGCCGGACGTTCCCCGCGCGGGCGGCGAAGACGGCGCCCGCGGCGCGCAGCCGCTCGGTCACCGCGGCCGGCACCCCGGGCACGGCCACGATCGCGGACGGGCCCGGCACGGGGGAGTAGCCCAGCGCGGTGAAGCCGTCGCGCAGGCGCTGGGCGAGGGCGGTGTCGTGGGCGTGGACGCGGTCGATGCCCAGTTCCTCGACGAGGGAGAAGGACGCGGCGGCGGCGATGTGCGGCAGGTAGGCCGGGCGGGTGTCGAAGCGGTGCGCGCCCGGCGCGAGTTCGGCGATGGGGCCGTAGATGGCGTCGCGGTCGGCGGCGGCGTACCAGCCGGCGAAGGTCGGCGCGAGGGTGTCCTCGGCGCCGGGGCGGACGGTGAGGAAGGCGGCGCCGTGCGGGGCGCACAGCCACTTGTAGGTGTGGCAGACCACGTAGTCGTCCAGGGACGCGTCCAGCGGCAGCCAGCCCGCGGACTGTGTGGCGTCCACGAGCGTACGGGCGCCGTACGCGGCCGCCGCGGCGCGGATCGCGGGCAGGTCGGCGACCCGGCCGTCCGACGACTGCGCGGAGCTGACGGCGACCAGCGCGGTGCCCGGACGTACGGCCCCGGCCAGCTCCTCCAGCGGGACGAGCCGCAGTGTGATGTCGGGGCGGGCGGCGAAGGGGTGCACGAGGGCGCTGAAATCCCGCTCGTACGCGACGACTTCGGCGCCCGGCGGCAGGGCGGTGGCGATCAGGCCGACGCTGCCCGCGACGGACCCGGCGAGCGCGACCCGGTCGGCGGGTATGTGCGCGAGCCGGGCGAAGGCGGCGCGGGCCGCGGTGACCGCGGCCTCGAAGGTGTCGCTCCCGGTGTGCCCGGCGGCCCACGGGCCGAGGGCGTCGTGCAGGGCGGTGACGGCGCGGGCCGGGGGGATGCCGACGGTCGCGGTGTTGAGGTAGCCGGGGACCAGCGCCGGGTATTCGGCGGGGGCGAGGGGGCTGGTGAGGTCGAGGGGAGCGGTGGTGTCGGAGCTCATGACACCTCAGCCTGGACCGGGCCCGGGGCAAAGTCCATCGCTGATCTCTTGGGCTCACCCCTAAGCAATGCTTATGGTGGACCGATGATGGAGGCACGGCACCTGCGCGTCCTGCGGGCGGTGGCGCGCGGCGGGTCCTTCTCCGCCGCGGCCCGCGCGCTGGGCTGCACCCAGCCCGCGGTCAGCCAGCAGATGAAGGCCCTGGAACAGTCCGCGGGCACCCCGCTGCTGGTGCGCGGCCCGCGCGAGATGCGGCTGACACAGGCGGGCGAGGCGCTCGTCCGGCACGCCGACGGCATCCTCGCCGGGCTCACCGCCGCGGAGGAGGAGATCGCCGCGATCGCCGGGCTGCGCGCCGGGCGGGTGCGGCTGGCGTCCTTCCCGTCCGGCACGGCGACGCTGGTGCCGGGCGCGGTCGCGGAGATGCGGGCCGCGCACCCGGGCACCGAGATCTCGCTCGTGGAGGCCGAACCGCCGCGCTCGGTGGAGCTGCTGCGCGCCGGGGACTGCGACATCGCGCTGGCCTTCCGCTACGCCGACCTGCCGACGCCCGCGGAGGAGTCGTGGGACGACCTGGTGGTGCGCCCGCTGCTGAGCGACCCGCTGGTGTGCGTCGTACCGCCCGGCCACCGGCTCGCGCGGGAGCAGGCGGCGGCGGAGCTGTCGCATCTCGCGGGCGAGCGCTGGATCGCGGGCTGCCCGCGCTGCCGCAGGCATCTGGTCGAGCTGTGCGAGCGCGCGGGCTTCACGCCCCGGATCGACTTCGCGACCGACGACTACCCGGCCGTGGTCGGCCTGGTCGCGGCGGGCCTCGGCGTGACGGTGCTGCCCCGGCTGGCGCTGGAGTCGGTACGGGCGCGGGGCGTCGTGGCGGTGGGCCTGGGGGAGGGGGTGCGGCGCGAGGTCGTGGCGCTGACGCTGCCCGACCTCGCGCAGGTGCCTGCGGTGGACGTGATGCTGGGGCGGCTGGCGCGCGCGGGGCTGCGGCTGCGGGCCGTGTGACGGGCGGTCGAACGCGGGGAGGAGGGGAGGGGCCGGTCAGTTCTGCGGGACGGGCATCCGGTTGCGGGAGCGGCCCATCATCTCCTCGCGCTCGTCCTCGGTGAGCCCTCCCCACACCCCGTACGGCTCGCGGACGGTGAGGGCGTGCGTCGCGCATTCGGCACGCACCGGGCAGCGGCTGCACACCTCCTTGGCGGCGGCCTCGCGCGCACTGCGGGCGGCACCGCGCTCACCCTCGGGGTGGAAGAACAGCGAGCTGTCGACGCCGCGGCAGGCTGCCACGAGCTGCCAGTCCCAGAGATCGGCGTTAGGGCCGGGTAGGCGGGAGAAGTCTGCCATTGCTCATCCCCTCGACGGGTGCGTGACGGCCAAGACGACCTCGGTGTCTCCGACCGTACATCTACTGTCGTAGTAGATGTAAATATGACTCATCGCCAATCTAACGGCGATTAGCCCATGCATCAGGAAAGAGCGGCCAAAGGGTGCAAAGACGCCGCAAAAGCGGCATCACCGCCCGTTCAGCAGTATTCGACGCGCCGCCCGTCCCGTCTCCTGTGCCGGACGCCCCGCGGAATTTTCCCGGCTCACCCGTTCTGACCTGCGGCGTGGCGGATCCGTAGGCGCATGATCACGTAGAGTGCCGATCGCGACGACCAAACCTCGTAACTCTTTCGGGTGAGGGTCGTTGAGTGTGGCGGAAGTGGTTACTTCGTACAGCCTGGAGGCACAACGTGACGCGGTTCAGCTGCGGGGGGCGGTCATGACTTCCGTCCTCGTCTGCGACGACTCCCCGCTCGCCCGAGAGGCCCTGCGCCGCGCGGTCGCGACCGTACCCGGTGTCGAGCGCGTAACGACCGCGGCCAACGGCGAGGAAGTGCTCCGCCGCTGGGGGGCCGACCGGTCCGACCTGATCCTCATGGACGTCCGGATGCCCGGCCTCGGCGGGGTGGAGACGGTGCGGCGGCTGCTGTCCGCCGACCCCGGCGCCCGGATCATCATGCTCACCGTCGCCGAGGATCTCGACGGGGTCGCGCTCGCGGTCGCCGCCGGCGCCCGCGGCTACCTGCACAAGGACGCCTCGCGCGCCGAACTGCGGGCCACCGTCACGCAGGCGCTCGCCGACCCCACCTGGCGGCTCGCCCCGCGCCGGCTGCGGTCCGCCGAGATGGGCGCCGCGCCGACCCTCACGGCCCGGGAGATCCAGGTCCTGGAGGGCATGAGCCACGGGCGGTCCAACGCCGAGATCGGCCGCGAGCTGTTCCTGTCGGAGGACACCGTCAAGACGCACGCCCGGCGGCTGTTCAAGAAACTGGGCGCCTCCGACCGCGCGCACGCCGTCGCCCTCGGCTTCCGCTGGGGCCTGGTCCGCTGAGGTCGGCCGAGCCCACCGGGTCCGCCGGGTCCGCCGTGCGGGTCACCCGGCGCGCTACGCCGTACGCCGTACGCATTACGCCGTACGGTGAAGCCCCGCACGAGTCCACGCTTTCCCGGGGGAGGACGCATGCTTGACGTATGGACTTCCTCGGGGATCGGCGGGGGCACCGGATGGCAGAGCGGACAGCGCAGGACGAGGCGGAGCACGCGGCGGACCGGACCGTGCAGATGACGGCCCCGGCCGCCGACCCGGGAGCCGAACCGGCCACCGGTACGGGCCCGGCGGCTCATAACGCTTCGGTGCAGAAGTACCCCCGCGATGCGGCGGAAGCTCCGGCGGCGAGGCACCATGGGTGGATGCGCGACGACGACACTCAGGCCGGCACGGCCATCGGTGCCCTCGTCCGCCGCGCCGCCGCGGGCGACCAGCGGGCGACCCACGAACTGCTCGCGCACGTCCACCCGCTCGCCGAACGCTATTGCCGCACCCGGCTGAGCCGGCTGCCCGGCGACGCCCGGCACTTCGTGGACGACCTCGCCCAGGAGGTCTGCCTCGCGGTGCTGTGCGCGCTGCCGCGCTACCGCGACCTCGGGCGGCCCTTCGAGGCCTTCGTGGTGTCCATCGCCGCCCACAAGGTCGCCGACCTGCAACGCGCCGCGATGCGCCACCCCGGCAGCACCGCCGTACCGTCCGACGAGATGCCGGAGAAGCCCGACGACTCGCTCGGCCCCGAGGAGCGCGCGCTGCTCAACAGCGACGCGGCCTGGGCCCGCGGCCTGCTCGACCGGCTGCCCGGCCACCTGCGCGAACTGGTGCTGCTGCGGGTCGCGGTCGGGCTGAGCGCCGAGGAGACCGGACAGGTGCTGGGCATGTCGCCGGGCGCCGTACGCGTCGCGCAGCACCGCGCGCTGAGCCGGCTGCGGGCCATCGCCGAGGAGTCGGCCGCCGCCCACCCGCCGCGCGCCCGAGGCCTCAGCGCCTGAGCCGCCCGCGGGTGACGGGTCCGTCACCCTGCGCGCGTCCTAGCTGGTGAGCGCCCCGCGCGGGTGACGCCGGGGCGGGTGGTCCGGGGAATACCGGCGAACCCACTACCATTGAACAACTCGCCGGGCAAGACCATTCGAGAAGGTGTCATGACGCTGAACGCCGACGGAGTAGCCGAGAAGTTCGCCGCCCTGGGGCTGACCTACGACGATGTGCTGCTGCTGCCGGGCGCGTCGGACGTACTGCCCAACCAGGTCGACACCTCGTCGCTGATCTCCCGCAACGTCCGGGTGAACATCCCGCTGCTGTCCGCGGCCATGGACAAGGTCACCGAGGCGCGGATGGCCATCGCCATGGCCCGCCAGGGCGGCGTCGGCGTGCTGCACCGCAACCTGTCCATCGAGGACCAGGTCAACCAGGTCGACCTGGTCAAGCGGTCCGAGTCCGGCATGGTCACCGACCCGATCACCGTCCGCCCGGACGCGACGCTCGCCGAGGCCGACGGCCTGTGCGCGAAGTTCCGCATCAGCGGCGTCCCGGTCACCGACGAGGCGGGCAAGCTGCTCGGCATCGTCACCAACCGCGACATGGCCTTCGAGACCGACCGCAGCCGCCAGGTCCGCGAGGTCATGACGCCGATGCCGCTGGTCACCGGCAAGGTCGGCATCTCCGGTGTGGACGCGATGGCGCTGCTGCGCCGCCACAAGATCGAGAAGCTGCCGCTCGTCGACGAGGACGGCCGGCTGCGCGGCCTCATCACCGTCAAGGACTTCGTCAAGGCCGAGCAGTACCCGAACGCCGCGAAGGACTCCGAGGGCCGGCTCGTCGTCGGCGCCGCCGTCGGCGCCGGACCCGAGGCCCTGGACCGCGCGCAGGCGCTGGTCGGCGCGGGTGTGGACTTCCTCGTCGTCGACACCTCGCACGGCCACAACAGCAACGCGCTGAACTGGATGGCCAAGATCAAGTCCGCCGTCGGCATCGACGTCGTCGGCGGCAACGTCGCCACCCGCGACGGCGCCCGCGCGCTCATCGACGCGGGCGTGGACGGCGTCAAGGTCGGCGTCGGCCCCGGCTCCATCTGCACCACCCGCGTCGTCGCCGGCATCGGCGTCCCGCAGGTCACCGCGATCTACGAGGCCGCGGTCGCCTGCCAGGACGCGGGCATCCCCGTCATCGGCGACGGCGGCCTCCAGTACTCCGGCGACATCGGCAAGGCGCTGGCCGCGGGCGCGCAGAGCGTCATGCTCGGCAGCCTGCTCGCGGGCTGCGAGGAGTCCCCCGGCGAGCTGCTCTTCATCAACGGCAAGCAGTTCAAGTCCTACCGCGGCATGGGCTCGCTCGGCGCGATGCAGTCGCGCGGCCAGGGCCGCTCGTACTCCAAGGACCGCTACTTCCAGGGCGAGGTCTCCTCCGACGACAAGCTCGTGCCCGAGGGCGTCGAGGGCCAGGTCGCCTACCGGGGCCCGCTCGCGGCGGTCCTCCACCAGCTCGTCGGCGGCCTGCGGCAGACCATGGGCTACGTCGGCGCGGCGAATGTCGCCGAGATGGCGACGAAGGGCCGGTTCGTCCGCATCACCGCGGCGGGCCTCAAGGAGTCCCACCCCCACGACATCCAGATGACGGTCGAGGCCCCCAACTACCACGGCTGAAGCCCCCTGCCGCGCAGGGCCCGAGCCGGGGCGCGGCGCCGCACGCGGGGTGCGGGATACTGGGGCCGCAGGCCAAGGAGAGAGGCACAGGACGTGACAGAGATCGAGATCGGGCGGGGCAAGCGCGGCCGCAGGGCGTACAGCTTCGACGACATCGCCGTGGTGCCGAGCCGCCGTACGCGTGACCCCAAAGAAGTCTCGATCGCCTGGCAGATCGACGCCTACCGCTTCGAGCTGCCGTTCCTGGCCGCGCCGATGGATTCCGTCGTGTCGCCGGAGACGGCGATCCGGATCGGCAATCTGGGCGGGCTCGGGGTGCTGAACCTCGAAGGGCTGTGGACGCGCTACGACGACCCGGAGCCGCTGCTCGCGGAGATCGCGGAGCTGGACGACGCGCGGGCGACCGCGCGGCTCCAGGAGATCTACGCGGCGCCGATCCGTGAGGAGCTGATCGGGCAGCGCATCAAGGAGGTCAGGGACGCCGGGGTGGTGACGGCGGCGGCGCTGTCGCCGCAGCGCACCGCGCAGTTCTCGAAGACGGTCGTGGACGCGGGGGTGGACCTGTTCGTGATCCGCGGCACCACCGTGTCGGCGGAGCACGTGAGCGGGTCGCACGAGCCGCTGAACCTGAAGCAGTTCATCTACGAGCTGGACGTCCCGGTCATCGTCGGCGGCTGTGCGACGTACACCGCGGCGCTGCACCTGATGCGGACGGGCGCGGCGGGCGTGCTGGTGGGCTTCGGCGGCGGCGCCGCGCACACCACGCGCAACGTGCTGGGCATCCAGGTGCCGATGGCGACGGCGGTCGCGGACGTGGCGGCGGCCCGCCGGGACTACATGGACGAGTCCGGCGGCCGGTACGTGCACGTCATCGCGGACGGCGGCTTCGGTTCCAGCGGCGATCTGCCGAAGGCCGTGGCCTGCGGTGCGGACGCGGTGATGATGGGCTCGCCGCTGGCGCGGGCGACGGACGCGCCGGGCCGCGGCTTCCACTGGGGCATGGAGGCGGTGAACACCGAGCTGCCGCGCGGCAAGCGGATGAACCTGGGCACGGCGGGCACCACCGAGGAGATCCTCCTCGGCCCCTCGCACGCGCCCGACGGCTCGATGAACCTCTTCGGCGCGCTGCGCCGCTCGATGGCCACGACCGGCTACTCGGACCTGAAGGAGTTCCAGCGCGTCGAGGTGACGGTCTCCCCGACCCACCACCGCTGACGCCTGCGGCGCGTACGACGAAGAGGGGCGGCCCCGCGGGGCCGCCCCTCTTCCGTGTGCTTGCGGCTGCGTCAGCCCGCGACGCGGCGGGTGACGACGAAGCCCTCCAGCCCGGCGACGGCCAGGAAGAGGAAGGACTTGAAGTCGAAGTCGTGCTTCCACTCCCGGAAGACGTCGCCGCCGTGGTCGGTGAGGACCTTGAACCAGGAGATGTCCAGACCGTTCTGCGACGCGAAGTGGCTGGCGATCATCGACAGGCCGATCATCTCGCCCAGGAACACGCCGAGCAGCGCGAGCACGACACCGACGATCGGCAGCGCGGGGTTGCGGCCGCCGACCTTGCCGAGGACGGCGCCGATCACCAGGCCGACCACCAGCGCGATGTAGCCGACCTCGGTGTAGCTGCCGTCGTCCTTGGCCATCGCGCGCATGATGCCCGCGTACGCGAACGCGGCGGCGAGCATGACGACGACACCGGCGAGGATCGCGACGCCCGGGTTCTTCTGCTGCGGGGCCATGCCGACCGGGGCGGGCGGGGCGTAGGCGCCTGCGTTGAAGCCGCCGGGTGCGGGCTGGCCGGGCTGGCCGCCGGCGTACGGCGACGCGCCGTAGGGCGACTGCGGCTGGCCGGGCTGCGGCTGGCCGTACGGGTTCTGGCCGCCGGGCTGCTGCGGCGGCGGGTAGTTGGCGCTCATGAGGACTTCCCCCGGGGACGGACGTGCTGCGGGTTTTCGTGGCGCGGCGCGCTGTGGGCTTGATGCGCACATGCCCGCGCACGAGTGGTGACAGCGAAATCTAGCAGGGGGAGGTGACAATCGGACAAGACGATTCGTCCGGTCGTTACACGACCCGTACGTATGGCCCGACCTGGACCGTTGTCCGGGAGTGTCCGGAAGTCGGACAGGGGACGCCGGCCGGCTCCCGGGGTGCGGTTGCGGCCGGCTGTCCGGCATCCGCGCAGGTGAGGGTCGTGTGCGGGGAAGGTGCTGATCCCGTGCGGGAGTTGACGGGATCTCAGAGCCGGGCGGCGGCGCCCGCAGGGGTCGCGCCCCGGGTGTCGAGCAGCAGTTGGGCCTTGACCGCGAGGCCCTGGAGGTCGTACGTGCGGTGGTGCTGGAGCAGCAGGGTGAGGTCGGCCTCGGCGGCGGCCTCCCACAGCGAGTCGGTGCGCGGGACGGGGCGGTCCATGACGCGCCACTGGGGTACGTAAGGGTCGTGGTAGCAGAGCTGGGCGCCGAGTTCGAGCAGCCGGGTGGCGATCTCGCGGGCGGGCGCGCCCTGCTGGTCGGCGAGGTCCGCCTTGTACGTGACGCCGAGCAGCAGGACGCGGGCGCCGCGCAGCGACTTGCCGTGCTCGTTGAGCAGGGCCGCTGCGCGCTGGACGACGTAGCGCGGCATGCGGCCGTTGACCTCGGCGGCGAGTTCGACCATCCGCAGGGGGTGTCCGGGCAGCCGCGGGTGGGCAGGCGGGGTGAAGTGCGGTGCTGCGTTGGGGTCCAGGGGGTGGGCGGGTCCGCCGACGCCGGGTCCGGGGCGGAAGGCCTGGAAGCCGAAGGGCTTGGTCTCGGCGCAGCGGATGACGTCCCACAGGTCGACGCCGAGGTCGTGGCAGAAGACGGCCATCTCGTTGGCGAAGGCGATGTTGACGTGCCGGTAGTTGGTCTCCAGCAGTTTGACGGTCTCGGCCTCGCGGATGCCGCGGGCGCGCACCACGCGCTCGGTGAGCCGGCCGTAGAAGGCGGCGGCGGCCTCGGTGCAGGCCGGGGTGGCGCCGCCGACGACCCTGGGAGTGGTGGCGAAGTGGACGGCGCGGTTGCCCGGGTCGAGGCGGCCGGGGGAGTAGGCGAGGTGGAAGTCGCGGCCGGCCCGCAGGCCGTGCGCTTCGAGCAGCGGGCGCAGGAAGCCGTCGGTGGTGCCGGGGTAGACCGCCGATTCGAGGACGACGGTGGTGTGCGGCCGCAGGTGCGGGGCGAGCGCGCGGGCGGCGGCGGCGACCGCGGACAGGTCCAGCGCGTGGTCCTCGCCGGGCGGGGTGGGCGCGCAGATCACCGCGGTGCGCACCCGGCCGAGCACCTTGGGGTCGCCGGTCGCGCGGAAGCCGCAGGAGAGCATGCGGCGCAGGTCGGCGGCGGCCAGCGAGCCGGGCGGTACGCGGCCCGCGGTGATGTCCGCGACCGCCGCCGGGTCGGGGTCGTAGCCGATGACGCCGATGCCCGCGGCGGTCGCCGCCTGGGCGAGCGACAGCCCGGTGGGGCCGAGTCCGAGCACGGCGAGGTCTGCGGGCATGGGTGTCCTCCCTGGCGACCACCACGAACCACCTCGAATGGCTCACACATGGCGTCAAAGCAGGCTAACCAGACAAATGACTGATATGACCACTCGCCGCGCCGGTCAGGGCGATGACACGCCCCCACCTCAGCCGTACGGGCTGCCCTGGCAGCGCCCGGCGCGTCCGGTCACTATCGAGGGGACGGGTCCGCCCGACGTCCCGCCCGGACCCCGGGACGACCCGGAGCCCCGTACGACCGCACGACCCGCTCAGACCGACGACCGCCGGAAGGCACGGAGGCACGGATGCGTACCACGACACTCGGACCCGACCAGCGGGCCGCGGCCATCGCCCGGATGGCGGAGCAGGAGCTCGACATCCTGGTGGTGGGCGGCGGCGTCGTCGGCGCCGGGACCGCGCTGGACGCCGTGACCCGCGGCCTGTCGACCGGCCTGGTCGAGGCCCGCGACTGGGCCGCGGGCACCTCCAGCCGCTCCAGCAAGCTCATCCACGGCGGGCTGCGCTACCTGGAGATGCTGGACTTCGCGCTGGTCCGCGAGGCCCTCAAGGAGCGCGGGCTGCTGCTGGAACGCCTCGCCCCGCACCTCGTCCGCCCGGTGCCCTTCCTCTACCCGCTCCAGCACAAGGGCTGGGAGCGGCTCTACGCGGGCACCGGCGTGGCCCTCTACGACACCATGTCGGTCTCCTCCGGCCACGGCCGCGGGCTGCCCATGCACCGCCACCTCACCCGCCGGCACGCGCTGCGGGTCGCCCCCGCGCTGCGCAAGGACGCGCTGGTCGGCGCGCTCCAGTACTACGACGCCCAGGTGGACGACGCGCGCTTCGTGGCGACCCTGGCGCGTACCGCCGCCTCCTACGGCGCGCACGTGGCCAACGGGGTGCGGGTGACCGGCTTCCTGCGGGAGGGCGAGCGTGTTGTCGGCGCCCGGGTGCACGACGGCGAGGCGGGCGGCGAGTACGAGATCCGCGCCCGGCAGGTCGTCAACGCGACCGGGGTGTGGACGGACGACACACAGGCGCTGATCGGCGAGCGCGGGCAGTTCCACGTGCGGGCGTCCAAGGGCATCCACCTGGTGGTGCCCAAGGACCGGATCCACTCGACCACCGGGCTGATCCTGCGCACCGAGAAGTCCGTGCTGTTCGTCATCCCGTGGGAGCGGCACTGGATCGTCGGCACCACCGACACCGACTGGGACCTCGACAAGGCCCACCCGGCGGCCTCCAGCGCCGACATCGACTACCTGCTGGACCACGTCAACTCCGTACTGGCCACCCCGCTCACCCGCGACGACGTCCAGGGCGTCTACGCGGGCCTGCGGCCGCTGCTGGCGGGCGAGTCCGACGCGACCAGCAAACTGTCGCGCGAGCACACCGTCGCCCACCCGGTGCCCGGCCTGGTGGTGGTCGCGGGCGGCAAGTACACGACGTACCGGGTCATGGCCAAGGACGCGGTGGACGAGGCGGTGCACGGCCTGGACCACCGGGTCGCGCCCTGCTGCACCGAGGAGATCCCGCTCGCCGGGGCCGAGGGCTACCAGGCGCAGTGGAACGCCCGCGCCAGGACGGCGGCCCGTACCGGGGTGCACGTCGCACGCGTGGAGCACCTGCTGGGCCGCTACGGCGGGCTGACCGAGGAGCTGCTGGAGCTGATCGCCGCCGACCCGTCGCTGGCCGCCCCGCTCGGCGGCGCCGACGACTACCTGCGCGCCGAGGTCGTCTACGCGGCCTCGGCCGAGGGCGCACGGCACCTGGACGACGTGCTGGCCCGCAGGACGCGTATCTCGATCGAGACCTTCGACCGCGGCACCCGCTGCGCGCGCGAGGCCGCCGAGCTGATGGCACCCGTCCTGGGCTGGGACGCCGCGCAGATCGACAAGGAAGTGGCGTACTACGAGAAGCGCGTCGAGGCCGAGCGCGAATCCCAGCGCCAGCCCGACGACTTGACCGCGGATGCCGCGCGGCTGGGGGCGCCGGATATCGTGCCACTCTAGACGCGGGACGTCTGGGCGCGGCAAATCCGCGCAAAACGGGGGACGGTGGAGGGGCGCGAGATGGTGGGACCGGCGGACCAGGGGCGGTTGGTCGCGGGCCGCTACCGGCTGCTCGAACGCATCGGCCGCGGCGGGATGGGCACGGTCTGGCGGGCGCAGGACGAGCTGCTCGACCGTCAGGTCGCCGTCAAGAAGCTGCACCCGCCGCAGCCGGACATGGACGACGACGAGCTGGCCACGCTCTTCGAGCGCACCCGGCGGGAGGCCCGCGCCGCGGCCCGCATCAGCCACCCCAACGTCATCGTCGTCCACGACGTCGTGGACGACGCGGGGCTGCCGTCGATCGTCATGGAGTACGTCCCCTCCATGACGCTCGGCGACCTGGTCAAGGAGCACGGCGCGCTGGCCCCCGGCGACGCCGCCCGGATCGGCCGCGGCATGGTCGCCGCGCTCATCGCCGCCCACCGCGCCGGAGTGCTGCACCGCGATGTCAAGCCCGGCAACGTGCTGCTCGGCCACCCCGTCGGCGGCCCGCCCCGCGCCGACACCGATACGGGTACCGGTACCGGGACCGGCACCGGGCGGGTGCCGCTGGGCAGCCGCATCGTGCTCACCGACTTCGGCATCGCCCAGTCCTCCGGCACCTCCACCCTGACCCGCACCGGCGAGATCATCGGCTCCATCGACTTCCTGTCGCCCGAGCGGCTGCGCGGCGCCCCGCCCGGCCCCGAGGCCGACCTGTGGGCGCTGGGCGCCACGCTCTACCAGGCCGTCGACGGCCGCTCGCCCTTCCGCCGCCCCACCGCGATCGAGACCGCCTACGCCATCGCCGAGGAGACGATCGAACCGCCGCCCGGCGCGGGCGCGCTCACCGAGGTGATCGCCGGACTGCTGGCCAAGGAGCCCACCGAGCGGCTGTCCGCCGAGCAGGCCGAGCGGATGCTGCGGATACCCGCGGCCGAACCCGACACCGCGTTCGTCGAGCGCACCGGCCTGACCAGGCCCGTGCCGCCGCCCCCGGCCGGGCCGGTACGGCAGGTCACGATGACCGCGCCGCCCGGGACGGGCCCGCACACCGGGCCGGGACAGCCCGCGTACACCGGCAGCGTGCCGCCGCCGCGCGAGCCGCAGCAGGGCCCGCAGCAGGGGTCGCAGCAGGGGTCGCAGCAGGGGTCGCAGCACGGTCCGCCGTCCGGCGACCGGCGGCGCCGCCCCTGGCCCTGGGTCGCCGCCGCCGTCGCGGTCGCCGTGGTGGCCGCGGCTGTCGCGGTCGCCGTCGACCGGGCCCACAACTCCGACGCCGCGAGCCCCGACCCGTCCCCGACCGCCACCGGCACGGCCGCCCCCACGAGCGGCACCCCGACGCAGGACCCGACGACGGCGCCGCCCACCACCGGGGCCCCGACCTACGAGCCGCCGCCCGTCCCCGACGGCTACCACCTGGCCGAGCAGGCCAACCGCGGCTACCAGGTCCCGGTGCCCGACGGCTGGCACAAGAAGGTCTACGACGGCGGCGACCAGGTCAGCTACATAGACCCCACCGACACCGTCGCCCTCAAGATCAGCGCGCTGGACTTCGCCGGCCTCGACCCGTACCAGCACTGGATCGACCTGGAGCCGCAGACGCAGGGGCAGGTCAAGGACTACCACCGCGAGCGGATGGAGCGGACGAAGACCGCGGACGGCCAGGAGGCCGCGCTGTGGCAGTTCACCTTCCAGGGCACCACCAAGCCCTTCCGCGCCCTCGACCTCGGTTTCGGCAAGCCCGGCGGCCGGGAGTACGCGGTGTACCTGTCGGCACCGAAGGCGCAGTGGTCGGACTACAAGCCGGTGTTCGACAACGCCGTCGCCGGATTCCGGGAGACCGGCTGACACCGCCCGGCCGGTTCGCACCGCCGTTCGCCGAACCACCGGGGCCCTTCCTGCGTATTGGCCTGTGAGTGCCCGCTTCGGGGATGATGGGGATTCACCCGTACGACCACAGAGGGAAGCCATGAGCGAGGTCGAAGGTACCGACGGACGTCTGCTCGCCGACCGGTACCGGCTCGACGGCGTGCTCGGCAAGGGCGGCATGGGCACGGTCTGGCGCGCGACCGACGAGACCCTGGGCCGTACCGTCGCCGTCAAGGAACTGCGCTTCCCCGGAAACGTCGACGAGGAGGAGAAGCGCCGCCTCGTCACCCGCACCCTGCGCGAGGCCAAGGCGACCGCGCGGATACGCGGCACCGGCGCGATCACCGTCTACGACGTCGTCAAGGAGGACGACCGGCCGTGGATCGTGATGGAGCTGATCGAGGGCCGCTCGCTGTCCGACCGGATCCGCGACGACGGCCCGCTCACCCCGCGCCGCGCCGCCGAGGTCGGCCTCGTCGTGCTGGACGTGCTGTCCGCCGCGCACCGCGAGGGCATCCTGCACCGCGACGTCAAACCCTCCAACGTCCTCATCGCCGACGACACCCGCGTCGTGCTCAGCGACTTCGGCATCGCCCAGATCGACGGCGACCCGTCCGTCACCTCCACCGGCATGCTCGTCGGCGCCCCCTCCTACATCTCGCCCGAACGCGCCCGCGGCCAGAAGCCCGGCCCGCCCGCCGACCTGTGGTCGCTCGGCGCGCTGCTCTTCGCCGCCGTCGAGGGCCGCCCGCCGTACGACAAGGGGTCGGCCATCGCGACCCTCACCGCGGTGATGACCGAGCCGGTCGGCCCGATGCCCAACGCCGGACCGCTCGCCCGCGTCATCTCCGGGCTGCTCACCAAGGACCCCGACAAGCGCCTCGACGAGCACGCGGCCCGCACCCTGCTCCGGGAGGTCGTCGACGCTCCGGAGCCGCCCGTGGACGCCCCGCGCATATCCAGCGGCGAGACCCGCACCAGCGTGCTCCCGCCCGTGCCGGAGCAGGCCCCCGCGTCCCCCGCCCCGGCCGGCGAGCCCGCCGCGGCCTCCGCCGCCGTGCCCGACCTCGACCGGGCCCGCGAGGCGCTCGCCGCGGTGCGCCGCGCCGCCGCGAAGCCCAAGCCGAAGGCCGCCGCCGTCCACCCGGCGGGCGCGCCCGGCGCACCCGCCGACGCCGTGCCGCGCCCGGCGCGCGCCCCGCTCACCGACGTCGTACCGCGCCGCACGCTCTTCGTCGTGGTCGTCGCCGTCCTCGCGGTGATCGCCGCGATCATCGGCGTCCTGGTCGCCAACTCCGGTGGCGGCAGCGGTGACAAGAAGGGCGACGGCACGAAGCAGGGCACCACGGCCAGTACGGCCGGCACCGCCGGAAAGGGCGCGGACGGCAAGGACACCGCGCAGACCTCCGCCCCCACCACGCAGCCCGGCGACGGCGACGACCAGGGCGACGACCACGGCGGCAACAAGGGCAAGGGCAAGGGCGGCGACGACGCCGAGGACGGCGACGCGGCGGCGGCCCCCGGCGCCGCCCCCCAGGGCTTCCAGCTCGTCACCGCCAACGGCGGCGCGGCCGTCGCCCTCCCCGACGGCTGGAAGCGCCTGCCGGACCGGGCCGGTTACCGCACGGGCACGTACTACAGCGGGCCGAACGGCGCGCGCCTGATGGTCGACTACACCAACTCGCCCAAGCCCAGCGCGCTCGCGGAGTGGCAGAAGAGCGCCGCCCACAACACCATCACCGGCTACCAGCAGATCGCCGTGAAGAGCGTCCCGTATCGCACGTACGACGCGGCGGACTGGGAGTACAAGCGCACCTCCGAGGGTAAGCAAGTGCACGTCCTGAACCGCGGCATGGTGACGGACAAGCACCACGGCTACGCGCTGCTCTTCACCACCCCCGTGGACGACTGGAACAGCCCGGAGAACCGGCAGATGCGCGAGGTCGCCTTCGCCACCTTCAAACCGGCCGGATGAGTGCGAGGCAGCACGTATGGTAAGGGTGCACGAACCGTCCGCAGCCGGATGAGAACCGGACGCGACCGGTTCGGTACGCGCAAGGACCGCAGTCGACCGGGCCAGGGAGGGGGCGCCGTGGACGAATACGCAGGGCGGGTGCTCGCCGACCGCTACCGGCTGCCCCGGCCGCCCGCCGACGAGTTCGAACTCGTCGAGACCCGCGCCTTCGACACCTACAGCGGCCAGGAGGTCCTGGTCCGCCAGGTGCTGCTGCCCGAGGTCGTCGGCGACGACGACGAGTACGGCGGGTACGACGGCCACGACGGCTTCGGCGACGGGCCCGGCGCGCTCGGCGAGAGCGCCCGGCGCGCCCTGGACGCCGCCCGCGCCGCCGCCGCGATCCCCGACCACCCCCGCCTGGTGCAGGTCTTCGACATCTTCGTCGAGGGCGGCAGCCTCTGGATCGCGAGCGAACTGGTGTCCGGACGGCCGCTCGCCGCGTTACTCGCCGAACGCCCCATCGACGCCTACCGCGCCGCCGAGATCGCCTCCGACGTCCTCACCGCGCTGCGCGCACTGCACGCCGACGGCTGGACGCACCGCAACGTCACCGCCAGCACCGTGCTGGTGTGCGACGACGGCCGCGCCATGCTCGGCGGCCTCGCCGCGGGCGCCGCCCAGGAAGCGCTGTGCGGCTACGACCCGCTGCCCGAGGGCGACTCCGAGCCCGTCCCCGCCATGACCGGCCCCGCCGAGGAAGGCTCCGACGAGCCCAACGGCCCGCCCGACGGCGCCGCGCCCGACGCCGCCGCCTGGCACGGGCCGCGCTCCGCGCTGGAAGCCGAACGGGCCAGGCAGAACCGCATCACCGTCGTCGGCGCCGTCACCGAACGCTGGGCCCCCGAACAGGCCCACCCCGTCCACGAGAAATGGCAGCTCTCGCCGCCCGTCGGCCCGCCCGCCGACCTCTGGGCGCTCGGCGCGCTCCTCTTCCGCTCCGTCCAGGGCCACCCGCCCTACCCCGAGGAGAACGCGGCCGAACTCGTCCAGATGGTCTGCTCCGAACCGCCCGCCTTCGCCGAGGAGTGCGGGGCGCTGCGCCCGCTCGTCGAATCACTGCTGCGCCCCGACCCCGAGGAACGCCCCGAGGCCGAGGAACTGGGCGGCTGGCTGCGCTCCCTCATCCGCTCCGCCCCCGAACCCGACCTCGGCGAGCACACCGTCTTCGTCGAGGCCGACCCCGCGAAACTGCCCGTCAAACGCCGCAAGGGCGAACTCGTACGGCGCCGCCGCCGCGAATCCGCCGACCCCGGCGGGCTCCAGCACCGCCGGCACGCCCGCGGCAAGCAGGCCAGGGCGGCACGGCCCGCACGCCCGGCCCGCCCCGAACGCGCGCCCCGCGAACGCGCCCCCCGCGCGGAGCAGGAGCACTTCCTGCACGAGCAGGTCGTCTCCTCCCGCGGACCCGCCCAGGACGGCGGCGCCGCGCCGCGCCGCCTCGGCCTGCGGCTGCTCGTCGTGCTGCTCGCGCTGCTCGTCGTCGCCGCGGTCGCGGTGGTGCTGCTCATGCCGCACCGCGACACGTCCTCCGACGGCTCCAACGGCGACCGCACGGTGCCCGCGCAGATGCCGGGGTCCCACTCCGGCGGCTCCGGCGGCTCTGGCGGCACGCACGCGGCGCCCTCCTCGGCCCCCGCCGCCCCCTCACACTCCGCGTCCGCCACCAAGGCGCCCACCAGCGCGGCCCCGCCGCCCTCCGCGCCCCCCGACCTCGGCCCCGACTTCGCCCTGCGCACCGACCCCGCGGGCTTCACCGTCGCCGTCCACACGGGGTGGCAGCGCGCGGGCAAGAACGGCAAGGACCAGGTCCGCTACACCGGCAGCGACCTCACGATGACCGTCGTCCCCGGCCGCGACAAGGCCACCGGCGACGCGCAGGATCCGCTGGCCTACCAGCTCGTCGAACCCGAACTCGCGGATTTCCGCGCGTCTTCCTGGTCCTCGGCGTCGGGCCTCCAGACCGTGACCGTGCACGGTCACACCGCCGCGGAGGGGGAGTACACGTGGCGCGACGCGAACCAGCAGTCCGTGTACGCGCGGAATCTGGCGATCCAGATCGGCGGGCGGTATCACGTCGTGCTCGTGTACGGGCCGGACGTGCAGCGGGCCGCTGTGCAGCGGGCTTTCGACAAGGTGGTCGAGACGTACACCGCGGGCTAGCGGGCCGCCGGGTGCTCTTGCTTTGAGGGTGGGGCGCTTCGTTCTGCGTGGTGCGGTTCGCCGCGCGACCCTCTGCCGGTGGGGGCTGAGCGCGCAGTTCCTCGCGCCCCTTTCGCGGCGCGCCGCGGGGTGGGGTCGGGGGCCGCCACGGGGCACCTCCTCGGAATGCGCGTTCGGCCTCCTACCTGGTTGGTGAGCCACCGACAGCGCATTCCTGCGGGGGCACCCCGCACCGTCCCCCTCCCGGCGTTTCGTCGGCGGCTGCCTGCCGGTGGGGTGGATGTCTTGGGGACTGCGATTCGCCCCCGACGGCGAATGCGCCCCACAGGGAGACCGCAACTCTTGCTCCTACCCGCACGGGTGGTGGGGGTGGGAAACACCCCGCGCCGTCAGGCGCGGGCACCTCCCGCGGCGGGAAGCCGGTCGCTCGGGGGGCGGGACCCGATAGGGTCCGGGGGTCGGGGACGGGGAGCGCCCGGAGGGGGTATGGGGACGGACCGGGTTGTCGCGGAGAGGTATCGGCTGGGCGCGCGCCTGGGCCGCGGCGGCATGGGCACCGTCTGGGCCGCGACGGACGAACTGCTGCACCGCACCGTCGCCGTCAAGGAACTGCACCTTGCCGACGGCGAGCAGCGCGCGCTGCGCGAGGCGCGGGGCCTCGCGCGGATCCGGCATCCGAACGTGGTCGTCGTGTACGACGTCGTGGAGCAGGACGGCCGGCCGTGGATCGTGATGGAGCTGGTGGACGGCCGCTCGCTCGCGGAGGTGCTGCGCGAGGACGGCCCGCTTCCGCCGCGCGAGGCCGCGCGGGTGGGCGCGGCGGTCGCGGGCGCGCTGCTCGCGGCCCATGAGCGCGGCATCCAGCACCGTGACGTGAAGCCCGCGAACGTGCTGCTCGACCGTACGACCGGCCGCGTCGTGCTCACGGACTTCGGTATCGCGCGGGTGCCGGGCAGCGACACGGTCAGTGAGACGGGCGCCTTCGTGGGCTCGCCCGAGTACACCGCGCCGGAGCGGATGGATCCGAACCAGGCTGCGGGGCCGGAGTCGGACCTGTGGTCGCTGGGGGCGCTGCTGTGCGCGGCGGTGGAGGGGCATTCGCCGTTCCGGGGCGAGTCGGTGGCGGAGATCGTGCACGCCGTGGCGTTCGCGGACATCCGCCCGCCGGAGGCGGTGGGTCCGCTGCTGCCGGTCGTACGGGGGCTGCTGGAGCGGGATCCGGCGCGCCGGATGGCGGCGGCGGATGTGCGGACGGTGCTGGTCGCGTACGCGGAGGCGGGCATCGAGCCGCCGACCCCGCCCACCGTGCCGCGGGCCGTGCCGGAGCCGGGGCCGGGGCGTGGGCGGAAGGGGCGGCGGCGTCGGTTGCTGGCGGGGCTCGCCGCTGCGGTGCTGATCGCGGTGGTGGCGGGCGGGACCGCCGCTGTTGTCGTGCTCAGGGGCAGGGACGGGGGTGGCGCCGCCCCGTCCCCGGCGGTCACCACGCAGGCGCCCGCCACGACGACCGCGGCCCCGCGCCCGACGCCCACCGCGTCCCCGCTCCCGGCGGGCTTCCGTACGGTCGCCGACCCGCACGGCTGGTCGGTCGCCCTGCCGGACGGGTGGGACCGGCAGGAGGTTCCGCCGCGGGTGTACTACTGGTCGGCGGATCACGCGTTCCGGTTCGGGGAGCGGATACAGCCGCCGGGCAAGGGGACGGCGTACGACGTGATGCACGGTCAGGACGTGCAGGCGCGCGGGGCGAAGGGCCCGTACCGGGGCTACCGGGACGGGGTGGTGACGCGGACCGCGCAGCAGGGGGCGGACGCCGCGCTGTGGGAGTTCACCTACGACGGTTTCGGTGACGGGAAGGGCGCGCGGCGCACCTTCGACCTGTGCTGGGTGCAGGACGGGCGGATGTACGACGTGTGGCTGTCCGGGCCGCTGGACAGGACCGAGGAGACCAGGGCCCTGTTCGACACCGCCCGGCGGACGTTCACACCGTGACGGGGGCGCCGCGGCGCAGCGCGGCGATGCCCTCGTCGAGCGCGGCCTCCAGGTGCGCGGTGCTGCCGGTGGACATGAGGATGAGCACCCCGCCCTGGATCGCGGCGAGCAGCGCGGCGGCGACGCGTTCCGGGTCGATGTCGGGTGCGGTGCGGCCGGCCGCCCGCATGTGGGCGACGCCTTCCGCGAGCGCGGACTGCCAGTGCTGCATCAGCTCGGCGACGACGGCCCGGGTCGCGGGGGTGGAGCGGCCCGCCTGGGAGACGGCGATGCTCAGCGGGCAGTCCTGGCCCTGCGCCCGGTAGTGGCCGACGACCTTCTCCCGCCAGGCCCGCCACGCCTCCCAGGAGGTGAGCGTGCCCAGCTCCGGCTGCTGGTCGGCGAGGACGCGGTCGGCCTCGTGCCGTGCGACGGCGAGGAACAGCTCCTCCTTGCCGCCGGGGAAGTAGTGGAAGAGCTGGCTCTTGCTGGTGGAGGTGGCGGCGAGCACGTCGTCCAGCGTCACCGAGAAGACGCCCTGGCGGCGGATCTCGGCGGCGGCGCCCTCCAGGATGCGGTCGCGGGTGGCCGCACCCCTGCTGGTGAGCGTCATGGGTCTCCTCTACGGGATGAGCAGCAGCTTGCCGGTGGTGCGGCGCGACTCCAGGTCGGTGTGCGCGGTCGCGGCCTCGGCGAGCGGGTAGCGCCCGCCGACACGTACCCCGATCCTGCCCTGCGCGAGCATCGCGAAGACCTCCGCGCTGCGCCGCCGCAGTGCCTCGGGGGTGCGGACGTGGTGCTGCACCATGGGGTAGCTGAACAGGATGCTGTTGGGCAGGTCCGTCACGGAGAAGGACGGGACGCCCATGAAGGGCCCGTAGTAGGCGTGTGTGCCGTGCGGGCGCAGGGCGAGCTGGGAGGAGCGGAAGGTCGCGGTGCCGCCGCCGTCGTAGACGACGTCCGCGCCCTCGCCGCCGGTCAGCTCCCGGACCCGGTCCTCGAAGCCGCCGCCGGACCACACCAGGACGTGGTCGGCGCCGGCCTCCTTCGCGACGGGGACCTTGTCCTCACGGGAGACCAGGCCGATGACGGTGCCGCCGCGGGCCTTGATCATCTGGGTGAGCATGAGGCCGACGCCGCCGGCCGCGGCGTGCACGACGGCGGTGTCGCCGGGGCGTACGGCGTAGGTCTCGGTCGTGAAGTGGTTGGCGGTCAGGCCCTGCATCATGACGGCGGCGGCGGTCTCGTCGTCGATGCCGTCGGGCACCCGGACGAGGGACGTGACAGGGATCGCGGCGCGTTCGGCGTAGCTGCCGGGGTGGTAGAACCAGGCGACGCGGTCGCCGACCGTGAGGCCCTCGGGCCCGTCGGCCTCGGCGGCGCCCTCGCCGAGCGCGACGACGGTGCCCGCGCCCTCGACGCCGAGGCCGAAGGGCGGGGTCCAGCCGGGGCCGCCGATCTGCCGGGCGCCGACGTCCATGTAGTTCACGCCCGCCACGGCCACCTCGACCAGGGCCTGGCCGGGGCCGGGGGCGGGCTCGGGGATGTCGGCGACATCCATGACCTCGGGGCCGCCGTGCTGCTCGACGCGGATCGCGCGCATGGGCTGTTTCCTTTCCGGAGGGGCCCGGGGGAGGTCCGGGGGCCCGCTGGGGGGACGTCTTCGACGGTAGGAAGTGAAAAATGGACCGGCAAGTCCAGTTCTGTCGGGAGCACCCGGCGGGCGGCGAAGCTGCCGCCAAAGGTGTTACCGCCGGTAGAAAGTGGCTACTCATGGGTAGCCACACCGGGCCCCGCGTCGTAATCTCACCGGCATGACGGATTCGCCGCAGCCGACCCCCAGTCGCGACGACGCCCCCGCGGCCGCCACCGCCACCGCCGACGCCCCCGCGGCCCCCGAGGGCGGCAACCCGGCGCTGCCCGGCGGTGCCCGCGGCCCCGCCGACGTCGTCACACCCGACCTCGTCGCCCGGCTCACCCGCGGCCTGCCCGGCACCGGCCGCACCACCAGCCACACCCCGCTCACCGGCGCCGAGCTGGCCTCCCTCCCCGAGGCCACGCCCGACGACGTCGCCGAGGCCTTCCGCCGGGCGCGCGCGGCCCAGCCGCAGTGGGCGGCCCTCCCGGCGAAGCGCCGGGCCGCGGTCCTGCTGCGCTTCCACGACCTCGTCCTCGCCCGGCAGGCCGAGGTGCTCGACCTCATCCAGGTAGAGACCGGCAAGGCCCGGCTGCACGCCCACGAGGAGGTGCAGGTCGTCGCGATGGCGGCCCGGCACTACGGGCTCAAGGCGCCGTCCTACCTCGCCGCCCGGCGCCACCAGGGCGCGATCCCGGCCCTGACCCGCACGGTGGAGCTGCGCCAGCCGCGCGGGGTCGTCGGGCAGATCTCGCCCTGGAACTACCCGCTGGAGCTGTCTGTCGGCGACGCGCTGCCCGCCCTCGTCGCGGGCAACGCGCTGGTCACCAAGCCCGACACCGAGACCGCGCTGACCGCCCTGTGGGCGCGCGAGCAGCTGATCGAGGCGGGCCTGCCGGAGGGCGTGTGGCAGATCGTGATCGGTGAGGGCCCGGTCGTCGGGCCCGCCGTCGTCGACCACGCCGACTACGTGTCCTTCACCGGCTCCACCCGCACCGGCCGCGAGGTCGCCCAGCGCGCCGCCGCCCGGCTGGTCGGCGCGAGCCTCGAACTCGGCGGCAAGAACGCCCTGCTGGTGCTGCGCGACGCCGACCTCGACAAGGCCGCCGAGGGCGCGGTGCGCGCGTGCTTCGCCTCCGCGGGCCAGCTGTGCATCTCCATCGAGCGGCTGTTCGTGGACGCCTCGGTCGCCGACGCCTTCCTGGAGCGGTTCGCCGCCAGGACCCGGGCGCTCAAGCTCGGCACCGCGCTCGCCTACGGCGCGGGCATGGGCTCGCTCGTCGGCCCGGCCCAGCTCGACGTCGTCACCCGGCACGTGGAGGAGGCGAAGGACAAGGGCGCCCGGGTGCTCGCCGGCGGCCGCGCCCGCCCGGACGTCGGCCCGTACGTCTACGAGCCGACGATCCTGGACGGCGTGGAGCCGCCGATGGCCGTCTGCACCGAGGAGACCTTCGGCCCGGTCGTCTCCGTCTACCGCTTCCGGGACGAGGACGAGGCCGTCGAACGTGCCAACGCCACGCCCTACGGCCTCAACGCGAGCGTGTGGACCAAGGACGTACGGCGCGGCGCCCGGATCGCCGCGCGGCTGCGCTCCGGCACGGTCAACGTCAACGAGGCCTACGCCGCCGCGTACGGCAGCGTGCGCGCCCCGATGGGCGGCATGAAGGACTCCGGGCTGGGCCGCCGGCACGGCTCGGAGGGCATCCTCAAGTACACCGAGGCGCAGACCGTCGCCACCCAGCGGCTGCTGCCGCTCGGTCCCTCCCTCGGCATGGACGACGAGAAGTACGCGGCTTTCCTGAGCCGTTCGCTGCGGCTGATGAAGACGCTCCGGATGCGCTGAGGAGGCGCTTGTGACAGCGGAAGGCGAACCCCGCGGCTCTCGCGGGGCGGAGGACGGCTTCGACTACGACGTCCTCGTGATCGGCTCCGGCTTCGGCGGTTCGGTCGCCGCGCTGCGGCTGACCGAGAAGGGCTACACCGTCGGCGTGCTGGAGGCCGGCCGCCGCTTCGCCCGCGGCGAACTGCCCAGGAACTCCTGGGACCTGCGCAACTACCTGTGGGCGCCCGCGCTCGGCCTCTACGGCATCCAGCGCATCCACGTCCTCGGCAACGTCCTGGTCCTCGCCGGTGCGGGCGTCGGCGGCGGCTCGCTCAACTACGCCAACACCCTCTACGTACCGCCCGCCGCCTTCTTCCAGGACCGCCAGTGGGGCCACATCACCGACTGGCAGCGGGAGTTGACGCCGTACTACGACCAGGCCAAGCGCATGCTCGGGGTGCGGCTCAACCCGACCACCACACCCTCCGACGAGCATCTGAAGGCCGCGGCCCAGGAGATGGGCGTCGGCGACACCTTCCACCTCGCCCCGGTCGGTGTCTTCTTCGGCGACGGCGGCGACTCCGACGGCGCCGTCAAGGCCGCCCCCGGCGAGGAGGTGCCCGACCCGTACTTCGGCGGCGCGGGGCCCTCCCGGCGGGCCTGCACCGAGTGCGGGGAGTGCATGACCGGCTGCCGGCACGGCGCGAAGAACACCCTCAACGAGAACTACCTGCACCTGGCAGAACGGTCCGGCGCCACCGTCCACCCCATGACCACCGTCGTGGACCTCACCGAGGACGCGAGCGGAGGCTACCGGGTCACGACCGTGCCCACCGACCGCCGCCGCAAGGGCGCCCGCACCACCCTGCGCGCCCGCCAGGTCGTCGTCGCCGCGGGCACGTACGGGACGCAGACGCTGCTGCACACCATGCGCGACAGCGGCCGGCTGCCCGCCCTGTCGCCCCGGCTCGGCGAGCTGACCCGCACCAACTCCGAGGCCCTGGTGGGCGCCCAGACCTCGCCGCGCCGCTACCGGAAGAAGAACCCGGGCCGCGCCCCGGACTTCACCCGCGGGGTGGCGATCACCTCGTCCGTGCACCCCAACGACCACACCCACATCGAGCCGGTCCGCTACGGCCGCGGCTCCAACTCCATGGGCTCGTTCTCGATCCTGGCCGCGCCGTACCGCGGAAAGCTGCCGCGCTGGGCGGAGTTCGCCGGTGCCTACCTGCGGCACCCGCTGCTCGCGGTGCTGTCGCTGTCCAACCGGCGCTGGTCGGAGCGCACCATCATCGGCCTGGTCATGCAGACCAGCGACAACTCCCTGGCCACGTACCGCAAGAAGCGCGGCCCCGGCAAGGGCCTGCTGACCGCCCGGCAGGGCCACGGCGAGCCCAACCCCGTGCACATCCCCGAGGGCGCGCGGGCCGCGCAGCTCATCGCCGAGCAGATCAACGGCTTCGCGGGCAGCAACATCGGCGAGGCCGTCAACCGCCCGATGACCGCGCACTTCCTCGGCGGCTGCCCGATCGGCGAGGACGCCGAGCACGGCGTCATCGACCCCTACCACCGGCTCTACGGGCACCCGGGCATCCATGTCGTGGACGGCGCCGCGGTGTCGGCGAACCTCGGCGTCAACCCGTCGCTCACCATCACCGCCCAGGCCGAACGCGCGATGTCGCTGTGGCCCAACAAGGGCGAGGAGGACCCGCGTCCGGCCCAGGGCGAGCCCTACCGCGAGATCCCGGCCGTGCCGCCGGCCGAACCGGCGGTGCCCGACAGCGCGTTCGGCGCGCTGCGGCTGCCGCTGCTGCCCGTTCCCGCGGTGCCGCCGGCCCGCGGACAGGCGGCGGGAGCCACGGCTCCGGGGGACGAGGGGGCTCCCGGAGCCGCCGCACAGGACGCGGAGGACTCCTCTTCCCGGTGAAAGAGCACCGAACGCGCCTGTACGCACGGTAATGTGTGCGTTACGGTGCTCTCGGTGCAATTGCGGCAGCGGGTGCCGTGAGAGGTGCCGCAGAGCGGCCGGACCCGGGCGTCCCCGGAGCCGACCGCCTCTTGGAGTCGTGACCGGGCTGCTGTCCCCTGCCGTCCGGTCACTGGCTGCCGCTGCGAGGTCCCACGGCGGCGCATCGCTGCGCCGCCTCATCGCACCGGCCCACACCCCGCCCAGCTGCGTCTGGGCGGTGTCCACTTCCACGCGTGGTGTTGGCGACCGCCCCTGGCTGGCACGGACACCACCTCCAACGAAGGCACCGCGGGGCGGTCACGTGCCGTTCGGGTGATGCCCCCCGAAAGGGTCGCGCCCGCGCGCCGCGTTGTCCCGCCGCGCCCGGACGCGACCCACCGTGCCCGGCCGTGTCACACCGTGCCGCGGCACAGCTCCAGCAGCGTCATCGCGACCGAGGTGCCCGGCCGCCCGAGCGCGTCCCCGTACGTGCGCAGGATCTCCATCTCGCGGGCCAGGTGCACGCGCCGCCCGCCGGCCCCCATCCGTGCCTGCTGGACGGCCCGCGACGCCGCCATGCGCTCCTCGACCAGGGCGATGATGCGGGTGTCCAGGTCGTCGATCCGCGCCCGGTTCGCCGCGATCACCTCGTCGGGGGTGGGCGCGTCCTGCTGCTGCGGTGCCGGTGTCGTCATGTCTGCTCCTCGGGTCCGGTCGGTGGTGGACCTCCGGGAGCCGCGGTGCCGTCCCGCCCGGGAAACGGCAGGCGCCCCGGGCGGTGAGCCCGGGGCGCCTGGAAGTCGCGGTGTCAGCGGCACACGCGACGCGACCATGGCAGCCGGCCGGGCCAGTTGCCATAGGTAAACGCGAAGGTGTGCGCGGTCATGGGGGTGAGTGTAGCGGCGGTAGAATCGGAGATCGACCCCCCTTCGCAGACCGCCGGAAGGCAGCACGTGGCACCAGCGACCCCCGCGAACACCGAGACGCCCAGGACCGACGAACTGACGCCCGAGAACGACACGGTCCTCGTCGTCGACTTCGGGGCGCAGTACGCCCAGCTCATCGCCCGCCGGGTGCGCGAGGCCAGGGTCTACAGCGAGATCGTCCCCTCGACCATGCCGGTCCAGGAGATGCTGGCCAAGCGCCCCAAGGCCGTCATACTCTCCGGCGGCCCCTCGTCCGTCTACGAGCCGGGCGCGCCGACGCTGGACCCGGCGCTGTTCGAGGCCGGTGTCCCCGTCTTCGGCATGTGCTACGGCTTCCAGATCATGGCCACCACGCTGGGCGGCACGGTAGACAACACCGGCGCGCGCGAGTACGGCCGTACCGCGCTGAGCGTCTCGCGGCCCGGCTCCACGCTCTTCGAGGGCACCCCGGCCGAGCAGTCGGTGTGGATGTCGCACGGCGACGCGTGCTCGGCCGCGCCCGAGGGCTTCACCGTCACCGCGTCCACCGACCTGGTGCCGGTCGCGGCGTTCGAGAACGACGAGAAGCGGCTCTACGGCGTCCAGTACCACCCCGAGGTGCTGCACAGTACGCACGGCCAGCAGATCCTGGAGCACTTCCTCTACCGCGGCGCGGGCCTGGCCCCGACGTGGACGGCGGAGAACGTCGTCGAGGAGCAGGTCGCCGCGATCCGCGCGCAGGTCGGCAGCAGCCGGGCGATCTGCGGGCTGTCCGGCGGGGTGGACTCCGCGGTCGCCGCGGCCCTCGTCCAGCGCGCCATCGGCAGCCAGCTGACCTGCGTCTACGTCGACCACGGCCTGATGCGCAAGGGCGAGACGGAGCAGGTCGAGAAGGACTTCGTCGCCGCGACCGGCGTGCAGCTGAAGGTCGTCGACGCCTCCGAGCGCTTCCTGAACGCGCTGGCCGGGGTGTCCGACCCGGAGCAGAAGCGCAAGATCATCGGGCGGGAGTTCATCCGGGTCTTCGAGCAGGCGCAAGCCGAGATCGTCGCCGAGGCGCCCGGTGACCACCCGGTGGAGTTCCTGGTGCAGGGCACCCTCTACCCCGACATCGTCGAGTCCGGCGGCGGCACCGGCACCGCGAACATCAAGTCGCACCACAACGTCGGCGGCCTCCCCGAGGATCTGGAGTTCCGGCTCGTCGAGCCGCTGCGCCAGCTGTTCAAGGACGAGGTCCGGATGGTCGGCCAGGAGCTGGGCCTGCCCGAGGAGATCGTGCAGCGCCAGCCGTTCCCCGGCCCCGGCCTGGGCATCCGCATCGTCGGCGAGGTCACCCGCGAGCGGCTGGAGCTGCTGCGCGAGGCCGACGCGATCGCCCGCGAGGAGCTGACGGCGGCCGGGCTGGACCGGGAGATCTGGCAGTGCCCGGTCGTGCTGCTCGCCGACGTCCGCTCGGTCGGCGTCCAGGGCGACGGCCGCACCTACGGCCACCCGGTCGTGCTGCGCCCCGTCTCGTCCGAGGACGCGATGACCGCCGACTGGTCGCGCCTGCCCTACGACGTCCTGGCCCGGATCTCCACCCGCATCACCAACGAGGTCCGCGACGTCAACCGGGTCGTCCTCGACATCACCAGCAAGCCCCCGGGCACCATCGAGTGGGAGTGATCTCCCGCACACACCGGAAGATCCCGGCGGCCGCACGGCCGCCGGGATCTTTTTTGCGCCCGCGGTGAGACACAGCTCGCTGGTGTACGTATGACTGTCTGACACCGGCAGGGCGGAGGGGACGCTTCCGCGACGGCGACCGGCGGCGGGAGAGGCGGAGGACGATGCGCGAGACGGTCGAGAAGTGGCGGGCGGTCGCCGGGCGGTACGCACTGCTGCCGCTGCGGGTGTTCCTCGGGGTGACGTTCGTCTACGCCGGGCTGGACAAGCTGACCAGCGACAGCTTCTTCACCGACAGCGCCAACGGCTCGCTGCTGCAGATCCTGCACGCCTCGCACGACACCGCCGCGATCCCCGGCCTGGTGGACCTCGCGCTCAAGGCGCCGCACGGCTTCGGCTACGCGATCGCGCTGGGGGAGATCGCCGTCGGGCTCGGCACGCTCGCCGGGCTCTTCGGGCGGGTGGCCGCCGCGGGCGGGGCGCTGATCTCGCTGAGCCTGTGGCTCACCGTGAGCTGGCCCACCACGCCCTACTACTACGGCAACGACCTCGCCTACCTGATGGCCTGGCTGCCGCTGGTGCTCGCCGGGACGCCGCTGCTGTCGGCCGACCGGCTGCTCGCCGTACGCCGGGAGCGCGCGGCCGGTGCGCCGGGCGCCCCCGACGTCACCCGCGCGCCCGGCGCGAGCGCGCCCGTACGGACCGCACCGCCTGCGTGAGCACCCCCGTGACGGCGGCCAGCACCAGGCCGCCGCCCGCCAGCCAGGAGGCCGTGCGCCACCCCAGGTGCCACACGCCGCCCGCGTCCAGCAGGAAGAACACCGCCAGGGTGCACAGCACCAGGCCCATCACCAGGGCCGCGGGTTCGAACCGGTGCCTGTTCACCTGACCACCTTCAGCTGGCCCACGCCCACCTCGACGTGGAGATCGACCGTTCCGTGCGCGGGGACGCCCGCCGCCGGGCGCAGCGTCACCGTGCCGTGCTTGTCCGACTGGATACGCACCCCGTCGTTGACCTTGTCCGGCAGCACCAGCTCGGCCAGACCCAGGTCGTAGTCGAGCACCACCGTCGCGTCCTTCGGCAGCCGTACCTCCGCCAGGCCCGCGCCCACCTTGACGTGCGAGCCGACCGTCGCGCCCGCGGGCAGCTCCAGGACCGACAGGTCCAGCAGCCCGCGGCCGGTGCCGCGTTCGTACAGCGTCCGCACCTGGCCCGCGTCCGCCGGGCGCCACGTCGTGGTGCCGACACCGGGGCCGCCCGCCGTGGGCAGCGCCGTCACACCGACCAGCGCGCCCAGCGTCAGGACGGCGAAGAAGGCCGTGCCGCCGCGGGCCCGCCCCGCGAACGACGCCACCACGAAGGCCGCGCCCAGCACGGCCAGCGCCGACGCCAGCCCGATCTCCGCGCTGACCGCCGCAGGCTGGTAGGGCCAGGACACCCCCGTGCCGACGCCGAGCGCCGTGACCGTCAGCAGCAGCACGGCGAGCGCGAACGGCCACGAGCGCTCCTGCCCCTGCCGCACCGCCTTCTTCCGGTCCCGCCACGCCTGCCGGTCCTCGTCGCCGTACGGCCCGTCGTCCGGGCCCCACAGATACCGCGGCAGCTCCTTCGTCAGCGGGTCCCGCCACCACGAGGGCCGCCCCGGCTCCGGCGGCGGCGCCACCGCGGGCGGCGCGTCCACCACCGCCGCCGCGGCGGCCGGGGAGACCGGAGGCGCGGGGGACTGGCGGCGCTGCGACCAGTACACGGCGCCCGCGGTCGCGAAGAGCAGCACGAGCGAGAAGGCCTGGTTGGTGGCGTTGCCGAGCATCGAGGCGTACAGGCCGCAGCCGACGAGCGTCATGAGCACGGCGGTGAGCGGCGCGCCCTCGATGCGTCCCGACATCAGCCGGTGCGCCTCGCTCTGCTCCTCGTCCTCCTGCGGGATGACGAGCCAGCCCATCCCGTACACGATCAGGCCTATGCCGCCGGTGAGGGCGAGCACGGCGAGCACGATGCGGAAGATCACCGGGTCGAGCCCGAAGTACCGCCCGGCCCCGTCGCACACGCCCGCCACGACGCGCCGCTCCCGGCCGCGGGTGATCCGCGGGCGGGCGGGGCGGTCGGCCCGCTCACCGCTGCCGCTGTCGGTGCCGGGGGGTGCCTCCTCCGGCGCCGGGGCGCGGGTGGCGCCCGCCTCCGTGCGGGCGGCGGGGGGCTCGTCGGTCGGCTCGTCCGTCATAGCCACCATGGTGGCCGTTCGCGGCACGCCCCGGCACCCGGTCCGACCCTGGTAGGACCCTGATCCGACCCTGGGGCCCTCCCCGGGGCCGCCCCCGGCGGGCGGCGGCGACCCTTGGGGGGTCAACCCTGATGCCCGGCGGGGGCCGGACGTGTGACGATCGGGGGTATGTCAGCGAGCAGCGCCCCGGCCGGGGCGCACACCCGACCCCCGGGCGGCGCCGCGCGCAGCGCGGGCTCCGCCGGCGGCGAGCGCGGCGCGCCCGGCGTGTCCGGCGCGCCCGCGGGCAAGGGCGCGCGCGGCGCGGGCGGGGGCCCCACGGGCGCGTCCTTCCTCAACCCGCCCGACCCCGCCGCCGGTCCGCGCCGCCTCTACCGCAGCTCCGAGGGCCGCTGGGTCGGCGGCGTCGCACGCGGCCTGGCCGGGCACCTCGCGCTGCCGGTGCTGTGGGTGCGGGTGCTCTTCCTGACGCTCGCCTCCTTCAACGGCATCGGCGTGCTGCTCTACGCCGTCTTCTGGTTCTTCGTCCCGCTCGGTGTCGGCGGCGTCGCGGAGGCCAAGGAGCCGCGCGACGCCCGTTCCTGGCTGGCCGGGCGCCGCCCCGACAAGGGCCAGGTCATCGCGCTCATCGCGCTCGCCGTCGGCACGGTCGTCCTCATCGACAACCTCAACCTGGGCGTCGCCAACCGGGCGGTGTGGCCGCTGCTGGTCATCGGGCTGGGCGCCGCGCTGGTGTGGCGGCAGGCGGACAACGCGCGCAAGGCCCGCTGGGTCGAGATGAGCCAGGGCAAGCGGTTCTGGCCGCTGGTGCGGGCCGCGGGCGGCATCGCCCTGGTCGTCGCGGGTGTCACGGGCTTCATCGTGGTGCGCGGCTCCGGCAGCCACCTCGGCGCGATCCTCCAGGCGGCGCTCGCCGTCCTGGTCGGCGTCGCGCTCATCGCGGGCCCCTACCTGGTGCGGATGACGCAGGACCTGTCGGCGGAGCGGCTGGCCCGTATCCGCGCCCAGGAGCGGGCCGAGGTCGCCGCGCACGTCCACGACTCGGTGCTGCACACGCTGACGCTGATCCAGCGCAACGCCGACGACCCGCGCGAGGTCTCCCGGCTGGCCCGCGCCCAGGAACGCGAACTGCGCGCGTGGCTCTACCGCCCCGAGGGCACCGGCCGCGACGACGAGCCGACGACGCTCGCCGACGCGGTGCGCGCGGCCGCCGCCGAGGTCGAGGACGCGCACGGGGTGCCCGTCGAGGTGGTGTGCGTCGGCGACTGCCCGCTCGACGACCGCCTCGTCGCGACGATGCAGGCCGCGCGGGAGGCCATGGTCAACGCGGCCAAGTACGGTGGCGGCGGGGCGGTGCAGGTCTACGCCGAGGTCGAGGACGGCAAGGTCTTCGTGTCGGTGCGCGACCACGGGCCGGGCTTCGACATCGACGCCGTGCCGGAGGACCGGATGGGCGTCAGGGAATCGATCATCGGCCGGATGCGGCGCAACGGCGGCGAGGCGCGGCTGCGCCCCGCGCCGGGCGGCGGCACGGAAGTCGAACTGGAGATGGAGAGGGCCACGACATGACGGACACCGAGGGCGGCGGGCGCCGCCACGTACGGGTGGTGCTGGTGGACGACCACCGGATGTTCCGCACCGGCGTGCAGGCGGAGATCGGCGCGACGGACGAGACGGGCGTGGAGGTCGTCGGCGAGGCGGCCGACGTCGACCAGGCGGTCACCGTCGTCACCGCGACCCGCCCGGAGGTCGTCCTGCTCGACGTCCACCTCCCCGGCGGCGGCGGCGTTGAGGTGCTGCGCCGCTGCGCGACCCTCGCCGCGGACCCCGAGCAGCCCGTGCGCTTCCTCGCCCTGTCCGTGTCCGACGCGGCCGAGGACGTCATCGGCGTCATCCGCGGCGGCGCGCGCGGCTACGTCACCAAGACCATCACCGGCCCCGACCTGATCGACTCCATCTTCCGCGTCCGCGACGGCGACGCCGTCTTCTCCCCCCGCCTGGCCGGCTTCGTCCTCGACGCCTTCGCCTCCACCGACGCCCCGCCCGTCGACGAGGACCTCGACCGCCTCACCCAGCGCGAACGCGAGGTCCTCCGCCTCATCGCCCGCGGCTACGCGTACAAGGAGATCGCCAAGCAGCTCTTCATCTCGGTGAAGACCGTCGAATCCCACGTCTCCGCGGTCCTCCGCAAACTCCAGCTCTCCAACCGCCACGAACTCACCCGCTGGGCGACCGCCCGCCGACTGGTCTGAGGAGTCACAAGGGATCCGGGTCCGCGTGGTCGGGATGCGGAGGTAAAGGATTTGCTACACTCCCGGTGTGGATGAGTGGGAGATCCGGGTGACCGACGAGCTGCTGGCCTGGATCAAGTCGCTGGACGAGGCATCCCGTGCGCAGGTAGTTGACGCGGTGGACCGACTTGCCGAAGCCGGACCCGGACTGGGGCGCCCCCTGGTCGATCGCGTGACGGGCTCCGACGTCCACAACATGAAGGAGCTACGCCCAGGCTCGGCCGGGCGGTCAGAGATCCGGGTCCTCTTCGTCTTCGATCCCTGGCGGTCGGCGATCCTGCTGGTGGGCGGCGACAAGTCGGGCGAATGGGCGCGGTGGTATCGCCACGCGATTCCGCGAGCCGAAGAACTGTACGAGGATTACCTCAGGGAGCGGTCGGCCGAGGAGGAGCCATCATGACGGACTTTCCCAAGTGGAGCGACGTCCGGGCCGGGGTCGTCGCCGATGCGGGGGGCGAGGAGGCGGTGGCCGAGGCCCGGCGGCGGAATCAGGCGTATGTCGACGGTCACCGTCTTGCCGAGCGACGCACCGCTCTGGGGCTTTCGCAGAGTGACGTCGCGGCCCGGATGGCGGTCACGAAGAGCCGTGTGTCGCAGATCGAGCGCGGCGAGGTGTCGACCGTCGAGGTCATCGCCCGCTACGTCGAGGCACTCGGCGGCACGCTCCAGGTGGCCGCCGTCTTCGGGGACGACCACTACATCCTGCGCGGCACGGACACGCACGCCGCCTGAGCCGCACCGGCGCAGGCGGCGAACGGCAGCCCGGAGGGCGCGCCCTCCGGGCCAGGATCACTACAGGCCGGAGCCGCCCGTGGCGTCGATGACGCGGCCGCTGACCCAGCGGGGGTCGTCGGAGGCGAGGAAGGCGACGACGTCGGCGACGTCTTCGGGCTGGCCGACGCGGCCGAGGGCGGAGAGGGCGGCGGCTTTGGCTTCGGCTTGGGGATTGCCGCCGCGACCCGGCTGTTCTGGGAACGCGGCTACGAGGCCACCTCCATCGGCGACCTGACGGAGGCCATGGGCATCCGGCCGGGCAGCCTCTACGCCGCCTTCGGCGACAAGAAGTCGCTCTTCCACGAGGTGGTCCGGGTGTACGGGGACACCCCCACCGGCGCCTTCCTCGGCCGCGCCCTCGCCGAGGAGCCCACGGCCCGCGACGCCGTCGCCCGTATGCTGCGCGAGGCCGCGGTCAACTACGTCTGCACGAGCCACCCCGCGGGCTGCCTGACGATCAGCGCCGCCACCAACGTCAGCCCGCAGGACGCCGAGGTGCAGACCTTCCTGTGCGGGCTGCGCACCGCCAACATCGACGCCTTCGAGGCCCGGCTGCGTACCGCCGAGCAGGCCGGTGAGCTGCCCGCGGGGACCGACGCCCGGTCGCTCGCCGCCTACTTCGCCGCCGTCCTCCAGGGCATGTCGCAGCGCGCCCGGGACGGCGCCACCGCGCAGGAGCTGGCCGCGACCGCCGAACTGGCCCTCGCCGCCTGGCCGGAGGCCGCCGCGGCCCGGAAGGCGGGTGTGACGGACGGGAGTTAATGCCCTGGACATTTCGCGGCGAAATTTGGCACGGTGGGCGCGGTCGGCCGCGTTCCGAGCGCGTCGGTGGGGCTGCCGCACCCTTCCGTCATTCCCTTGCGCCTCTCGGAGGCCCCGCCGTGCCCGCTCCCCGTCTCACCCCCGAGGCTGCCGCGTACTACGCCGCACAGAGCCCGACGTCCGACCCCGGCGCGTACGCCGGACTCCTCGCGGATCTGCCGCGCGACCCCGGCGGGCTCGCCCGGGTCGTACGGGGGCTGATGATCCACCGGGTCGAGGGCGGCCAGTGGGACATCCCGATCGCCGACGACCGGATGCGCGACGACGCCGAGACGCGCTACATCGACGACATCCTCGGGCTCGTCGCCGCCCGCGACCCCGGTCCGCTCACCGCCCGCCGCGCGTGGTCGGACCGCTTCGTCGGCATCTGCCGGGACTTCACGCTGCTGCACGTCGCCCTGCTGCGCCACTTCGGCATACCGGCGCGGCTGCGCTCCGGCTTCGCCACGTACTTCTCCGACGAGGGCTTCCACTGGGACCACGTCGCCACCGAGTACTGGGACGCCGAACGCGGCTGGCTGCTCGCCGACGCGCAGATCGCCGACCCCGAGCACTACGCGTACGGCTTCGACCCGATGGACGTCCCGCGCGACCGGTTCATCGTCGCGGGCCAGGCCTGGCAGGCGATCCGCGCGGGCGACGCCGACCCGATGCGCTTCGGCCTCGACCTGGAGGACACCCCGTTGCTCGGCGAGCGCTTCGTCGCGGGCAACGTCCGCTACGACCTCTCGGCGCTCAACAAGGTCGAGACGCTGCTGTGGGACGTCTGGGGCGCGGGCTCGGAGTCCGCCACCGACGTCGGTGCGGACGGCGGGCTGTCGGATGAGCTGTACGCGCTCTACGACCACGCCGCCGCCGTGACGGCCGGCCCCGACCCGGATTTCGCGGCCGTCCGCGCCCTCTTCGCCACGGAGGACCGCCTCCGTACCCCGCGGACCGTGCGCTCCCTCGCCCCGCTGCGCGGACCCGCCACGGTCACCCTGCGCTGAAAGCCGGCGGATTTCGCCGCAGCGTCCCCTTCTCCGCCGATTTCACCGTTTGCCGTCTTCGCCGGAAAGGTATTCGAGGGCGCTCCAGGTCTCTGCGCGTGCGGGATGAAACTTTTCCCGGCCGATCACCCTGTTTCGGGCACGCGGCAGGGTGATCGCCCATCTCCAGCCTCTTTCTTCCCTCAGTGCTCCACAGTTTCATCGAAGGGAATACACCCTTCCATCTCCTGTTGTTAATGTGGAATAAACCGTACCGGGGGTGTTTGTCGCGGGTAATTGCAAACGGCAAAGTTTGTATTGACGGTGCCTCGTCGGCGGTGTTTCCCTTGCTCCGTTTGTAAATTCGCAGCGCTCATTGGGTGGGTATTGTGAAACGGAGTGCAACAGGCCGCCGCCTTCCGGGGGCGGGCAGGCTCAGACCGGTGGTCGCGGTGTTCGCCGCGGCCGGGCTGCTGTCGGTGCTGCCGGCGGTCGGCGGCGCGCCCGCCGTGGCCGACGGCGGGCAGAAGGCCGCGGCCGCGAGCGGCGCGGCGGCGAAGACCGCCTCGCAGCGGGCCGCGCAGAGCGGCAAGCGGGTCGAGGTCACCGAGGACAGAACCGAGTTCGCCACCGTCTACGCGAACCCGGACGGCTACACGTACACCCAGGAGACCTCCGCGGTGCCGGTGCGGGTGCGCACCGGATCCGGCGGCTGGACGCGACCGGACGCCACGCTGGTGCGGCGCCCGGACGGCAGCGTCGGGCCCAAGGCCGCGATGGTGGACCTGGCCTTCTCCGGCGGCGGTTCACCGCGGATGGTGACGATCGGCAGCCAGGGCAAGGACATCTCCCTGACCTGGCCCGGCACGCTGCCGAAGCCGGTGCTCGACGGCGACAGCGCCGTCTACCCGGAGGTGCTGCTGGGGGTGGACCTGCGGCTGACGGCGTCGGTGCAGGGCTACCGCGAGGTGCTGGTGGTCAAGACCCCGCAGGCCGCCGCGAACGCCGACCTCAAGCGGCTGGCCTTCGGCGTGCGCAGCAGCGGCCTGAACGTCACTCCGCTGGCCGGCGGCGGCCTGGCGGGCGTGGACGACAACGGCACGCAACTCTTCACCGCGCCGCCCGCCCAGATGTGGGACTCGCACGGCACCGGGCCTGCCGCCCGGACCCGCACCCTGTCCGCGTCCCCGGCGACGCAGCAGGCCACGGGACAGGCCGCACCGCAGGCCACCGGGCAGGCCGCGCCCCAGGCCCAGGCCACCCCCGCGGACCCGCCGCCCGACTCCGCCGTGGACGGTCCGGCGCCCGGCGCGGGGGCGGTGGACCTCCCCGTCACCGTGTCGGCCGACGCGCTGGCCCTCACGCCCGACGCACATCTGCTCGCGCAGACCGACCCGGCCGCGTACCCGCTCTACATCGACCCCAACGTCAGCCTCTCCTCCGGATCGCCCGAGCGCACCCTGCTGCGCAGCGACGGCTACGACGACTACGCCTGGGCCAACGGCACCAACGGCGAGGGCGACGGCAAGTGCGGGACCTGGAACGGCTACTACTGCGGGCCCGGTTACGTGCAGAAGCTGTACTTCCAGTTCACGCCCGGCAACCTCAAGGGCAAGCAGGTGCTGTCCGCGACCTTCCGGGTGACGTCCCCGTGGGCCTTCCAGTGCTCGGCCCGGCAGACCGACCTGGTGCGCACCAACAACATCTCGTCCTCCACCACCTGGGCGACCCGCCCCAAGGAACTGGACTGGATGGTCGACGAGTCCTTCTCGGCGGGCCGCGGCTCGTCCTGCGACCCGGACACCCCGGACGCGCCGATCGAGTTCAAGGACAACCCGTCGGAGTCAGACGAGAACCTCACGCCGACGGTGCGGGACTTCGCGGCGGGCAAGTTCGCCAAGCTCACCCTGGAACTGCGGGCGCACGACGAGGGCGACACCTCGGCGTGGAAGCGCTTCAAGAACGACGCGACGCTCACCGTCACGTACGTGGGCCTGCCCGTGCCGCCCACCTACGCCGGTATCCAGGAGGGCAGCGGCATCTCCTGCGAGCCCAGCGCCTCCGCGCCGGACGTGGTCGCCGACCCGCACCCGCAGCTGACCGCGCGGCCTCAGGTCGCGTCGGGCGGCACCTCGGCGGGCGCGCCCGCCAAGCTGCGGGTGGACTTCCAGATGCAGCAGCAGTCGGCGTCCGGCACCTGGTCGGTGGTCACCGAACCGATCAGACCCATGGCACCGGACTTCGCGGGGGCAAACTCCACCGTCTCGACCCCGACCCCGGTCACCCTCACCGAGGGCACGCTCTACCGGCTGGCGGCCTCCACCTGGTCGTACGAGGACAACCAGAGCACGCACATCAACTCCCACAGCACCGTGACCACGCACGGCTGGTGCTACTTCAAGGTCGACACCACCGCGCCCAAGCCGCCGCAGGTGACCTTCGGCGGCCCGTACACCCCGTGCACCACCAACGACTGCCAGGCCGCGGGCGGCCCCGGCCAGGCGGGTGCCTTCACCTTCGCCGCGGCGTCCGGTGACAAGGTGTCGGGCTTCCAGTACAAGCTGGCCAGCGGCGGCTGGTCGTCGACGATCAGCGGCGCGGGCCCGGTGACGGTGCACATCACCCCGCAGCTCACCGGCACCCAGCAGCTCCAGGTGCGCGCCAAGGACGACGTGGGCACCGGGCGGTGGGGCGCGCAGACCATCGTGGCGTTCAAGGTCGCCGAGGGCGCCGACGCGATCGGCCGCTGGCACTTCGACGACGCGGCCCCGGGCAGCGTCACGGTGGTCGCCGCCGACAGCGCGACGGAGGCCGGTGCCCGGCACCCGGCGACCCTGCGCAACGCGGGTGCCGGCTGGTCGAGTCTGGCCCGGCGCGGGGACGCCGACCGGTCGCTGTGGCTCAACGACACCACCGCGACCGCCCAGCAGACCGGCTACGCCGACACCGCGGGCCCGGTGGTGAACACGCAGGACTCCTTCACCGTCTCCGCGTGGGTGCGGCTGTCCGACACCGACAACTACCACACCGTGCTGTCGCAGACCTCCAGCGACAAGAGCAGCTTCACGCTGCGCTACTCGCCGGGCGTGCACCGCTGGGTCTTCCTGTGGACCTGGCCGTCCGGCGGCAAGGTGACCTGGCTCGGCGCGAACGGCCTCAGCGACGTCGTCGCCGACGAGTGGACCTACGTGGCCGCGTCCTACGACGCCACCGCGGGCACCGTCGCGCTGTACGTCAACGGTGTGCCGCAGGGCGCGCCGGTGGCGCTGCCCGCCGGTGCCAAGGCCTCCGCGAGCGACGGGCCGCTGGAGTTCGGCCGCTACAACGACCCCAACAAGGCGGCCTGGACGGAGTACTGGAAGGGCCGGATCGACGAGGTCGAGGTGTGGCAGCGCGCGCTCACGCCCGAGGAGATCGCGCTGGACGCGCGGCTGCTGGACGAGAACGGCAAACCCGCCGTGGAGAACGTCGGCTACTGGTCGCCCGACCCCGCGGCCACCGGCACCGCCGACCTGGCCGACGCGGGCAGCGGCTACGGCCGGGCGCTGACCCTGCAGAACGGCGCCTCCGTCGCCGACGGCGCGCTCGTGCTGGACGGTGTCAACGACGCCGCCGCCACGCCGCAGCCGCTGGTGGACGAGACCGGCTCGTTCACCGTCACCACCAGCGTCCAGATCGACCAGGACGCGATGCTCGCCAAGCCGGACGGCTACACCGCGCAGGTCGTCGGCCAGCGGTCCGCGGACGGCTCGTCGTGGGGCCTGTGGTACCAGCTCACCGGGCGGACAACGGCGCTGGACGACGACCTGAACGTGATCACCGTGCCGACCAGCCGGTGGCTGTTCGGCCGGATCAACGCGGACGGCAGCTTCTCCGGCGCCGCCTCGGCCGTCGCGGTCGGCGCCGGCGACAGCGGCGACACCTCCAACGGCGAGGGCGCGGTCCGGGTGACCGGTGTGTACGACGCGCAGGACGGCACCGGCACCGCGACCCTCTACCTCGGGGAGAGCGGCCAGGAGACCCAGGCGTACACCGCGCAGCCCGGCACCGCGAGCTTCACGGTCGGCGACGGCTACGTGGCCGGTGTCTGGGGCCACTACCTGCCGGCCCGCGTCGGGGAGGTCCGGGTCTGGACGGGCGCGATGAGCGACCCCGACCAGATCGGCTCGGTCATCGGCGACTGACCGCACACCCGGCGACCGGGCGGGCCGCACCCGCGTCCCGCCCGGTCCCTCCGAAAAACCTCTCGTCCGCACCACCGCTCCACCCCACCGCGGCCGGCACCGGCTTCTCCCTGGTGCCGGCCGCGGTCAGGTCCGCGTGCCCGCACGCGGTTCGTCCAGGAAGGGATTCCGTGAGATCACCGAATGGCCCCCGGGGGCCGCGCCGTTCGGCGTGGTGGCGGGGCAGCACGATATGCGCGACGCTCGCCGCGGCCGTCGTCGTGCCGATGCTGGGGCTGAGCGCCGCCCCCGCAGCGGCGGACGCCGGACCGCTCGGCCGCAGCGCGGTACCGAAGCCGCACAGCACGAAGACCCACTCCGTCGCGCTGGGCGCCCAGCAGCAGCGCGACGCGTTCGCCCGGCAGCGCAAGGCCGACGACACGCAGGCCGCCCGCGCCCTGACCCAGCAGCACGCGTCCTGGCCCGCGGGCGGTACGGGCACGGTCGCGGTACGCGCGCCCGGCGCGCACGGTGCCGCGGCGGCGGCCGGCGGACTGCCCGTCACCGTCACCGCGGCGGGGGCCGCCGCCGGCACCCCGCAGAACGCCACCGTCACGGTCGCCGACCGGGCGGCCACCCGGGCCGCGGGCGTCACCGGCGTCCTGCTCTCGGTCACCGGGCAGGGGACCACCCGGCCGGACCGGGTCCAGGTCGGCTACGCGGGCTTCGCCTCGGCGTACGGCGGCGGCTGGTCCGGGCGGCTGCGGCTGGTGCAGCTGCCGGCCTGCGCCCTGACCACCCCGCAGCAGACCCGGTGCCGTACGCAGACACCGCTGGACGACGCCAACGACGTGGCCGCGCAGACCGTCTCGGCCGCGCTGCCGCGGACCGCTGCCGCCGCCGCGGCCGCGGCCGCCCCGACGGTGCTCGCGCTCACCGCGGACGGCACCGGCGGCGAGGCCACCGACGGGGCGGGCGACTACTCCGCCACCAAGCTGGAGCCGTCGGCGACCTGGACCGCGGGCGACTCGTCCGGGTCCTACTCCTGGTCGTACGCCATGGACGTGCCCTCCGCCCCCGCCGGTCCGGCGCCCTCGCTGTCGCTGGCCTACGACTCCGGCAGCATCGACGGGCAGATCGCGACCAGCAACAACCAGGGCTCCCAGGTGGGCGCGGGCTTCACCGACACCGCCGAGTCCTACATCGGCCGCAACTACGGCTCCTGCGACGAGGACGGCCAGAGCAAGGTCTACGACCTGTGCTGGAAGTACGACAACGCCTCGCTCGTCCTCAACGGCCGGGCCACCGAGCTGGTCAAGGACGACACGACGGGCACCTGGCGGCTCGCCGACGACGACGCCTCCACCGTCACCCACTCCACCGGCGCCGACAACGGCGACCAGGGCGACGGCGTGGACGGCGCGGGCGAGTACTGGACGGTGACGACCGGCGACGGCACGAAGTACGTCTTCGGCCTGAACAAGCTGCCCGGCGCCGGCACCCAGCGCACCAACTCGGTCTGGACGGTGCCGGTCTTCGGCGACGACTCCGGCGAGCCCGGCTACGCCAAGGGCAGCGCCTTCGCCGACCGGTGGTACCAGCAGGCCTGGCGGTGGAACCTGGACTACGTCGTGGACACGCACGGCAACGCCGAGACGTACTGGTACACCGCGGAGACCAACTCCTACAAGCGTGACAAGGCCACCACCGCCAACGCCACCTACACCCGCGGCGGTTACCTCGACCACATCCTCTACGGGCAGCGGTCCGACACCCTCTTCACCGCCACCGCCCCCTACCAGGTGCACTTCGGCTACGCCGAGCGCTGCCTGGCCGCCGACTGCTCCAGCCTGACCGAGAAGACCGCGCAGAGCTGGCCCGACGTGCCCTTCGACCAGATCTGCGCGGCGAACGCCTCGGACACCGCGTGCAAGGCGGTCGCCCCGTCCTTCTTCACCCGCAAGCGGCTGACGCAGGTGCAGACGTCGGTGTGGTCGGGCAGCGGCACCACCTACACGCCCGTCGACACCTGGGCGCTGACGCACAAGTACCTGGACCCGGGCGACATCGGCGACAGCTCCGACCAGTCGCTCGTCCTCGACACCCTCACCCGTACCGGCAACGGCGCGGGCGGTGTCACCCTCAAGCCGGTGAGCTTCACCTACCAGCAGCTGCCCAACCGGGTTGACGCCACCGACAACATCCTGCCGCTGTCGCGTCCGCGGCTGGAGGGCATCACCTCGGAGACGGGCGCGGTCACCACCGTCACCATGTCCCCGCCGGACGACTGCGTCCGCGGGACGAGGATGCCCGCCGCCGAGGACGACGACACCATGGCGTGCTATCCGGTCTACTGGCACGTCAACGGCGCCACGGACGCCTCGGTGGACTGGTTCCACAAGTACCGTGTGCTGTCGGTCAGCACCGCGGACCCGACCGGCAACAACGAGCCGGAGGAGCACTCCTACGAGTACGCCGACCCCGCCTGGCACCACGACGACAGCCCGCTGACCCCCGAGGACGAGCGCACCTGGTCGATCTGGCGCGGCTACCGCACCGTCACCGACTACCTCGGCACGGGGACCGGCCGGGAGAAGACCGTCACCACCTACTTCCAGGGCATGGACGGCGACAAGCGCAAGTCCGGCGCCGCCCGCTCGGCCACGGTCACCGGCCAGAGCGTCGGCGGACTGAGCATCCCCGCGGTCACCGACGCCGACCAGTACGCGGGCTTCACCCGTGAGTCCGTCACCTACGACGGCGCCACCGCGATCTCCGCGACCGTCAACGACCCCTGGTCGGCGCGGACGGCGACGCAGCACAAGTCGTACGCCGACACCGAGGCCTACTACGTCCGCACCGGCAAGACGTACGACTACACCTGGCTCACCGCACGGTCGGCGTGGCGGTCCACGTCCACCGCGACCACCTACGACTCCTACGGCATGGCCGTCAGCGAGGACGACGCGGGCGACACCGCCAAGAGCGGCGACGAGACGTGCACCCGCACCTGGTACGCCCGCAACCCCGGCGCCGGTCTGACGGCGCTGGTGTCCAGGACCCGTACCGTCGGCAAGCCGTGCGGCACCACCGACAGCGCCCTGGCGCTGCCCGCGAACAGCAGCACACCCGGCGACGTGCTCTCCGACACCGCCACCGTCTACGACAACCCGTCCGCCACCACCTGGACCTCCGCCCAGACCCCCACCAAGGGCGACGGCAGCTGGACCGGCCGCGCCTCGGCGTATCCGGCGGGCGCCGACAGCAACGGCGAGCGCAAGCCGGTGAGCTGGCAGACCACCACGAAGACCGCCTTCGACGCCCTGGGCCGCGCCACGTCCTCGACGGACGCCGCCGGCAACACCGACGCCACCGCCTACACACCGGCCGGTGCGGGAGTCCCGACCCAGACCGTCGAGACCAACGCGGCCAAGCAGTCCACCGTCACCGTGCTGGAGCGGCTGCGCGGCCAGAAGACGCAGGTCTACGACGTCAACGGCAAGCTCACGGAGCTGACCTACGACGGCCTCGGCCGGCTCACCGGCGTCTGGCTGCCCAACCGCAGCAAGGGCGGCGGCGAGAGCGCCAACACCACCTACACCTACCACGTCGACAACGCGACCCAGTCGTACGTCGCCACCTCCACGCTGGGGCTCAACAACACCCGCAGCACCAGCTACGACATCTACGACGCGCTGCTGCGGCCGATCCAGAAGCAGACCCCGACGCCGATCGGCGGCCGGCTGCTCACCGACACCCGCTACGACTCGCGCGGCCTGGTCACCGCCACCTACGCCGACACCTACGACAGCTCCAAGGCGCCCACGGGCACGTACGACCGGGGCGAGTACGGCGGCACGCCCACGCAGCACCAGTTCACCTTCGACGCGGCGGGCCGCACCACGTCCGACCAGCTGCTGGTCTACGGCGTGCCGAAGTGGTCCACCACCACCAGCTACACCGGTGACTCCACGGCCGTCAGCGCGCCCGCGGGCGGCTCGGCCTCCCGTACCGTGACCGACGCGCGCGGGCGGACCTCGGAGCTGCGCGAATACTCCGGCGGCTCCTACGCCGACGCCGACTACGGCGGCACCGCGCCGTTGCCCGCGCACACCACGACCGCCTACACCTACGGCAACGACGACCGCAAGCTCACCGTGACCGGGCCCGACAAGGCCGTGTGGTCGTGGGGCTACGACCTGTTCGGCCGCCAGACGTCGGCGACCGACCCGGACGCCGGGAAGACCACGACCACCTACACCGCGATCGACAACGTCGACACCGACACCGACGCCGAGGGCCGCACGCAGCTGTTCGGCTACGACTCCCTCGGCCGCAGGACCGGCCTGTGGCAGACCGACCGCAGCGACGCCAACCGGCTGGCGAGCTGGACCTACGACACCGTCGCCAAGGGCCAGCCCGCGACCTCGACCCGCTACGACGGCGGCAGGCAGTACACCGACGCGATCACCTCGTACGACAGCCTCTACCACGTCACCGGCAGCACCGTGAGCCTGGACCCGACCGATCCGCTGGTCACCTCCGGCGCCGCGCAGGCCGGTTACAGCTTCGCCGCGAGCTACAACGTCGACGGCAGCCTCGCCTACAGCCGCGAACCGGCCGTCGCCGGACTCCCGCAGGAGGACGTCAGCTACACCTACACCCCGACCGGGAACGTCGACACGGTGGTCGGCAAGTCCGGCTACGTGCTGGACACCGCCTACTCGCAGACCGCCCGGCCCGAGCAGCTGACGCTCGGAGTCTCCCCCTCGCCGACCGTCAAGCAGGCCTACCTCGACAACGAGTGGGAGGAGGGCACCGGCAGGCTGCTGCGCAGCTACGTCACCGACGACACGCACGCGTGGATGCCGATGGACCTGCACTACAGCTACGACGCCGCCGGTGACGTCACGAAGATCAGCAACCCCGCCACCCTCGGCGGCACCACCACCGCCGACACCCAGTGCTTCGGCTACGACGGCTACCAGCGGCTGACCAGCGCCTGGACCCCGGCCGGCGGCGACTGCGCGTCGGGTACGGCCGCCACCGCCGCCCTCGGCGGACCGGCACCGTACAGCAGCAGCTACGCCTACACCGACGGCGGGCTGCGCACCAGCGACACCGAGCGCACCGCGGCGGGCGCCGGCGGCACCACCACCTACTGCTACGGCAAGCCCACCCAGCCGCACACCCTGACCAGCACCGTCAGCACCGGCAGCTGCACGGGCGCGGCCGACACGTACACCTACGACAAGGCGGGCAACACCCTCACCCGGCCCCTCGCGGGCACCGCCGGGCAGCAGCTCACCTGGAACACCGAGGGCGACCTCGCCACCTCCGCCGAGGGCACCGACGCGGCGGGCTACCTCTACGACGCCGACGACGACCTGCTCGTCCGCCACGCCACCAGCGGGGACGGGGAGAGCGTGCTCTACCTCGGCGCTACCGAACTGCACTCCCGCAAGGGCGCCGACGGCAAGGTCACGACCTGGGGCGTACGCCAGTACACCGAGGGCGCGGACGGCCAGGTCGTCGCGGAGCGCACCACCGAGCCGGGCGTGCCGCAGCTGAGCTGGATCGCCTCCGACGACCACGGCACCGCGGGCATCGCCCTGGACGGCGCGACCCAGGCCGTCAGCACGCGCTACACCACGCCCTTCGGCTCCTCGCGCGGCAGCGGCCCCGCGAACTGGCCGGACGACAAGGGCTTCCTCGGCGCCCCGGCCGACCCCGGCAGCGGCCTCACCCAGGTCGGCGACCGGCAGTACGACCCGCTCACCGGCCGCTTCCTGAGCACCGACCCGAAGCTGGAGACGGACAAACCGCAGACCCTCAACGGCTACGCGTACGGCGCGGACAACCCCGTCACCTTCGCCGACCCCACCGGCGACGGCCTGGCCTGCGGCTTCGGCGACGAGCCGGCCTGCCCGCACACCCCCAGCAAGGGCAAGGGCGACGGCGGCGACCACCGCACCCAGAAGGAGAAGGAGCAGGACGCCCGGCACCACTCGGGCGCGAGCCACACCGCCACCTCCGCCTCGTACCACACCAAGAGCGGCAACAGCGGCGGCAACTCCGTCGACAGCAAGACGCAGGACTGGCTGCGCAAGAACCTCGGGTACACCGGCGGCGGCAACCTGGACGACAAGACGTTCAGGAACTGGATGGACACCGCGGGCGGCAAGTACTCGGCGCAGATCCAGCAGTTCGGCAAGTGCCTGGACGGCGGCAGCTCGGCCGCGCAGTGCAAGGACGCCGTCAAGATGCCGCACAAGAACGACGTCGCGGACAAGCTCAACGCGGCGTCCAACGACGCCATCATGCTGGCTGGCGCCGGGCTGCTCTTCTGCTCGGTCGTCGGCCCCGAGGGTGGCGCGGCGTGCGGTGCGACGGCCATCGCCGTCTACACCGGCATCCAGATCGTGGCCAACGGCTACCAGGCGTACTACAACTGCCGTAACGGCTTCGGCACCGCGTGTGTGAAGTCCTCCGTGCAGGCGCTGCTCATCTTCACCGGCATCGGATTCGCCCCCAAACTGGCGGCGTCACCCGTCGGGAAGGTGGCGAACAAGATAGGGACCTCGGTCGCCGGCGGCATCGTCAAGGGGGTCGGCGGTGTCGCGAAGGGGTTCAAGAAACTCGGTGGTCTCTTCGGATGAGCAGGACAATGACAACGGAGCAGGCGGAGCAGGGGACGAGAACGGAGGAGGGGGACCGATGACGGTTTCCGCTGCGGAACACCCGCAAAGGCAACCGGGCTTCCTGGTGCCGCTGGTGGCGCACACCCGGTGGATCACCGCCGGGTGCGTGGCCGGCACCGCGGCGGGCCTCGCCGTGGCACTGCCGGTCGGCAGCCGCGACCAGGACTGGGACGCCTTCAACCTGACGGGGCAACTCGTCGTGCTGGGGCTCTACCTGGTGATCATGCCGTTCGCGCAGTTCCGCGCGGGGGCGCGGCGCCGCACGGCCGAGGGCTACGCGGCGGCCGTCCCCGCCGAAGGGCTGCCGGGCGTGCGGCCGGCCGGGGAAGTCCGGCGGCGGCTCGCCCTGGACGCCGTGGCAGTGGGCCTGGGCAGCGCGCTGTTCGCGCTGTTCGGCGTCTGGCGGCTGCACGTGCCGTTCCTGGTACTGCTGCTGCCGCTGCTCTTCACGGTGTTCGCGGTGCAGACCCGCGCCGCCCGGGGATGGGAGCGCGAGCACGGCGTCGTCCTGTGGCGGCCGGCGCTCGGCCGGGCGGGATCCCGCGGAAAGGCCGCGGGGCTGTACGTGACACCCGCGGACACGCCCTAGCACGCGGACCCCTGCCGGCCCGGTCGCGACGCGACCGGGCCGGCAGTCCCATGTCCCGCCGTGTCAGCTCGGCCGCACCGCGCCCGCGAAGGGCATCTCGCTGATCGGCGCGATCCGCACCGTCGAACCGGGATGCGGGGCGTGGATCATCCGGCCGCCGCCGATGTAGATCCCGACATGGCTCACACCCGAGTAGAAGAAGACCAGGTCGCCGGGCTGGAGCTGGTCGCGCGAGATCCGCTGCCCCGCGTTGATCTGGGTGTAGCTGGTGCGCGGCAGGGACACGCCCGCCGCCTTGTACGCCGCCTGCGTCAGGCCCGAGCAGTCGTACGCGCGCGGGCCCGTGGCGCCCCACACGTACGGCAGGCCGAGCGCGCGGTACGCGAACGCCACGGCCCTGGCGGCGCGCGCCGAGGGCGCCGCGACGGAGGGGAGCGGCGCGGTGGCGGTGCCGTGCGCGCCGGGGGAGGCGGGGGCGGCCTGCGCCGGGGGGTCCTCGTCCGCCGCGAGGGCCGCGCGCTGGGCGGCGGTCAGCCGGTCGAGCAGCGCCTGTGCGGCGGCGAGCTTGCCGGTGACGGTGCGGCGGTGCGCGGCGACGGCGGCCTGCGCGCCGCGCAGCGCGGCGAGCTTGTCGGCGGCCTGCGCGCGGGTGCCGGCGATGTCGCGCTGCTGGGCGGCGAGCTGCCGCAGCGTCACGGACTGCCGGGTGCCGGCCTGGGTGAGGAAGGCGGCGCGTTCCAGGTAGCTGCCGGGCGTGGAGCTGAGCGCGAGCTGCAGCAGCGGGTCGAGGCCGCCGGTGCGGTACTGGGCGGCGGCGAGGCTGCCGAGCGCGTCCCGGGTGGTGTTCAGGGCCGCGGTCTTGCGGGCCAGCTCGTCCTGGAGGGCGGTGACCTGGGTGTCCGCCCGGTCGGCCTGCTCCTTGGCGCCGTCGTACTCCTGCGTGGCCCGCTCCGCCTGCTGGTAGAGCGTCGCGACCTGGGCGCGCACCTGGTCGGGGGTGAGCGTGGGCTCGGCGTGGGCGGTCTCGCCGAGCAGGGACACGGAGGCGGCCGAGGCGAGGGCCAGGGTGACGCCGACCCGCTTGGTGGTCGTGGCGGGACCGCCGGCTAAAGGGGGGCGTTTGCGGTGCGCGGCGGGGCCGGTGGGACTGCCGGCGGGACTGTGTGAGGCCATCGCGGCCGTCACTCCTTCCAGGGAACGGCCCGGCGGCGCCTGCACGGGGGAGCAGGACGCCGCCGGGCCTTCGGCGGGGGTGGCCGATGCCGTCCACGAGCCGGGACGGCAGTGGGGTGTCGGCCACCTGAGGAGCGACGCTAGACCCGCCGGGGGCGGAAAAGGGGCGCACTGACCGGGACTGACCTCATCCGGTCGGCTCTGCCCGCTTCCGACCGCTGTTCGACGGGTGACCCGCCCGCATATGCCCGCAGCCTGACCGGATGCCCCGGAACCGGTTCCGTACGACCGACGTACGGTACGGGGCAGGGGGCGCGGTCAGGCTGCGGAGGCGGGCGGCGCGGTGCCGGGGGTCAGGCGACCCGGCGCGCGGTCGAGAAGGGCATCCAGCTCATCGGGGCGACCTCGACGACCGCGCCGGTGTGCGGGGCGTGCACGATCTGGCCGTTGCCGAGGTAGATGCCGACATGCGAGTTGCCGGAGTAGAAGAAGACCAGGTCGCCCGGCTGGAGGTCGGCCTTGGAGACGGGCACCCCGTAGTGGATCTGGTCCTGCGTGGTGCGCCCGATCGTCACGCCCGCCGCGCGGAAGGCGGCCTGGGTGAGCCCGGAGCAGTCGTACGAGCCGGGGCCGGTCGCGCCGCGCACGTACGGCTTGCCGCGCTGCGCGAGCGCGAACTGGATGGCGGCGGCGGCCCGGCCGCTCGCGGGGCCGGAGTAGGTGTAGTCCGTCTTGGACGACGAGCCCTTGTGGATGTTGGCGACCTGGGTCCGCTGCTGGGCGGTGAGGCTGTTGAGCAGCTTCTGCGCCGCGGCGAGCTTGTCCTCCATGGTCTTCTTCTGCGTCGCGAGCTGCTGCTGCGCGGTGGTGAGCTGCGCGAGGCTCGCGGTGGCCTGCGACCGCTGGATGGAGGCCTGCTCCTGCTGCGTCCGGAAGTTCTTCAGCGCCGCGGTCTGGCTCGCCGACAGCTGGCTGAGCGTGTGCGACTGGTCCAGGAAGCCCGCCGGGTCGCTGGACAGGAGCAGCTGGACGGTCGGGTCGATGCCGCCGTCGCGGTACTGCGCGCTCGCGAACTGGCCCAGCAGCCGCCGGGTGGCGTTCATCTGCTCGGTCTTCTCGGCGACCTCGGCCAGCAGCGTGTTGGTCTTGGTGCGCTGCGCCTTGGTGTTCTCCACCGCCTGGTTGTAGGCCTCCGTCGCCACCTCGGCCTGCTCGTTGAGGGTGTCGATCTGCTTCTTGACCTCGGCGATGGACGGCTTCGGCTTGGCGGGCGCGGCGCTGGCGCTCTCGCTGAGCAGGGTGACCGAGGCAAGGGCCGCGGCGGTGACCCCGACCGCCGCGCGGGGGGCGGTGAGGGCCAGCAGGCTCTGACGCGGCTTGCGGTGCGACGCCACGAAGGCGACTCCTTCCGTGAACCGCCGACCGGGTTAGCTGACGGGTTCGGGCCGGGAAGGCTGGCCCTACGGTGCGGTGCCGCGCGGCACCGTGTCCGATTCACCCCAAGTGTGCTTGGTGGGTCCCCGGTTCCGGCCTGGGGCCGGATTGAGCGGAGGCGACGCGCTGCCGGTGCCGTCACCGGCGGAGAACGCATCACCTAGCGGGCTACGGTAGTCAAACTCCCCCGGGTCTGGGAAGTTTGGATCGGAACGTGACCGAAATCGCTTTGTGATCTTACGGTTGGTGACCGCTCGCCCCCGTGTCAGTACGGGCGGACCACCCCGTAGATGGGCATTTCGGTGATCGGCGCGATTTTCACGACCGTGCCCGTGTGCGGCGCGTGGATCATGTTGCCGCCGCCGATGTAGATGCCGACGTGGCTGTGGTCGCTGTAGAAGAAGACCAGGTCGCCGGGCTCCATGTCGGACTGCGAGACCCGGGTGCCGACGGTGACCTGCTCACCGGTGGTGCGCGGCAGCGTCACCCCCGCCGCCTTGTAGGCCGCCTGCGTCAGGCCCGAGCAGTCCCACGAACTGGGCCCGGTCGCGCCCCACACGTACGGCTCGCCGATCTGGTCGCGCGCGAAGGCGATCGCCTTGTCCGCGATCGAGGAGTTCGCGGCGGAAGATGTGCTGGTCGTGGAACCGGCCTGCTGGGCCTGCTTGGCCGCGGCCGCCTTCTTCGCCTCCTCCGCCTTCGCGATGGCGGCGGCCTTCTTCGCGGCTTCCTCCGCCTGCTTCTTCTCCAGCGCCGCCAGCCGCGCCTTCTCCTGCGCGGTCAGGCTGTTGAGGAGCTTCTGCGCCGCGCCCAGCTTCTTCGCCACGTCCGCCTTGGCGGCCTTGAGCTGTGCCTGCTTCGCGGTGAGCGTCTGGAGCGCCTGCGCGGCCTGGATGCGCTTCTGCGTCGCGTCGGCCTGCTGCACCCGGAAGTTCTCGACGGCGGCCTTCTGCCGCTTGCCGAACAGGTCGGTCAGATGCCGCTGGTCGAGCAGATCCTGCGGGCTGGCCGCCAGCAGGTAGGTGGCGGTCGAGTCGTCGCCGCCGCTGCGGTACTGGGCGGAGGCGTAGATGCCCAGCTGGCGGCGGGACTCGTTCAGCGTCTGCGTCTTCTGGGCGGCCTGCGCCAGCAGCGTGTTGACCTTCGTGTTCTGCTGGCTGGTGGCTTCCTTGATCCCGTTGTAGTTCTCGGTGGCCACCTCCGCGTCGTGCTGGAGGGCGTCCACCTTCGCCTTGACGTCGGCGATCGACGGCTGCGGGGAAGGAGCCCCGGGGGCGGCGGCCGCCGCCTCCGCGAAGATGGTCATGGTGGCCAGCGCGGCGGTCGTCAGCCCCACGGCCGTGCGCGGCCCCGGGGTGCTGAGTATCGCGGTGCGGGACTTGCGGTGTGTCGCCATGCCCGACGGACTCCTTTCGGACGCTGCCTGGTGCGGCACCGTAACCAAGTGGCGCAGCCAGGGGAAGGCCGGTGTCCGGTTGGCCCCGATACCTTTTCGTAATCAATTCCGATTCTCACGGTGTGTGATTCGCGAGCTACGGGGAAAGGGGGCCGAACCGGACCGCGCTGTCGGTGCCACCGCCTAGACTCGGGAGGCGATGAGCAGCCTCTTTGACGACGACTTCCTCGCCGGCCTCCAGTCCGGTCTGCACGTGGCCCCCGAGCCCGCCGACCCGGACGCCCCGCCGCCCCCGGAGGACCACGAGTTCGGCGGCGGCGCCCCGGGCGGTGAGCGCGACGCGTACTACCGCAACGGCGCCCCGCGCCCCGCGACCGATCCCGCGCAGCTCCTGGAGGGGCTCAACGAGCAGCAGCGCGCCGCCGTCGAGCACTCCGGCGGGCCGCTGCTCATCGTCGCCGGGGCCGGCTCCGGCAAGACCCGGGTGCTCACCCACCGCATCGCCCACCTGCTCGCCGCCCGGGACGTCCACCCCGGCTCCGTCCTCGCGATCACCTTCACCAACAAGGCCGCGGGCGAGATGAAGGAGCGCGTCGAGGAGCTGGTGGGCCCGCGCGCCAAGGCGATGTGGGTGTCGACCTTCCACAGCGCGTGCGTGCGGATCCTGCGCCGCGAGTCCAAGGTGCTCGGCTTCACGTCGTCCTTCTCCATCTACGACGCCGCCGACTCCAAGCGCCTGATGGCCCTGGTCTGCCGCGACCTGGACCTCGATCCGAAGCAGTTCCCGCCGAAGTCCTTCAGCGCGAAGATCTCGGGCCTCAAGAACGAGCTGGTCGACGAGGAGACCTTCGCCGGACAGGCGGAGAACGGTTTTGAGAAGAAGCTCGCCGAGGCCTACGCGCTCTACCAGGCGCGGCTGCGCGAGGCCAACGCGCTCGACTTCGACGACATCATCATGACCACGGTCAACCTGCTCCAGGCCTTCCCGGACGTCGCCGAGCACTACCGGCGGCGCTTCCGGCACGTCCTCGTCGACGAGTACCAGGACACCAACCACGCGCAGTACACCCTGGTCCGCGAGCTGGTCGGGACCGGCGAGGAGGCGGGGGAGCTGTGCGTCGTCGGTGACGCGGACCAGTCGATCTACGCCTTCCGCGGCGCCACCATCCGCAACATCCTCCAGTTCGAGGAGGACTACCCGCAGGCCCGCACGATCCTGCTGGAGCAGAACTACCGCTCCACCCAGACGATCCTGTCCGCCGCCAACGCCGTCATCGAGCGCAACGCCGGCCGCCGCGCGAAGAACCTGTGGACGCAGGCCGGCGACGGCCCCGTCATCACCGGCTACACCGCCGACCAGGAGCACGACGAGGCCCAGTTCGTCGCCGACGAGATAGACCGCCTTACCGACGCCGGTGACGCCCGCCCCGGCGACGTCGCCGTCTTCTACCGCACCAACGCGCAGTCCCGGGTCTTCGAAGAGGTCTTCATCCGCGTCGGCCTGCCCTACAAGGTCGTCGGCGGCGTGCGCTTCTACGAGCGGCGCGAGGTCCGGGACGTGCTCGCGTACCTACGCGTCCTCGCCAACCCCGAGGACGGCGTCCCGCTGCGGCGGATCCTCAACGTGCCCAAGCGCGGCATCGGCGAGCGCGCCGAGGCGATGATCGAGGCGCTCGCGGCCCGCGAGAAGATCTCCTTCGCCGCCGCGCTGCGCCGGGTCGACGAGGCGTACGGCATGGCCGCGCGCTCCGCCAACGCCGTCAAGCGCTTCACCACGCTGATGGACGAGCTGCGCACCGTCGCCGAGTCCGGGGCGGGCCCCGCCGTCGTCCTGGAGGCCGTGCTGGAGCGCACGGGCTACCTGGCCGAGCTCCAGGCCTCCACCGACCCGCAGGACGAGACCCGGGTGGAGAACCTCCAGGAGCTGGCCGCGGTGGCGCTGGAGTTCGAGCAGGAGCGCGGCGAGGAGCAGCCCGGCTCGCTGGCGGAGTTCCTGGAGCGCGTCGCCCTCGTCGCCGACTCCGACCAGATCCCGGACGACGACGAGTCCGGCGGCGTCATCACCCTCATGACCCTGCACACCGCCAAGGGCCTGGAATTCCCGGTCGTCTTCCTCACCGGCATGGAGGACGGCGTCTTCCCGCACATGCGGGCGCTGGGCCAGGTCAAGGAGCTTGAGGAGGAGCGGCGGCTCGCGTACGTCGGCATCACGCGCGCCCGTGAGCGGCTCTACCTGACCCGGTCGATGATGCGCAGCGCCTGGGGCCAGCCCGCGTACAACCCGCCCTCGCGCTTCCTGGAGGAGATCCCGGACACCCTCGTCCAGTGGCGGCGCACCGGCTCCGACGCGAAGGGCCCCGGCGGCGGGGGCGGCACCCCGGCCTCCAAGGCCGCCGCGTCCCTGTCCTCGACCCTCGGCGCGGGTACGGGCGCGGGGCGGCGCGGCGCGGGCGGCTTCGCGACACGGCGCGGGGCGGGCGACCGCCCGGTCATCTCCCTCTCGGTCGGCGACCGCGTCACGCACGACAAGTTCGGGCTCGGCACGGTCATCGAGGTGACCGGCCAGCCGGGCGACGAGAAGGCGACGATCGATTTCGGCGACGAGCGGCCCAAGAAGCTGCTGCTGCGGTTCGCGCCGGTGGAGAAGCTGTAGGCGCAGGGCGCCGCGGGCCCGGGGCAGCCGCCTCGGGCCCGGCCGGTCAGCGCGGGTCGAGGCCGTGCTTGAGGAGCCAGGCCAGCGGGTCGATGGGGGAACCGCCGTTCGGGCGGACCTCCAGGTGCAGGTGCGGGCCCGTGGTGTTGCCGGTGTTGCCGGAGTAGGCGATCACCGTGCCCGCCTTCACCTTGCCGCTGCGGATCTTCGTGCTGCTCAGATGGCAGTACCAGGTCTCGGTGCCGTCCGGCGCGGTGACGATGGCCATGTTGCCGTAGGAGCTGTTCCACTGCGTACGGACCGTGCCGTCGGTCACCGCCATCACCGGGGTGCCGACCATGACGGGGAAGTCGATGCCGGTGTGCACCGACATCCAGTTCACGCCCGCCTGCCCGAAGTACGCGCTGAGCCCGTGCTGCTTGACCGGCAGCACGAACTTCGGCCGCAGCGCCTCCTTGCGGGCCGCCTCGGCGTCCGCCGCCTTCTTCGCCGCGGCCTGCCGGTCCTTGAGGTCGATGCGCTCCTGGGTGCGGCTGGCGCGGTCGGCGAAGTCGTTGGCGTCCGCGCTCACCCCGGCGAGCTGGCGGTCGAGCTGCGTGGTGGGCGCCTTGCCGCTGCTCGCGTCGGCCTTCGCCGCGCCGCTGTCCTGGGCCACGCCCACGCCGGTCACGGCCGCGGCGCCGACCGCCGCCACACCCATGACGGCGACCGACGGCACCGCGACGGTGAGCAGCGCGGAGCGCCGCGCGGGCTTGCGGCGGCGGCTGCGGGCGGCGGGCATCTCGGGGTCGGGGCCGTCGGCGGCGAAGTCGTGCCGCTCGTCGGTGCGGGAGGCGGCGGCGGTGTCGAGATCCAGACCGAGGTCGAGATCGAGGCCGAGGTCCGCTGCGGGGTCGGGCTCGGGCGCGTCCTGAGGCTGATGCTGCGGCTGCTGCTGGGCTTCGTGCGCGGTGGGCTCGGCGTAGCCGTAGTGCTGCGGGGCATACGGGTCGTAGCCGCTTCCCGCGTACGGGTCGTGGGCCTGCTGCTGGGGCGGGAACTGCTCGAAGATCCCGGTGTCGCCGCTCGCGTCGTAGCCGTAGCCGTACGCGGGGTAGCCGCCGGAGTCCCACTCCTGCGACGGGTAGCCGGGCTGGACCTGCTGCTGGGGCTGGGCCTGGGCCTGCGGCTGGGGCTGTTCGTACGACGCGAACTGGCCGGCGTCGAAGGTGCCCGTGTCGTAGTACGTCGTCCCGGAGGGGTACGCGTACGGGTCGTAGCTCTGCTGCTGGGTGGCCGGGTCGTAGCCGTACCCGTAGCCCGTGCCGTAGCTCACGTCCTGGGCCGGTGACTGGCCGTAGCCGTAGCCCGCGGGCTGCTGTGGGACGTAGCCGTACGTGCCGGTCGCGGTGTCGTCCGCGAAGGCGGTGCCGACAGCCTGGTAGGCACCCGTGGAATAGGCGTCGTACGCGTAGGCGTCGTAGTCGGGGGTGTGACCCGACGGGTGACGTTCGTTCACCGCCAGCTTCTCTTTCGCCTCGGCAGCAGGAGAATCAGCGGTGACTGTAGCTGCCGGTAGGGGACGGGGACAATCTCTGCCCGGAACGTGACGTCCGCCTTGCCCGGTGTTCGGTCGATATTCGACCGTTATGTGTCCGTTATGCGGCGTCGATCGCCGGACGCAGCGGACCGGCGCCCAGCAGCGCCCTGCGGATCTCCGCCACCACCGTGCCGTGCACCGGCAGGGCCAGATGGCCCACCCCGCTGACCTTGACATTCTCCGCCGGCAGATCCGGATGGACCAGTTGGGCCGCCTCCGCGGGGATCATCAGCTGGTCCAGATCGCTCCAGAAAGCCACGAACCGCGTCCGGCACCCGGGTGACGGCGCGGCCAGCTCCCGCAGCACCTCCGAGCCCGGCCGCATCTGCCGGACGATCGGGTGCGGCGCGAGCACCGGCACCGCGCGGGTGCCGGCGTGCGGGGTCCCCAGGGTGACCAGCGTGCGGACCCGGTGGTCACCGCCGAGCCGCTGGACGTAGTAGCGGGCGATCAGGCCGCCGAGGCTGTGCCCCACGACGTCCACCCGGCGCCGGTGGCTCTGCGCGCACACCTGCTCCACATGGCGGCCCAGCATCTCGGCCGCGGTGCGGATGTCGCCGATGAGCGGCGAGTAGTTCAGCGCCTGGACCTGCGGCCAGCCGTTCTCGTGCAGTGAGCGGCGCAGGACGGAGAACGCGGAGCGGTTGTCGACGAAGCCGTGCAGGAGGAGGACGGGCGGGCGCCCACGGGCCGCCGCCCCGCCGGATCGCCGGCCGTGCGTGCCCGCGGGATCGCCCTCCCGGGCGGGCGGGGGGCCGTGCCGGTGGCCCTGGCCGCCTCCGCGTTCGCGCTCGCGGTCGTTTTCGGTCTCGGTCTCGGTCTCGGTCTCGTGGTCGTGCTCGTGCTCGGGGAGGATGCCGGTGGGGTAGAGCACCAGGTGGCGGGCCAGTACCGCGAGGTCGGCCGCGGTGGCCCTGGCCAGGCCCACGCTGTGCCACAGGCGGCTCACCGACGGGCCGGGGGAGTCGGGGCTGCCGGGCGTGTCGGGCGTGTCGGGGCTGTTCGGGCGGTCAGAGCGGTCCGTGCCGTCGGGGCCGGCCATGGCCCACCTCCCGTCGCGGCCCGAATCCGCACCGACCCGGGCGCGCACCGGAGAAACCGCCGCTCGGGCGGGGCGTCCGCGGTGTGCCCGCGGACGCTGCCGCGGATGCCGCACCGCCGTGCTCTGCGGCTGGGAGCGCGGCAATGCGGCGTCCTGACAGCGGCTCCTCAGAACCAGACGAGTCGGCGTACCGCTCGGGCGTGTCCCGTGCCCGGGGGCGGCCCCACCGGCCCGACCTTGCGGGGAATGTGTCCCACTGTGTGATTTCCCCCTCGGTGCCGTCCGTAAAACTGACGCCCGGCGGAGGGTGGAGATAACGTTCGTTCACACGGTTCGCGCACAGTGCGGTCCACGGGCGGCCGGACGGGTCGGCACGGGGGCCGCGTACGCATGGAGGCAGAGATGGGTGTGTCCGGTCCGATCCGCGTGGTGGTCGCCAAGCCGGGGCTCGACGGCCATGACCGCGGGGCCAAGGTCATCGCCCGCGCCCTCCGGGACGCCGGTATGGAGGTCATCTACACGGGCCTGCACCAGACGCCCGAGCAGGTCGTCGACACCGCCATCCAGGAGGACGCCGACGCGATCGGCCTGTCCATCCTCTCCGGCGCCCACATGACGCTCTTCGCGAAGGTCGTGGAACTCCTCAAGGAGCGCGACGCCGCCGACATCACCGTCTTCGGCGGCGGAATCATTCCCGAGGCCGACATCGCCCCGCTCAAGGCGCTCGGCGTCGCCGCGATCTTCACCCCCGGAACGCCCACCGGTGACGTCGTCCAGTGGGTCACCGCGAACGTCGCGACGACCGCGGCGTAGGCGCCGCGCGGCGGGGTGGCCGTCTCTCGCGCCGACGGGCGAGCGGCCGTCCCGGCAAAAAAAGAACGGCAAGGACGTCACGCTCTCCTTGCCACTCTTAACTTATAGCGCACAGGGGGGCTTGCGGCAAGGCCCGTTCGATACCGCACAATGACCGGCCCGAGGTGCTCTGGGCTGCGGAAACGCGCATTCCCGGTCGGCACCGCGGTCGGAAACACACCCTCATCGAACGGGCCATGGTGATGACTGACGTGACGGACTCCCCCCGTACCGCCCACCCCACCGCCGACGTGATCGTGATCGGTGCCGGGCCCACCGGCCTCATGCTCGCCGGTGAACTGCGGCTGCACGGCGTGGACGTGCTCGTCCTGGAGAAGACGCCCCAACCGGTCGACCAGCCCCGCGGGCAGGGCCTGCACACCCGCAGCGTCGAGATCATGGACCAGCGCGGCCTGCTCGACCGCTTCCTCGCCATCAGCGAGAAATTCCAGGTCGGCGGCTTCTTCGGCGGCATCCACAAGGACTGGCCCGCGACCCTCGACACCGCCCACCCCTACGGCCTCGCCGTCTCGCAGCCCGCCACCGAGCGGCTGCTGCGCGAGCACGCGGAGCGGCTCGGCGCCCGTATCCGCTTCGGCAGCGAGGTCGCCGCGGTGGACCAGGACGCGGACGGCGTCACCGTCGGGCTCGCGGACGGCACCCGGCTGCGGTCGCGGTACGCCGTCGGCTGCGACGGCGGGCGCAGCGCCGTCCGCAAGGCCGTCGGCATCGGCTTCCCCGGCGAGCCCGCCACCGTCGAGACACTGCTCGGCCACATGACGCTCACGGAGGAGCCGGAGACGATCGCCGCGGTCGTGGCCGAGGTGCGCAAGACCCAACTGCGCTTCGGCGCGCACCCCCTCGGGGACGGCATCTACCGCATCATCGTGCCCGCCGAGGCCGTCTCGGAGGACCGGGCCGCCCCCACCCTCGACGAATTCCGCGCCCGGCTGCACGCCTACGCCGGAACGGACTTCGGGGCGCACACCCCGACCTTCCTCTCCCGCTTCACCGACGCCACCCGGCAGGCCGAGCACTACCGGGTCGGCCGCGTGTTCCTCGCGGGAGACGCCGCGCACATCCACCCGCCGACCGGCGGACAGGGCCTCAACATCGGCGTCCAGGACGCGTTCAACCTCGGCTGGAAACTCGCCGCGCAGCTCGCGGGCCGGGCCCCCGAGGATCTGCTCGACACGTACGAGGCCGAACGGCACCCGGTGGGCGCGGCCGTCCTCGACAACACCCGCGCCCAGATCATGCTCCTCGGCACCGAACCGGGCGCGGTCGCCCTGCGGGCGCTGCTGTCACGGCTCATGGACTTCGAGGACGTCAACGCGTACATGACGGGCGTCGCCACGGGGGTGGGGGTGCGGTACGACCTCGGCGGCGAGGACGACGGATCCGGCCTGCTCGGCCGGAGACTGCGGGACATCCCGCTCCCCGGGGGCGCCCGCCTGTACGAGCGGATGCGGTCAGGGCGCGGAATCCTGCTCGACTCCACGGACGCGCTGGACGCCACGGGCTGGTCCGACCGCGTCGACGTTCTCCCGGCGGGGGCCGCGGACCTTCCCGCACCGGCGGTGCTTTTGCGTCCCGACGGGCATGTGGCGTGGGCTGGGGCTACTCCGTCGGGGCTGGCGGGGGCGTTGGGGCGGTGGTTCGGTGCGGGTTTGGGGTGAGGCGGGGGCGCTCCGGGGTGGCTTGTTGCGGTTCGCCGCGCGACCTTCCCTCGGGGGGGGTGCTCGCGCAGTTCCTCGCGCCCCTGTCGCGGCGCCGCCGTTGGTGGGTCGGGGGCCGCCACGGGGCACCTCCTCGGAATGCGCCTTCGGCCTCCTACCTGGTCGGTGAGGCACTACCAGCGCATTCCTGCGGGGGCACCCCGCACCGTCCCCCTCCGGGCCGGTTCGGCGGCTGCCTGCCGGTGGGGGTGAGCGTGGCAGCTTCTGGCTCGGGTGTGGTCCCGGCGGGGGTCAGGAGTTGGGTGGGCGGAGTTCGGTGAGCATGGTGGCCCGGAGGCGGAGGGTGCCGGCGAGGCGTTGGAAGGCCTCGGACCAGTACGCGGAGGCGCCCGGCGCGCTGTTGGCGGTGTCCTCGCCGGCCGCGGCGAGGAGGGCGACCTGCTCGGCCCCCGCAGGGTCGAGGCAGCGTTCGGCGAGTCCCATGACGCCGCTGAAGCTCCAGGGGTAGCTGCCCGCGTCCCGCGCGATGTCGAGTGCGTCGACGACCGCCCGGCCGAGGGGCGGTGCCCAGGGAACGGCGCAGACCCCGAGCATCTGGAAGGCCTCGGAGAGTCCGTGCGCGGCGACGAACGCCGCGACCCAGTCGGCGCGTTCGCCCGCGGGGAGGATGGAGAGGAGTTTGGCGGGGTCGCCGATGGCGACGACGGGTGCGGTGGGTGCGGGCGGGGGGCCGAGGAGGGCGCGGGCCCAGGGCGCGTCGCGTTGGCGGACGGCGGCCCGGCACCATGCGGCGTGCAGGTCGGGCTGCCAGTCGTCCAGGACGGGGAGGGCGATGATCTGCTCGGGGGTGCGGCCGCCGAATCGTGCGGGCCACATGGCCAGGGGTGCGGCGTCCACGAGTTGGCCGAGCCACCAGGCGCGTTCGCCGCGGCCGTTCGGGGGGCGGGGGGCGACGCCGTCGCGTTCCATGGCGGCGTCGCATTCGTAGGGGGCTTCCACGACGATGCCGTCGGGGCCGAGGGAGACGCAGGTGCGGGCGCGTACGGCCATGCGTGCGGCGAGCGCGGATCCGGGGAGGGCGGAGAGCAGTTCGGCCGCGGTCGCCCGGACGTTGCGGCTGCGGTCGGAGAGGGCCTGTTCGAGGAAGGTCTCGTCCGCGGCGGACAGGCCCGTGCGCAGGGAGTCGAGGAACATGAGCCGGTCCTCGGCGCGTTCGCTCTTCCAGGTCGCGGCGAGCAGGGCGAGCCCGGTGTCGGGGGCGCTCATCCGCAGGCGGGTGAGCAGGGCGACGCGTTCGGCGAAGAGTCCTTCCTCCCAGAGCCGGGCGGCTTCCTCCTGGTCCTGGTCGGGCGTGGCGCCGGGGGTGCCGGGTTCGGGGACCGCTGCCGCGCCGGCGCGCAGGGCGTAGGCCCAGTCGGGGTTGAGGCGGGCGAGCCACCGTCCGCGCTGACCGGCGAAGGCGAGGGCGTCGGCGCGCAGGTCGGTACGGGCGCGGGCCACGTCCAGCAGCGCGGGGAGCAGTTCGGGGGGTACGGCGTAGCCCTCGTGGCGGGCGGCCGCGAGCCATTGGGGGAGCAGTTCGGCCAGGTTCGGGGCGGCGCCGCGCCGGTTGCCGCCGCCGGAGCCGGAGCGGTCGGCGAGGAGGGCGGCGAGTCGTCGGCGGGCGGCGGGCGGCAGTTCGGGCCGCCGGTCGGGGGCAGCGGGTTTCGGCCGTGGTCCGGCGGTGCCGGGCAGCAGCCCGGCGCGTCGCCGGACGACGCCGGTCGCCGCGGCGTCCAGCAGGCTCGACGCGGCGTCGGCGGCGTCGCCTATGACTCCGGCCGGGCGGCGCCGCTCGGTGCCGAGCAGTGCGATCCCGACGAGGTCGTCCCACCTCATGTCCATGAGGCCTCCCTCCGTGAGCCGGCCGCGGGCCTGGCTCCTCGCCTTGCGTGGTCGTCTGACGGGCCGTCCTCTTATACGGGCAGCGGGACGGGTGATTCCGGTGGCCAGGCGGCCAGCGGGTGGAGGCCGGCCGGGGTGGCCTCGGCGAAGAGGGTGACGGGGTGGCCGCCGGATATGGCGGCCAGCCGCCACAGCGGGGTGGGGCTCGTGAGCGGGGCGGCGGCGTCGGACGCCGCGTCGGCGACCTGCCAGTGGTCCTGGCCGGGAAGGGGCACGACGTCGGTGAGGACGACGGGGAAGGCGTCCAGCCAGGGGTCGTCCGCGAGCGCCGTGCCGTACGCGTCGAGGGCGGCGGCCACCGAGGTGCCCGGCGGGGTGCCGTCGGGGGCGGTCGTCGCGAACACCTCGCCGAGCACCGCGCGCAGCGGGACCGCGGCCGGGTGGTAGGCCAGCTCCGCGTCGAGGACCGAGCCGACGGGCAGCGTCAGTTCGGGGGCGCGGCCCGCGGCGCCGAAGGAGAGGAGCAGGGCGAAGCGGCCCGACGCGGCGTCATGGAGCCAGACCCGGCGGGTGGTCAGCCGTTCGTCCGGCGTGTCGTACTGCGCGAGGACCAGCCACTGCCCGCGGATCCGCGGCCCCGCGAGGACCTCCGCGGAATCGACGGTGAAGCCGACGCGCGTCCGTACCGTCTCGGCCAGCGGCCCGGGGAGGCGCTCGCGGCCGAGATACCCGCGGGCCAGCAGGTGCAGCAGGCCCGTCTCCTCCAGCATGCGCGACGGCCAGTCCCCGCCCGCCGCGGCGGCCGCACCCAGCGTGCGGACCCGGGAGGCGAGCCCAGGGGCCTGCGCGTCGACCATGCGGGCCGCCATCTCGTCCCACTGCTGGTAGCCCGCGCGCTCCGCGCCCGCGAGGCCGCCGCGCAGCAGGTCGGTGAGCCGCTGCTCCAGCTCGGCGGCGCCGCCCTCGACCCGCACCGCCCGCCGCTCGGCCCGCTTGCGGGCGGCGTCGGCCGCGGACGGGCCCGGCGCGGGCTCCTCCTCCGCGGAGGCGGTGGGGGCGGTCGCCTCCGCCTTCTTGCGGCGGGCCGTCAGCCACTGCTCGGCCCACTCCGGCGCGACCGCCCCCGCGGCGACCGCCCCTTCGTCACCGGCCCACAGTAAAAGCAGCCCCAGCGCGTGCTTGCACGGGAACTTCCGGCTCGGGCACGAGCACGCGTACGCGGGCCCGCGCAGATCGACGGCCGTCTGGTACGGACGGCTGCCGCTGCCCGCGCACAGGCCCCACACCGCGTCGTGCGACGCGCCCGTGCCCGACCACGGCGCGCGCGTCGCGAGCCGCGCGCCCGCGGTGCGTGACGCCGTGTCAGGCGCCAGTCCGAGCACCTGGTCGGCCGTCCACCGAGCTTCCGTTTCGTCCATGCCCACCACGCTAGGGGCACCCACTGACAATCGCTGTGACCTGCGCGGATAGCGCGCTGTGACGGATTGTCAGTGGGGGGGTGCACAGTGGGATCAGCACGGACCGAGGGGGTCCGTTCGAACGAGTGGGGGAGAGCCATGACCGCTTCGACGAGCGTCGCGGCCGGCACCGAGGAGGCCCTGCGGCCGCACGCCGAGGAGACCTTCGCGGCCGAACTGGCCGCGCTCGCCGCCGCCGACGACCGCCCGCGCCCGGCCCGCTGGCAGCTCTCGCCCTGGGCGGTGGCCACCTACCTGCTCGGCGGGACACTCCCGGACGGCACGGTCGTGACCCCTAAATACGTCGGCCCGCGCCGCATCGTCGAGGTCGCCGTGACGACACTCGCCACCGACCGGGCGCTGCTGCTGCTCGGCGTGCCGGGCACGGCGAAGACCTGGGTGTCGGAGCACCTGGCGGCGGCGATCAGCGGCGATTCCACCCTGCTGGTGCAGGGCACGGCCGGCACCCCCGAGGAGGCCATCCGCTACGGATGGAACTACGCCCAACTGCTCACACACGGCCCGAGCCGGCAGGCGCTCGTGCACAGCCCGGTGATGCGGGCGATGGCGGAGGGCCGCATCGCGCGCGTGGAGGAGCTGACGCGCATCCCGGCCGATGTCCAGGACACGCTCATCACGATCCTGTCCGAGAAGACGCTGCCGATCCCCGAACTGGGGACGGAGCAGCAGGCCGTCCGCGGCTTCAACCTCATCGCGACGGCCAACGACCGCGACCGCGGGGTCAACGAGCTGTCGAGCGCGCTGCGCCGCCGCTTCAACACGGTGGTGCTGCCGCTGCCCGCGAGCGCGGAGGACGAGGTGGAGATCGTCGCCCGCCGCGTCGCCCAGATAGGACGCGGCCTCGACCTTCCCGCCGCGCCGCGCGGCGCCGACGAGATCCGCCGTGTCGTCACCGTCTTCCGCGAGCTGCGCTCCGGCGTCACGGAGGACGGGCGCACCAAGATCAAGTCCCCGTCGGGCACGCTCTCCACGGCCGAGGCGATCTCCGTCGTGACGAGCGGCCTCGCCCTGGCGGCCCACTTCGGGGACGGCGTGCTGCGCGCCCCCGACGTCGCCGCGGGCATCCTCGGCGCCGTGGTCCGCGACCCGGCGGCGGACCGTCTCGTCTGGCAGGAGTATCTGGAGACGGTCGTGCGCGAGCGCGACGGCTGGAAGGACTTCTACCGCGCCTGCCGTGAGGTGTCGTCATGAGGCCGCCCCGCCGCCCGGCGGCCCTACGCGCCGGTGGATCGCCGTGGTGCCCGGCGGCAGCTCCCGGCCCACGGCCGGACACGGGGGAAGCCGCGGGCGCGCAGGAGACCGGGGCGTTCGGGACACGGCGGCGACCGGCGGCCGAAGCGCCGCCCACGGACCGGGCGGTGTCGGGAAGCGGGATGTTCGGGAGGGGGCGCGGCATGAGCGGTACGACAGGATCCGAGGTACGGCGGGCGGCCGGGCAGCCGGAGGAGACGGCAGCGCCCGGCGTGTCCGGGCCGGATTCCCCGTCCTCCGGGCCGGGCGAGGAAGAGCGCGCGGCTGCGACCGGTGCGCCCGCGCTCCGCGGGAAAGCCCGGGACGTGCTGGCCGCGACCGTGGTGGCGCAGGGCACGGGGGACGCGGTGCTGCTCGGCGTGCGGCACCACGGGCCCGGGTCGGCGCGGGCGGTGCTCGCCGCACTGGAGGCCTACCGCCCGCAGGCGGTGCTGATCGAGGGCCCGCCGGAGGCCGACGCGCTGGTGGGACTGGCCGCGGATCCCGCGATGCAGCCGCCGGTCGCGCTGCTCTCGCACGTGGTCGACGACCCCGCGCGCGCGGCCTTCTGGCCCTTCGCCGAGTTCTCGCCCGAGTGGGTCGCCCTGCGCTGGGCCGCGGCCGCGGGCGCGGAGGTCCGCTTCATCGACCTTCCCGCCGCCGTCAGCCTGGCCCTGCGCCCCTCCCCGGAAGACCTGGCCCTCGCCGACGCCCCGGACGACGCGGATGAGGAGGCCCCGACCGGTCCCGGGACGCCGTCCGCCGCCGGGCCCGCGCCCGGTCCGGGGGACGCCCCCGCCGCCCCCGGGGACGCGCCCGAAGCGACCGGGCCCGAGCCGGGGCCCGGCGGGGGTGCGGGGGAGGCGGACGTGCGGATCGATCCGCTGGCGGTGCTCGCGGAGACGGCCGGGTACGACGATCCGGAGCGCTGGTGGGAAGACGCGGTCGAGCACCGCGGCGACGGCACCGGCGGAGGTGCCGACGGCCAGGCCGATCCGCTCGCCCCGTTCGCCGCGCTCGGCGAGGCGATGGCCGCGATCCGCGCGGTGCACGGCGACGGCGGCCACCCCCACGACCCCGTGCGGGAGGCACACATGCGGCTGCGGCTGCGCGAGGCCCGCCGGGCGCACGCGCGGACGGCCGTGGTGTGCGGGGCCTGGCACGTGCCCGCGCTCGCCGCGCGGACGGCGGTCGCCGCGGACCGGCAGCTGCTCAAGGGCCTGCCGAAGGTCCGGGTGGAGACGACGTGGGTGCCCTGGACGCACCGCAGGCTCGCCCGCGCGAGCGGGTACGGCGCGGGCATCGACTCGCCGGGCTGGTACCGGCACCTGTTCACCTCACCCGACCGGCCGGTCACCCGCTGGATGACGAAGGTCGCCGGGCTGCTCCGGGAGGAGGACATCCCGGTCTCGTCCGCGCACGTCATCGAGGCGGTGCGGCTGGCCGAGACGCTCGCGGCGCTGCGCGGCAGACCGCTCGCCGGGCTCGGCGAGGCGACGGACGCGGTGCGCGCGGTGATGTGCGACGGCTCCGATGTGCCGCTCGCCCTCATCCGCGACAGGCTGGTGGTCGGGGACGCGCTCGGCGAGGTGCCGCCGGACGCGCCCGCGGTGCCGCTCGCCCGGGATCTGGCCCGGCAGCAGCGCACGCTGCGCCTCAAGCCGGAGGCGCTGGAGCGCCATCTGGACCTGGATCTGCGCAAGGACACCGACGCCGCCCGCAGCAAGCTGCTGCACCGGCTGGCGCTGCTCGGCGTCGGCTGGGGCGAACCCGCCGGCGGCCGGGGGAGCACCGGCACCTTCCGGGAGGAATGGCGGCTGCGCTGGGAGCCCGAACTGGCGGTGCGGGTCGCGGAGGCCGGGATCTGGGGGACGACGGTGGCGTCCGCCGCGGCGGCGAAGGCAGCCGACGCGGCAGCGCACGCCACGACACTCGCCGAGGTCACGGCGCTGGCCGAGACATGCCTGCTCGCCGGTCTCGCGGACGCGCTGCCCGTGGTGATGCGGGTGCTGGCGGATCGCGCGGCGCTCGACACGGATGTGGCGCACCTGGCGGCGGCGCTCCCCGCGCTGGTGCGGGCGGTCCGCTACGGGGACGTGCGGGGGACGGACGCGGCGGCGCTCGGCGAGGTCGCCGCGGGCCTGGCGCTGCGGATCTGCGTCGGGCTGCCGCCCGCCTGCGCGGGGCTGGACGCCGACGGGGCGGCGGCCATGCGCGAACATCTCGACGGGGTGCACCGCGCGGTCGCACTGCTGCCCGACCCCGCACTGCGGGACCGCTGGGCCGCAGCCCTGCGCGGGCTCGCCGAACGCGCCGACCGGCCCGGCGGGGCCCCCGGCGGCATACCCGGGCTGCTGCGCGGAGCCGCCGCCCGGCTGCTGCTGGACGACGGGCGGCTGACACCCGAGCAGGCCGCCCGGCTGATGGGGCTGACACTCTCCCCGGGCACCGCCCCCGCGGACGCGGCCGGCTGGATCGAGGGCTTCCTCGCGGGCGGCGGGATGCTGCTCGTGCACGACGAGCGCCTGCTCGCGCTGCTGGACGCATGGATATGCGCGGTGCCGCCCGCGGCCTTCCCCGATGTGCTGCCGCTGCTGCGGCGGACGTTCGCGGAGTTCGAGCCGGGGGTGCGCCGCACGGTCGGCGAGCTGGTCCGCCGCGGCCCGGCGACCGCCCGCCGTCCCGCCCCCGGCTCCGCGGAACCCGGCCTGCCCGGATTCGCCCCGGCCCTCGACCCGTCCCGCGCCGCCGCCGCGGCCCACACCGTCCGCCTGCTGCTCGGCACGACCACGACCACCGACCTGGGAACCCACCCGACCGGGGGAGCCTGACAATGACCAATCCCCACCCCACCGACCCCCCCACCCCGCCCCTGCCGCCTGCCCCTGCGGCGTCCGCCTCCGGCGCGGCAGCCGAGCCCCCCGCCCCCGGCGGAAGCACCCCCGCCCCCGGCGGCAACACCTCCGCCCCCGGCGGAAGCTCCTCCGGCAGCCGCGTGACCGGCGGAAGTAGCTCAGTACCTGTCCTCGCCGGAGGCGAGGAGCGGATGCGGCGGTGGCGGATGGTGCTCGGTGGGGGGGAAGGGACGGGGTACGCGCTCGCGGGGCGGGACGCGGCGATGGACCGGGCGCTCGGGTCGCTCTACGGGGGGAACGGGGCGGGGCTCGGGGGGTCGGCGCCGCAGGTCGCGCGCTGGCTCGGGGACATCCGCCGGTATTTCCCCACCTCCGTGGTGCAGGTGATGCAGCGGGACGCGATCGGCCGGCTCGGCCTGTCCGCGCTGCTGCTGGAGCCGGAGATGCTGGAGGCGGTGGAGGCTGACGTGCATCTGGTCGGCACGCTGCTGTCGCTCAGCAAGGCGATGCCCGAGACGACGAAGGAGACCGCGCGGGCCGTGGTCCGCAAGGTCGTCGAGGATCTTGAGGCCCGGCTCGCGACCCGCACCCGGGCGACGCTGACCGGCGCGCTCGACCGTTCGGCCCGGGTCGGCCGGCCGCGCCACCGCGACATCGACTGGGACCGTACGATCCGTGCCAATCTGCGGCACTACCTGCCGGAGCACGGCACGGTCGTGCCGGAGCGGCTGATCGGCTACGGGCGGGCGGACCGCTCGGTGAAGAAGGACGTCGTGCTGTGCATCGACCAGTCCGGGTCGATGGCGGCCTCGGTCGTCTACGCCTCCGTCTTCGGCGCGGTCCTGGCGTCGATGCGTGCGATCGCGACGCGCCTGGTGGTGTTCGACACGGCGGTGGTCGATCTCACCGACCAGCTCGCCGACCCGGTGGACGTGCTGTTCGGCACGCAGCTCGGCGGCGGTACGGACATCAACCGGGCGCTGGCGTACTGCGCTTCCCGTATCACCCGTCCGGCTGACACCGTGGTGGTGCTGATCAGCGATCTGTACGAGGGCGGTATCCGGGACGAGATGCTGAAGCGGGTCGCGGCGATGAAGGCGTCCGGCGTGCAGTTCGTGGCGCTGCTCGCGCTGTCGGACGAGGGTGCGCCGGCGTACGACCGGGAGCACGCGGCGGCACTGGCAGCACTGGGCGCGCCCGCGTTCGCCTGCACGCCCGACCACTTCCCGGACGTCATGGCGGCGGCCATCGAGAAGCGCCCGATCCCGATACCCGAGGCCTGAGGCCGTACGGGGCCCGGAAAGGCCCCGTCCGGGGCCCTCCGGCGGTGGCCCGAACGGGCGGGTTGTGACCGTTCTCACCGCTCACGGCCATGCCCGGATTTCGGCAGCGCCGCCGCGCGGCGATAACCTGCAAGACGGACATGCCGCGTACTCGGACACCGCGTGCGCTTATCTGGTGACAGCTGGTGGTGCAGTCGCCCTGCCCGTGCGGCACGCCCAGCCGGCAGGCGGCGCTGTACGTGTTCACGACGGCAGCCTCCCGCCGACGCGTACACCATCCGGGCTTAACTCCAGCCGATTCCAGGGAAAAGGGAGACGGACGCGCGTGGACCTGTTCGAGTACCAGGCGAGGGATCTCTTCGCCAAGCACGGGGTACCGGTGCTGGCCGGTGAAGTTATCGACACGCCTGAGGCGGCGCGCGAGATCACCGAGCGGCTCGGCGGCAAGTCGGTCGTCAAGGCCCAGGTCAAGGTCGGTGGCCGTGGCAAGGCCGGCGGCGTGAAGCTGGCCGCGACCCCGGACGAGGCCGTCGCCCGCGCGACGGACATCCTCGGCATGGACATCAAGGGCCACACGGTCCACAAGGTGATGATCGCCGAGACGGCCCCGGAGATCGTCGAGGAGTACTACGTCTCCTTCCTCCTGGACCGCGCGAACCGCACCTTCCTCTCCATCGCGTCCGTCGAGGGCGGCATGGAGATCGAGGAGGTCGCGGCGAACCGTCCCGAGGCCGTGGCGAAGACCCCGATCGACGCGATCGACGGTGTCGACAAGGCGAAGGCCCAGGAGATCGTGGCCGCCGCGAAGTTCCCGGCCGAGGTCGCCGACCAGGTCGCGGACGTGCTGGTGAGCCTGTGGGAGGTCTTCATCAAGGAGGACGCCCTCCTGGTCGAGGTCAACCCGCTGGCCAAGGTCGCCTCCGGCCAGGTCCTCGCGCTGGACGGCAAGGTGTCGCTGGACGACAACGCGGAGTTCCGCCACCCGGACTTCGAGGAGCTCCACGACAAGGCCGCCGCCAACCCGCTGGAGGCCGCCGCCAAGGCCAAGGGCCTGAACTACGTCAAGCTCGACGGCCAGGTCGGCATCATCGGCAACGGCGCGGGCCTCGTCATGAGCACCCTCGATGTCGTCGCGTACGCCGGTGAGGCGCACGGCGGCGTGAAGCCCGCCAACTTCCTGGACATCGGCGGCGGCGCATCCGCCCAGGTCATGGCCAACGGCCTGGAGATCATCCTCGGCGACCCGGACGTCCGCTCCGTCTTCGTCAACGTCTTCGGTGGCATCACCGCGTGCGACGAGGTCGCCAACGGCATCGTCCAGGCGCTGAAGCTGCTGGAGGACCGCGGCGAGCAGGTCACCAAGCCGCTCGTCGTCCGTCTCGACGGCAACAACGCCGAGCTGGGCCGGAAGATCCTCACCGACGCCGCGCACCCGCTGGTGCAGCGCGTCGACACCATGGACGGCGCGGCCGACAAGGCCGCCGAGCTGGCCGCCGCGAAGTAAGCAGAGGACGAGGACACACACCACTATGGCTATCTGGCTCACCAAGGACAGCAAGGTCATCGTCCAGGGCATGACCGGCGCGACCGGCGTCAAGCACACCAAGCTGATGCTGGGCGACGGCACCAACGTCGTGGGCGGCGTCAACCCGCGCAAGGCCGGGCAGAAGGTCGACTTCGACGGCACCGAGGTACCGGTGTTCGGTTCGGTCAAGGAGGCCGTCGAGGCCACCGGCGCGAACGTCACGGTCATCTTCGTGCCGGAGAAGTTCACCAAGGACGCCGTCGTCGAGGCGATCGACGCGGAGATCCCGCTCGCCGTCGTCATCACCGAGGGCATCGCGGTGCACGACTCCGCCGCCTTCTGGGCGTACGCCGGCAAGAAGGGCAACAAGACCCGCATCATCGGCCCGAACTGCCCCGGCATCATCACCCCGGGCCAGTCGAACGTCGGCATCATCCCGGGCGACATCACCAAGCCGGGCCGTATCGGCCTGGTCTCGAAGTCCGGCACGCTGACGTACCAGATGATGTACGAGCTGCGCGACATCGGCTTCTCGACCGCGGTCGGCATCGGCGGCGACCCGATCATCGGCACCACGCACATCGACGCGCTCGCCGCGTTCGAGGCCGACCCCGACACCGACCTGATCGTCATGATCGGCGAGATCGGCGGCGACGCCGAGGAGCGGGCCGCGGCCTTCATCGAGAAGAACGTGACGAAGCCGGTCGTCGGCTACGTCGCGGGCTTCACCGCGCCCGAGGGCAAGACCATGGGCCACGCCGGCGCCATCGTCTCCGGCTCCTCCGGCACCGCGCAGGCCAAGAAGGAGGCCCTGGAGGCCGCGGGCGTCAAGGTCGGCAAGACGCCGTCCGAGACCGCGCGGCTGGCCCGGGAGATCCTGGTCGGCTGACCCACCGCCGCACACCGGACGGCCCGCTCCCCGCAACGGGGGGCGGGCCGTCCGCCGTCGCGGGGGGTCTCAGGGCGCGGTCCGCGCCGCCTGACCGTGCGGCGGCACGGGGTCGTGGTGGTGCGAGGCGCCCGGACGGCTCGGTCCGACGATCATGCCGACGGTCGTGACCAGCAGCACCGTCCCGGCCGCGGCGAAGGACGCGAGGGTGCGGCGCCGCGTCCCGCGCTCGCTCGCCTCCCGTACGCCCGCGGCCCGCGCGGGCACCTCCGGGGCGCCGTCCGGCGCGGGCGGCGGTTCGGGTACGGCCGCGAGCAGACCGCCCAGGTGCTCGGCCGCGTCACCCCCGTCGTACGCGTCCGGCGCCGCCGCGGCCAGCTCGCGGCGGGCCCCGATGATGCGGGACGCGGCGGCCGCCGGGCTCGACTCGACCTCGGCCGCGGTGCGCACCAGGCTCATCCCGAGCCCGTCGTGCAGCAGCAGCGCCCGCCGCCGCTCCGGGTGCAGCCCCACCAGCGCGCGCCACAGGCCGTCCTCCGGCGCGGGTACGGGCGGGCGCCTGCGCACCCGCTTCCAGTGCCGTTGCCAGGGCGCGAGCGCGTAGGTGTGCGCGGTGGCCCGCAGCCAGCCCGCCGGGTCGCTGTCCCGCGCGACCTCCGGCCACCGCTGCCAGGCCTGGTCGAACGCCCGCCGCACCGCCTCGGCGGCCAGCTCCGCGTCGCCCGTGAGGACGACGACCTGCCGCCGCAGCGGCCCCGCGCAGCGCAGGTAGAGCGCGTCGAACGCGGCCTCGGGGTCGAGCGTGTCCGCCGGGTCGAGCAGCGCGTCACCCGGGTCCGCCGCCGTCTCCGTACGGACCGGCGCCGCGGGCGCGACCTCAGCCGGGGCCGCTACCGCCTCCGCGTCCGGCCGCAGGATCTCGGCGGTCACCGCGGGGTGAACGGTGACCGTCCCCAGCGGAAGAAGGGCCGTCGCCGAAGCGGCGGGGGAGGGAGGGGCCGGCGCGGAAGGGGACGCGGCGGCGACGGACGCGGGAGCGGTACGGGCGGTCCGGGCGGCGGCCCGGGGCCGGGACGTGTGGGGGCGCTTGCGCCTGCTCACGAGGTACGCCTGCTCACGGGAACGACCTCTCATCTCATCCGACTCGTCATATGCATCAGACAGTCCGAAAAAAGCATGTATACGCCGCATCATGGGCGACACGACGACCAACCGCCTGCTGCACGGGCGAAACGGGTGTTGTTGGCACCATGGGACGGCGTGACCCATATGACGCAACCGGCGGCCCGCCCCGGCTCCGGAGCAGCGGCCGAGCCCGACCCCGACCTCCCCCGCCCCCTCCCCGCGCTGCGCGCGTCCGCCCTCGCCGCGGGGACGGCCGCGGCGGGGCTCGCGCTGCTCGGCCTCGCGGCGGTCGTGCTGCTGCTCTGGGTCGTCTCGCCCTTCCCCGACAGCGGACTCGGCGGGGCCCTGCACATCGCCGCCGACCTGTGGCTGCTGGCGCACGGCGCCGACCTGGTGCGCGACACCACCCTCTCCGGGACCCCGGCGCCCGTGGGCGTCACGCCGCTGCTGCTCACCGTGCTGCCGGTGTGGCTGCTGTACCGCGGGACGGCGTCGGCGGTCGCCAACGGCACGCGTGCCTGCGCGGGCTGGGTGCTCGGCGGCTACCTCGCCGTCGCCGTGCCCGTCACCGTGTACGCCACCGCCGGGTCGCTGCACGTCGGCGTGCTGTCCGCGCTGCTGCACGTGCCGCTGCTCGCGGGCGCCGCGACCGCCGCCGGGGCGTGGGCGGGCAGCGGCCGGCCCCTGCTGTCGGCCCGGACGTGGGGCGGCGACGTCGCGCTCGCGCTGCGGGCCGGCGGTATCGGCGCGGGTGTCCTGGTGGGCGGCGGGGCCGTCGTCGGCGGACTCGCCCTCGGGTGGCACTCCGGGGCGGCGGGCCGGACGTTCGGGCAGCTCAGCGCGCCCTTCGCGGGCCAGGCCGCGGTGTTCCTGCTGTGCGCGCTGCTGGTGCCGAACCTCGCGGTGTGGTCGGCGGCGTACGCGCTCGGGCCCGGCTTCTCCGTCGGCGCGGGCAGCACCGTCGCGCCCGCCGGGACCTCCGGCTACCCGCTGCTGCCGCGTTTCCCGCTGCTCGCCGCGCTGCCGGGCCAGGGCGGGCCGACCCCGGCGGGCTGGGCGACCCTCGCGGTGCCGGTCCTCGCCGCCGCGGCGCTGGGCTGGGTCTGCGTACGCGCCCGACTGCGGCCCGGCCGCACCGCCCTGGTCACCGCGGGCGCCGCGGTGACGTGCGGGCTCACGCTCGGGATCCTCGCGGCGGCCGCGGGCGGGCCCCTGGGCGTCGGCACCCTCGCGCACGTCGGCCCGGTGTGGTGGCTCACCGCCGCCGCGGCCGCCGCCTGGCCGCTGGCCCTGGTGCTGCCGCCCGCCGCGGCCGTGTCCTGGCTGCGTACCCGCACCCCGCGCGCCAGGGCGGTGCCCCAACCGCCGCCGCAGCCGCCGCAGGTCCCGCAGCCGCCCGTACGCCCGCGCCCGCTCCAGCCGTTCCGGCCCCCGGCGCCGCCACAGCCGCCGCAGCCGCCGCAGCCGCCGGTACCGCCGAAGCCGCCCGTGTCGGCAGGACCGCCGCCGTCGTCGCCACCACCGGCCCCGCTCAAGACGTCGAAGCCGCCGGTGCCTCCCGTGCCGCCGAAACCGCCCGCGCCGCCCGACGGGAGCTGAGGACGGGAGGGAAGGAGAACTACGGGCGCATCGACGGCAGGTCGCGCAGCGGCTTCGGGAGGAGCTTCTGGCAGGCGTGCGCGGCCGGAGTGGTGAGGGCGTCCTGGCGGCAGGTGTAGTAGTCGCGGTAGGCGAGGTGGAAGGCGTACGTGCCGGCCACGATGACGAGGGCGAGCCCGCTCGCGACGATGCCCGTCCAGGCCGCCGTGACGAACGAGCGCTGTGCGTCCGGGCCCGGCGCGGGCGGCGCGGGGCGCGCCGACTGCGTGGCGTCGGCCAGCGCGGAGGCGGCCGCGGCGCGGGCCTGGGCGCGCTCCTCGTCCGGCATGCGCAGCGCGCTGATGCCCCAGTAGAGCGCGAGCGCGCCGAGCAGCAGGCCGACCGGCGTCCAGCCGAGCAGGGCGAAGAGCAGGCCGCAGCTGCCGAAGAAGAGGGCGTAGCGGGAGCGGCGGTGGGCCGGGTCGGTGGGGTCGAAGCGGGGGCCGGTGCCCTGCGGGCCGGTGGGGCCCTGCATGGGGTCGGGCCGTCGCCCGTACGGGTCGGGCCGTCCGCCCTGCGGCTGGCGGCTGCTCCACTGGCTGCCCCACGCCTGGGGTGCGCCGCGCGGCGGGGTGGGCGGGGTGGAGCCGGGGCCGGAGGAGCCGGATCCGTCGGGGGAGCCCTGCCCCGACCCGGAGTCCGGTCCACCGGAGCCGTCCGAACCGTCCGAGCTGCCCGAACCGCCCGAGCCGCTCGAACCCGAGGGCTGCCGCGGCTGCCAGGGCCGGTCCGGTGTGCCCTCGGGGGGCGGTGCGAACGGGTTGTCCTGGTCCTGGTCGCCCTCGGGCGTGCGCAGCGCGAGACGAATACGGCCGCTGCTCATGATGTGATGCGCCATCCCCTGGGCTCGACTCCTCGTGCGGGCATTGCGGTCTGGTGAAATCCTCCGGCCTGTGCGGCCGTATGTACGTCATACGTGACACAGGTGTCGGATACATCACGTTCACTCTCGCGCAGGGCGCGCGAAGTCCGTGTTCCCGGCAGACGCTACCCTCCGCGCGCTCCCCCGTCCCGCGGGGGCCGTCCGGAGTGCCGGTATCGTTGCTGACGGTCGGGGGTCTCGTAGGGTTCCCCGGAATCCGGCCAATCCCTGACTCGTACGATCATCCTAAGGCTGACGGGTGACTGCCCGGCGGCCGCGAGAGAGAGCCTCCCGCCAGTGGCCGCCCGTACTCCCGCCTCGTCCGACGCGCCGTTCGTCGTCCCGCCCGCCGCAGACTCCGCCGGATCCACCGCGCGCGTGGTCGTGCTGGTCTCCGGCTCCGGCACCAACCTCCAGGCGCTGCTGGACGCCGTCGCGGCCGACCCCGGGTACGGGGCCAGGATCGCCGCAGTCGGCGCCGACCGCGACGGGATCGCCGGTCTGGAACGCGCCGAGCGCGCCGGGATCCCGACCTTCGTCGTACGCGTCAAGGACCACCCCGACCGTGCCGCGTGGGACGCCGCCCTCACCGCGGCGACCGCGGCCCACTCCCCGGACCTGGTCGTCTCTGCCGGTTTCATGAAGATCGTCGGCAAGGACTTCCTCGCCGCCTTCGGCGGCCGGTTCGTCAACACCCATCCCGCGCTCCTGCCGAGTTTCCCCGGGGCCCACGGCGTACGCGACGCGCTCGCGTACGGCGCCAAGGTCACCGGGTGCACCGTCCACTTCGTCGACGACGGCGTCGACACCGGCCCGGTCATCGCCCAGGGCGTGGTCGAGGTCAGCGAGGACGACACGGAGGAAGCGCTCCACGAGCGCATCAAGGACGTCGAGCGGCGGCTGCTCGTCGACGTCGTAGGGCGGCTGTCGCGCGACGGCTACCGCATCGAAGGACGAAAGGTACGGATCCCGGCATGAGCGCCGACACCACCGAAGGCCAGGACAAGCGCCCGCTGCGCCGCGCGCTGATCAGCGTCTACGACAAGACCGGCCTGGAGGAGCTGGCCCGCGGGCTGCACGAGGCGGGTGTGGAGCTGGTCTCCACCGGCTCGACGGCCGGCCGGATCGCCGCCGCCGGGGTGCCCGTCACGCCCGTCGAGGAGCTGACCGGCTTCCCCGAGTGCCTGGACGGCCGGGTCAAGACGCTGCACCCGCGCGTGCACGCCGGCATCCTCGCCGACCTGCGGCTCGACGACCACCGGCGGCAGCTGGAGGAGCTGGACGTCAAGCCGTTCGACCTGGTCGTCGTCAACCTCTACCCCTTCCGCGAGACCGTCGCCTCCGGCGCGTCCGACGACGAGTGCGTGGAGCAGATCGACATCGGCGGCCCCTCGATGGTGCGCGCCGCCGCCAAGAACCACCCCTCCGTCGCCGTCGTCACCAGCCCCGAGCGGTACGCCGACGTGCTGGCCGCCGTGCGTACCGGCGGCTTCGACCTCGCCGCCCGCAAGCAGCTCGCCGCCGAGGCCTTCCGGCACACCGCCGCCTACGACGTGGCCGTGGCCTCCTGGTTCGCCGAGGGCTACGCGGCCGACGGCTCCGGCGACTTCCCGGCCTTCGCCGGTGAGGTCTTCACCCGCCGCCAGACCCTGCGCTACGGCGAGAACCCGCACCAGGCCGCCGCCCTGTACGTCAGCGCCGACGCCCCCGCGAGCGGCCTGGCCGGCGCGGAGCAGCTGCACGGCAAGGAGATGTCCTACAACAACTACGTGGACACCGAGGCCGCCCGGCGCGCCGCCCACGACCACGACGAGCCGTGCGTGGCGATCATCAAGCACGCCAACCCGTGCGGCATCGCGGTCGGCGCGGACGTCGCCGAGGCGCACCGCAAGGCGCACGCGTGCGACCCGCTGTCCGCGTACGGCGGCGTCATCGCCGTCAACCGCCCGGTGTCGGTCGCGATGGCCGAGCAGGTCGCGGAGATCTTCACCGAGGTCATCGTCGCCCCCGGCTACGAGGACGGCGCGGTCGAGGTGCTCGCCCGCAAGAAGAACATCCGGGTGCTCAAGGTCGAGGGCGCCCCGGCCGCGGTCACCGAGCGGCGCCCGATCGAGGGCGGCGTCCTGATCCAGGCCAAGGACCGCTTCCAGGCCGAGGGCGACGACCCCGCCGGCTGGCGGCTGGTCAGCGGTGAGCCGCTGGCCCCGGCCGAGCTGGCCGACCTGGCGTTCGCGTGGCGCGCCTCGCGCGCGGTGAAGTCCAACGCGATCCTGCTGGGCAAGGACGGCGCCACGGTCGGCGTCGGCATGGGCCAGGTCAACCGGGTCGACTCGGCCAAGCTCGCGGTCGCCCGCGCGGGCGCCGAGCGCGCGGCCGGCTCGTACGCCGCGTCCGACGCCTTCTTCCCCTTCCCCGACGGCTTCGAGGTGCTCGCCGAGGCGGGCGTCAAGGCCGTCGCCCAGCCCGGCGGCTCGGTCCGCGACGACGCGGTGATCGAGGCCGCGCAGAAGGCCGGCGTCACGATGTACCTGACGGGTACGCGGCACTTCTTCCACTGAGCGGGCACGCACTGAGCGGGCACGCACTGAGCGGGCACGCCCTGAGCGAGCACGCGAACGGCCGCGGCCGTACCCCCTTTCCGGGCGGGTACGGCCGCGGCCGTCGTGCGTGCCGATTCGGTACCGAGGCAGCAGAAGCGGTGTATCGGAAACGGCGTATCAGAACTGGTCTTTGACGACCACCGTGCCGACCATCTTGTCGGCCCACGTCTGGTTCTTGGAGTCCCACAGCGGCCACAGGTAGCCCAGGCCGCACGGGATGCCGTCCAGGATGTGCAGCAGGCGGCGGCCGAAGGCGCGGCCGAAACCGGTCGCCGAACCGTCGCGCTCGCGCAGCAGCCGGATGCCGACGATCTTCCGGCCCGGCGTCTGGCCCGTCTTCCCCTCGCGGTAGCTGAGGAAGATCGTGGCCGCCAGCAGCAGGATGCCGCCGACGACCATGAGCGTCACGTTCGTGCTGGTCGCATCCGGCACGTTGTGGCAGTTCTTCTGCGAGATGCCGTGGTCGGCGCACTTGTTGTAGGCCTGCTGCACCTTGACGGCGTGCGGGATGTAACCGGCCAGGTAGACGCCCGCGGGCACCAGGTTGACGATCAGGAAGTCCAGCAGCAGCGACCCGAGCCGCGCGCCCCAGCTCGCGAGCGGCGGCATCCCCGGCGGCACCCCGCCCGGCTGCGCGTAGCCGTACGGCTGCTGGTAGCCGTAACCGGCCGGCTGCCCGTACGGGACCTGCGGCGGGACACCGGGCGGCATCTGTCCGTACGGCTGCGACGGCGGCTGCTGGGGCTGGCCGCCGTACGGGTACGGGGGGCCGGGAGGCTGGCTCACGTGCGGTTTCCTTCGCGGGACGGGGACGGGCGGCAGCGAACCGCCACATACTCCGACCAGGTGACATCGCCGCGCAAGGGCTGTCCCCGTACGGGAACCGCACGGATTTGCTGACCGGCACCCCCGATCGACGACAATGGGGGCCATGAGCGCCCAGATTCTCGATGGCAAGGCCACCGCAGCCGCGATCAAGTCCGAACTGACCGAGCGTGTCCAGGCGCTCAAGGCCCGCGGTGTCGCCCCCGGGCTCGGCACTCTGCTGGTCGGCGACGACCCCGGCAGCAAGTGGTACGTCGCCGGCAAGCACCGCGACTGCGCGCAGGTCGGCATCGGCTCCATCCAGCGCGAGCTGCCCGCCACCGCCACCCAGGAGGACATCGAGGCGGTCGTCCGCGAGCTCAACGAGGACCCCGCCTGCACCGGCTACATCGTGCAGCTCCCGCTGCCCAAGGGCATCGACACCAACCGCGTCCTGGAACTCATGGACCCCGCCAAGGACGCGGACGGGCTGCACCCCACCAACCTCGGCCGGCTCGTCCTCGGCGTGCCCGCACCGCTGCCCTGCACCCCCAACGGCATCGTCGAACTGCTCCGCCGGCACGGCGTCACGATCAACGGCGCGCACGTCGTCGTCGTCGGCCGCGGCATCACCGTCGGGCGCTCCATCGGCCTGCTCCTCACCCGCAAGTCCGAGAACGCGACCGTGACGCTGTGCCACACCGGCACGCGCGACCTGTCCGCGCAGCTGCGGCAGGCCGACATCGTCGTCGCCGCGGCGGGCGTGCCGCACATCGTCAAGCCCGAGGACGTCAAGCCCGGCGCCGCCGTGCTCGACGTCGGCGTCAGCCGCGACGAGGCCGGCAAGATCGTCGGCGACGTCCACCCCGCCGTCGCCGAGACCGCCGGCTGGCTCTCCCCCAACCCCGGCGGCGTCGGCCCCATGACCCGGGCGCTGCTCCTGCAGAACGTCGTCGAGGCGGCCGAACGGCAGGCGGCGGGCCGTGTCGGCTGAGCTCGGCCCCGGAGGCCGCCCCGCCGTCACGACCTCCACCGCGCGCCCCGAGGGCGGCGGGCGCGCCGCCCCGGGCGACGCGCCCGCACCCGCACGGCAGTGGCCCATCCTCCTCGTCGTCGCCGGCACGGTCGCCGGCCTCGTCACCACCGCGTCCGGCGCGTTTCGCGCGGGCGCGATCACGGTGGGGGTGGCGCTGCTGCTCGGGGGAGTGCTCCGGTGGACCCTGCAGTCGGTCGGCATGCTCGCCGTCCGCAGCAGGTTCACTGACGTGATCACGTACGCGATCCTGGGCCTCGTGATCATCCTGCTGGCCCTCATGGCCCAGCCGGACCCGATCCTCCGGATCCCGTTCCTGGAGGACATCATCCACTTCTCGGTTCGGTAGGGGTTTCGCTCCGGGGTGCGCCTTGCGGTGTCCCGCGCGACCTTCTGCCGGTGGTGGGCTGGTCGCGCAGTTCCCCGCGCCCCTTTCGCCCCGGGGTGCGCCTTGCGGTGTCCCGCGCGACCTTCTGCCGGTGGGTGGTTGCGCGCGCAGTTCCCCGCGCCCCTGGTGGGTGCCCTGCGCGGCAGAAGCGAGCCCAATACCGCGCAGGGTGAGCGTTTTTAGGGGCGCGGGGCTGTATTCGTTATGCGGCTGGCGCCGCGTGGGCGCGCTCAGCCCCCACCGGCGGAGGATCGCGCAACGCACCTCCGGGGGCAGCCCGGGGCGTCGCCGGGGGTGGGCGTTAGCACAAACGGGCTCCCCGTGTGGGGGGTTGAGCGGAAAGAACATCCGTGCGGCACGGGTGTTCTATCGTTGCCCTCGGTATCCGTCGGGACACGAAGGGTGCGGGGTCATGGGTCAATGGGAGCCGCTCACGGACCACGCCCCCGTGGACATGCGGCGGCTCGCGACGCAGTTGCGGCGCATGAAGGACCGCAGCGGCCTCACCGTGCCCGCGCTCGCCGCGCGCACCGCGGAGTCCGCGGAGGCGTGGGCCTCGTACCTCGCGGCGCGCCGCGTACCGCCGCTGGCCGCCGTGGAGGTGCTGGCGCAGGCGAGCGGCGCGGACTACGAGCGGGCCGGCGCGCTGTGGCGGCTCGCGGACAAGGCGGCGAACGGCACGGGCGAGCGCGGCCGCGGCAAGCCCGTTCCGGATCCGGACCCGCTGGATCCGCTGAGCGCCGAGGAGGGCCTGCCGCCCGGCCGCAGGCGGGCCGTCGTGCTGGGGGCGGCCGGTGTGTGCGCGGTGGCCGCGCTCCTCACGGTCGTCCTCCTCGCGAGTACGGGCAGCGGCAGCGCCCCCGGCCCCGGCGCCGCCCCGACGGCGACGGCCACGAGGGCGCCCGCGTCCCGTACCCCCGTGGCCTCTCCGCCGCACACCCAGCCGCAGGCCTCGGCGCGGCCGCCCGCCGGTACGACGGCGCCGCCCGCGCCGGACAGTTCGCCGCAGACGTCCGCCCCGCCGTCCGCCGCGCCGCCCGCCCCGGTGGATCCGCCCCCCTCCGCGCCCGCGACCTCGACGACGACCGCGGCGCCGAGCCCCTCGGACGGGCCGCCGACCGCGACGCCGAGCCCGACGTCCACCGGTCTCTGCCTGGGCCTCATCGTGCTCGGGGTCTGCATAGGGTGAGGCAGGTCACCCCGCGGTGGCCGAAACAGCACGTCGGCGGCATGCCGGGGCGGGGCCGGGTCCGCTCGGCGACAGCCCCGCGATAGCCTGACGGGTGGCTCTCCCGACGACGGGGAGATCCGCGATCTGGGCCGCCGCCCAGCCATTGCCGAGCGGCCGCGCACAGGCCGCACCCCCGACCCCAGCAGCACGCGCGGCGAACGCGCACAGGCCAGGAGAAGGCAATGACTCGCACTCCCGTCAACGTCACCGTCACCGGAGCGGCCGGCCAGATCGGCTACGCGCTCCTCTTCCGCATCGCCTCGGGCCACCTGCTCGGCGCGGACGTGCCGGTGAAGCTCCGGCTGCTGGAGATCCCGCAGGGGCTCAAGGCCGCCGAGGGCACGGCCATGGAGCTGGACGACGCGGCCTTCCCGCTGCTGCGCGGCATCGACATCACCGACGACCCGAACGTCGCCTT
>NZ_JBSGHL010000009.1:0-182261 GCF_053604375.1 Streptomyces sp. NPDC004031 | reverse complement strand
CACACAACACCCCAACGGTCGGATCAACGGACGTCGCCGCACATCCAACCGCCGGAACAGTCAACCCGGTGAACCTTCCCGGTCAGAGCACTAGGGACCGGAGGGCTTTGTACTTCCAGCCGAGGACCCCAGTGGCGATAGTTAGAAGGCCGACGCCGAGCCCGGTCACGACCGTGCCTGCGCCGGGCTTGCCTTCAGTTGACCCGGTCGAGACATGTCCCGTCTGGATCGTGTGCCGTCGAAGATCATCGAGATCGTCGCTCCCATAGGAGCATGATCCGCATCGGTAATCGGTCACCGGTCAATCCTCTCCCCTCAGGGAGACGACACTGCCACAGCTCATGTGCTTCCGGCAGCCACTTAGTCAGCTCCGTCCGGGTACGCTGGGTGGGACATCTGGTGGCGTTGGGCTGATGAGCCGGATGGGGCGGATGGGAGTCCACCCGGTATCAGGGCTCTTCTGCTGCCTTCTGGGTTCATGGCCCATCTGTGGACTGGCACCGGCCCAGTCTCCACACCCTGACCTGACCCTCACCAGCGAACTCACAAGTGTCTCCGGGCGGGTGAGAACAGGCGCAAGTGATCATCTGCGCGTCGTGCGAACGTGCGCTGCCCCGGGCCGATCCATGCGTGCCCGATGAGTGCCCGGTCGTGCGGCGAACCCCGGTCAGACACGGTCATCAGCGCGGCTGGTCACGCCTTCTCGGGACATCGTACGAGCAGGCACCGCTTTTCACGGCCCCGCACCCCGTGATTCCCAAGCTCAGGGCACGGGCTAGTCTGAACGCTGCGGTGACGCCCACTTCAGCCGGCGCGCCGGGTGCGGGTGGCCGCCGCATTGGCCAGTGCCGCAAGCTGGCGAGCTGCTGCGGCGGGGAGCGCCAGGCAGATCAACCCCGTGCCGTCGGACGAGGTGTCAGCTCGGGCCGTGATGGTGGTCGTGTCGATGCCAGCGTCCCGGAGTGCGGCGAGGAGTTCGGCTGCCGCGTCGGTTGCTTCGCGCCAGCCGCCGACGTAGTCGATGCCGGGGGACCAGAGCATCGTGGTCGGGTCGAAGTCGTCTCCGTCGCAGGCGGGGTGGTCAGTGGGAGGCATCGGGATCACGTCACTCTCTCCACGTGGTGGCTGGACTGTGGCCGTGGCGTGCCGTGTTGGCCAAGGCATGGCAAGGGCCCCGGTACCATTCGGCACCGGGGTCCCGTGTGACCCCTGCGCCGGACCATCCCGGAAGCTGCCAGGCGGAGGGGTGGTCCGGTCTTGCGTATGCGGTTGTGCGGTCGTTGTTGTGGGGACGACCTCCCGGCTGGGGAAGGCCGGGAGGCCGCCTTCCGCCCGAGCGTGACCAGGGCTCAGGCGGCTACCGCGTCCGTCACCCGGACCCAGGGAGTGACGCCGGTCCGGCTGCCATGGACGGGCGCGGAGTCTGATCGGCGGTGGGAACCGGGCCGCCCTCGTGGTCGAAGCGGCAGAAGACGCTCTTGCCGCCCTCGTCGCGAGGGGCCCACCACGCGGCGTCGGAGAGGGACTGGATGATCAGCAGCCCCCGCCCGCTGTCAGCGAGCAGCGCGTCAGACGACGCCTGCGAGTCCTCCGGGAGGAGGAAGTCCCCGGCGGGGAGCATCGGGGGTGTGGAGTCCTCGTCAGACACTTCGAGGAACAGGCACGTCGGCCAGGCCCGGAAGGTCACCGTCACGCGACGTCCGCGGCCGCCCGCGGTCGAGCGCCAGCCGTCGGGTACGGCGTGCTGTGCGACGTTGCCCACCAGTTCGGACAGGCACATGGTGACGTCGTCGACGAGGGGGTGGAGTCCCCAGGCGTGCAGGATCTCGAAAGCCGTCCGGCGTATGACCGATCCCGTGTCGGGTGCGTCCGCGTCGAGGGTCACCGCGCGGAAGCGTTCCGATCCGGCCAGAACGCTGGGCTCCAACGGAGCGGGGTGCGCCGTACGCAGGGGCCGGCGGTGGGTGTCTCGCGAAGTCATCGCGTTGTCCTCCGTCCGTGGCGGCCGGTCCGCCGCCGTGTGCGGCAAGTCAACGGCGAAGGGGATCGCGGCGGCAGTGTTCATGGAGGGGTACGCGTGAACAGGGGAGTTCACCACGCGCTCGGGGGGTTCATGCGTAAACCCCCGTACAACGCCCAGAGCCCGTGACACCATGGCCACTTGCCGTCATCGCCCGATGACAGGGGGATCATGAGCAGGGAACCCAACCACCGGTTAGCCGCTGTCATGGCCGAGGCCGGCGCCTCCAAGAAGGGCCTCGCCCGGCGGGTGCAGGAGGTCGCGCTACGGCACGGCGCTCACGTCGGCACCACGCACGTCGCCGTTCAGCGCTGGCTCGACGGGAGCGGCATCCAGGCCTCGACCGCGGCGTACGTCGCCGAAGCCCTGAGCGGCAAGGTCGGCCGCCGGATCACCCCGGCCGATCTCGGCTTTTCCACCGCGACCATCACGCCGGTGCCGGTCGGCACCAGCTACGCCACCTCGCTGGGCGACGCCCTCGGGATACTCGACGGCCTGACACAGGTCAGCCCGGAGGAGGAGCCGCCCAACGCCGAACTGCTCGCCGACGGCGAAGTGAACTCCGCGGTGCTGTCATGGCTGGTCTCGCGACCCGACGGCCTGCCCACCGAGTCGACGAGCACCAGGCGTATCGGCATGCGCGACGTGGCGGCCGTTCGTACCGCCGCCGAGATGTTCATGCGGCTGGACTTCCTCTACGGCGGAGGCCACGGCCACAAGGCGCTGCGGCACTACTTCCGCCATGAGGTGTTGCCGCTGCTCAGCGCAGGCTACAGCGAACGTGTCGGTACCGCGCTCTTCAGCGCCGCCACCGAGATCGCGCAACTCCTTGCCTGGACGGCATACGACAGCGGGAACCACAATCTCGCCGACCGCTACTTGCTCTCCACGCTCCGGCTGACCCAGGTCACGGGCGACCGCATGATGGGGTCGCGCATCCTCGCGAACATGAGCCACCAGGCCAACTACCTGGGGCAACAGCCCAAGGCCGCGAGGCTGGCCCGCGCCGCCGTCGAGGGAGGCGGCAACGGCCGCGCCACGCCACGGGCCATGGCCCTCTTCGCAGCCCACGAAGCGCGCGCCCTGTCCACCGCCCAGGACCTCAAGGGCGCCCACCTGGCCATGGCGGAGGCCGAACGCCACCTGGAGCGCGCAGGCACCGCGCAGGACCCGGACTGGCTGGCGTACATGGACGAGGCCGAACTCGTCGGAGAGTTCTGCCACTGCTTCCGCGACCTGGGCGAGTCCGGGCAGGCCGTCGCCTACGCCGAGCGGGCCGTGGCCCTCACCGATCCGAGGTACGCCCGCACCCTGGGCTTCTGCCGCATGGTGCTCGCCCAGAGCCAGCTACTCGACGGGCAGTTGGAAGCCGCCGTGACCACCGCGGGTCTAGCCGTCACCGAGGGGGACGCGCTCCAGTCGGCCCGCTTCCAGCGCTACATCACCGACTTCCAGCGCGAGGTCTCACCACACGCGACGAACCCGGCCGTGCAGCAGTTCAACGAACACGTCCGCGCCGCCCTCGCCGACCTGGACGACGAGTAACCCCCGCCGTCAGCCCGGGTGCCAGCACCGCGGAGCCGAATCGTCCCGCAGCGAGGCGATCCGGCGGCCGTACTCCCGCGCGATCTCGCCGCTCTCCCCGATGTTCTGCATGAGCCAGGTCGTCATCTTGAACTCCTGGATCGCGCGCAATGTCGGGAACCCGTCCCAGTCGCGCAGGTCCCGCCCGTACTCACCCGTGAAGCCCGCGTACTGCTCGCGCGTCTGCCACGCCAGGCTGTCGTACTCGGTGGCGGTGACCATCAGGTCCCACTCGGGATGGTCGAAGCTGAAGTTCTCGAAGTCGATCAGGACAGCCTCGTCACCGCGGTTCACCATGAGGTTCTGTACGTGGGCGTCCCCGTGGACCGCACCCTTCGGCGAGTCGAACCGGGTTTCCGCGAGCCGTTCGCGCAACTCGGCGCCGCGCTTGCGCAGGAACTCCCGGTCGTCCTCCGGTATGCCGACGACCCGCTCGATACGCAGACCCGAGCGCCCGAACACGTCGTACGGCGGCAGGTCCAGGTCCGCGGGCGGCCGTAGCGCGTGAAGGTCACGCAGGATGCCGCCGAGTTCGCCGTAGGTCGCCTTGCGGTCGCTCTCCTCGATCAGGTGCCAGAAGGTCACCGGATGCCCGGAGACCACGACGGCCTGCTCGACATCCTCCACGACCCGTGACGCGGGGAACCCCTCAGCCTCCAGCCACCGCGAGACGCGCACCTCCCGCCGCGCGTCATCCAGGTACTCCGCCGAACGCGCGATGCGCACGATGACCGCGTGCCGCTCCAGCCGGAAGAGCGCGTTCTCACCCAGCCGGATCAGCCGCGCCCCGTCGGAGGCCAGCCCGACGGCATCGCACGCGCCAACCATCACCTGATGTGCGCGAGCCGAGGTGAATTCCTCCGGTTCCCCGCGCGCAGCACCGTACGACGGCATACCGCAACCACTCCCCGAACCCATCGACACGTGCGGACCTGCGACCGCGCGCCACCGTGGCAGTCAGCGACACGCAGCGTTGACGACTCCGACGGTACCGACCGGGGGAAGGTAAGGACGAGCAGCAGTGGTGACGAGGCGTCGGTGCGCGCCTGCCGCGTGCCCACGGCGGCGCCTCTTCCGATCGCGGGAAACTGATCTCCCCTCCCCTGCGCCCCATGGGTAGTCTCAGCACTGATCCACAGACCCCCAGGGCCGCCACGAGCAGTACGGGGGCGGCCCCGGAGGTCGGCACCAGGTCGACACCAGACCACGTACAGTCCGGTTTCAACCAGTATGAACAGGGATTGAGGGCAGACCGTGAAGCAGACCCTGACCTGCACAGACGCCGATCAGAGCGGTATGCCCCCCGACCCTGCGATGAACTTCCAGTTCACCGGCCAGAGGGCATACCGCATTCGGAACGGCCGTCTCGACGGCCAGGTCAAGGACTTCGCCTACCAGGCCACGACCACCGACTTCTGGCGGTCGATGGAGCGGGTCGGCGGACCCGAGACGTACGTCCTCGGTGGCGCGTTCAACTGCGGCAAGGCGCAGCCGGGGCAGGTCGCGGCGGTCAGCCACGGCTGCCCGTCGGCGCTCTTCCGGGGCGTCAACATCCTCAACACGACGCAGGAGGCCGGCCGATGACTTCCGGAGCGAGCAAGCCGCACGAGATCGTCGAGCGGGCGCTCGACCTGTCGACGGCCGACGGGTGCGTGGTCATCGCCGAGGAGGAGTCGAGCGCGAACCTGCGCTGGGCGGGCAACGCGCTCACCACCAACGGCGTGACGCGGGGCCGTACGCTCACCGTCATCGCGACCGTGGACGGCACGCAGGGCACCGCGTCCGGCGTGGTGTCGCGCTCGGCGGTCACGGCCGACGACCTGGAGGGCCTGGTGCGGGCCGCGGAGGCCGCCGCGCGCGAGGCCGGACCGGCGGAGGACGCGCAGCCGCTGGTGAGCGGGGTGCCGCAGTCGGCGGACTTCACCGCGCCGCCCGCCGAGACCGGCTCGGAGGTCTTCGCGGCCTTCGCGCCCGCGCTGGGCGAGGCCTTCGCGGCGGCGCGGGCGGGCGGGCGGCTGCTGTACGGCTTCGCCTTCCACTCGATGACGTCGACGTACCTGGGCACCTCCACCGGGCTGCGGCTGCGGCACGACCAGCCCACCGGCACCCTGGAGCTCAACGCGAAGTCGCCGGACGCGGCCCGCTCGGCGTGGGCGGGCTGCGCGACGCGGGACTTCCGCGACGTGGACCCGCTGGAGACGGACGCGGAGCTGGCGCAGCGCCTGGCGTGGGCGGAGCGGCGGATCGAGCTGCCCGCGGGGCGGTACGAGACGCTGCTGCCGCCGTCCGCGGTCGCGGACCTGATGATCTACCAGCTGTGGTCGTCGGGCGCGCGGGACGCCGCCGAGGGCCGCACGGTCTTCAGCAAGCCGGGCGGCGGCACCCGGGTCGGCGAGCAGCTGTCGCAGCTGCCGCTGACGCTGCGCAGCAACCCGGGCGAGCCGGGCCTGGAGGCGGCGCCCTTCGTGGTGGCGCACTCCTCGGGCGACGACGCTTCGGTGTTCGACAACGGGCTGCCCGTCGCCCCGGTCGACTGGATCCACGAGGGCACGCTGCGGCACCTGCCGACGACCCGGCACAGCGCCCAGCTCACCGGGCTGCCGGTCGCCGCGCCCGCCGACAACCTGGTCCTGGAGGGCGGCGGCAAGCAGTCGCTGGCCGAGATGGTCGCCGGGACCGAGCGCGGGCTGCTGCTGACGTGCCTGTGGTACATCCGCGAGGTGGACCCGGCCACGCTGCTCCTGACCGGGCTGACCCGGGACGGCGTCTATCTCGTCGAGGGCGGCGAGGTGACCGGGGTGGTCAACAACTTCCGCTTCAACGAGTCGCCCGTGGACCTGCTGGGCCGGGCGGCGGAGGCGGGCCGTACCGAGCGGACCCTGCCGCGCGAGTGGAGCGACTGGTTCACCCGGGCCGCGGCGCCGGCGCTGCGGATCCCGGACTTCAACATGAGTTCGGTCAGCCAGGGGGTCTGACGGCCCCGGAGGGGGCGAGAGTCCCGGGGGGACGAGATCCCGGGGGGGACGAGGGAGATGAACGAGAAGAACACGGTCAGGGCGTCGAAGTTCCTGGCGCGGGTGCTGCGGCACGAGCCGGAGCTGATCGGCGTGACGCTCGACGAGGGCGGCTGGGTCGAGGTCGATGTGCTGCTCGCCGCGTGCGCGGCGCACGGCAGGCGGCTGAGCCGGGCCGAGCTGGAGCATGTGGTCGAGGCCAACAACAAGAAGCGGTACGCCCTCTCCGAGGACGGGCGGCGGATCCGGGCGAGTCAGGGCCATTCGGTCACGGTGGACCTGGGCCTCGCCCCCGCCGTGCCGCCGGACGTCCTCTTCCACGGCACCGCGACGGCCACCGTGCCGCTGATCCTGCGCGAGGGGCTGCGGCCGATGTCCCGGCAGGACGTCCACCTGTCGGCGGACCGGGAGACCGCCGTACGGGTGGGCTCCCGGCACGGCCGCCCCGCCGTGCTCGCGGTGGACGCCGTGGGGCTGGCCGCCGCCGGGCACGTCTTCCGGCGCAGCGCGAACGGGGTGTGGCTGAGCGGTCCGGTGCCGCCGGAGCGGCTGCGGCTGCTGCCGTCCTGACCCGCACCCGGGGACGGATACGGATACGGGTACGGGCGCGGCTCAGCGCGTCATCGTGCGGCGGCGGCGCTGGTTCGCCTTGTGCGCCGCCCACACCGCGTCGCCGATCGCGACCAGCACGATCGCGCCGACGAGCTGGAGCACGTGCCGCGTCCAGTCGATGCCCTTGGTGTCGCGGACACCGAGCCAGCCGGCCACTCCGTTGCCGAGCAGGCTGCCGCCCATACCGCAGAGCACGGTGAGCCACAGCGGCAGCACCTGCCTGCCCGGCAGGATCGCCTTGGCGATCAGGCCGAGCACGAGTCCGACGATGATCGCCCACAGCCAGCCCATGCCGCTGCCTCCTCGTTCGCCGGGCGCGCGGCGCGCCCGCGTGCCGTGCCGTCAGTTTCCGCCGGGTCCGGCGGCGGCGCATGTCGGGCACGGGGGGCGAGATCGCGCCAAACTCCGGAAAGGCGGCGAGACCGTACCTCCGGATGGCGCCCCGCTCTGTGGCGTGCGGCGGCCGGAGCGTACCGTGGTGCGGAGCCGGCGCGGCGCGCTGCCAGCCGAGAGCAGCGGCGCCTGGCCCCTGGACTGGGCGGTGGATGGATGCGGAAGCAGGGCGGATCTGGGATCTACCAGATCTCCGGGGCGCGGACCGGGCTGACCGAGGACGTGCGGGGGCGGCAGCGGCGGTACATGATCGCGATGACGATCCGCACCCTGTCCGTCCTGCTCACGGTCATCTTGTGGAACGTCGAGCGGCCGCTCGCCTGGGCGATGCTGGTGGTGGGCATGCTGCTGCCGTACGTCGCGGTGGTGATCGCCAACGCCGGACGGGAGAACGCCCCGAAGGCGCCCATGACGACGTACGTCCCGCCGCCGTCCATGCCCGTGCTGGAGGCGAGCCGGGTGGAGCTGGGGGCCGAGCGGGACGCGGAGCCCGCCGCCGAGGCCTGACCGGTCCGGTCCCTTCCGCTCTCGTCCCCGGTGCCCCGGCCTGTCCGGTTCTCCGCGTTTCCGGCGCTTCTCCCGTACGTCCCGCGTACCGGCTCCCGGGCCGGTACGCGGCCTTTCCGGGCACGTGAGCGAAACCTCAAGAAAAGCTCAGATCGTTGACGACGTTCCACTCCACGAGCGCGTCAGTGCATGACATACTGCCTAGGCGCTCCGCATCCCCCGTCGGGGCGACGGACCGACGCCGGGCGGCTCCCCCCGTGGCTGCCCGGCGTCGCCATGTCCGCGTGCGTTTCCGCGGCCGGGTCCGTGCCGTGTCTGTGCCAGGTCCGTGCCGTGTCTGTGCCGGGTCCGCACCCGCGACGGGCGCGCCCGGTGCCGCGGGCCGTGGGGTTTACTGGACGCCGTGAACGACGAGACGCCGATCTGCTCGGCCAAGGGATGCCGTGTGCCCGCGGTGTGGGTGCTGGCGTGGAACAACCCGAAGCTGCACACCCCGGAGCGGCGCAAGACCTGGCTGGCGTGCGACGAGCACCGCGAGCACCTGACGCAGTTCCTCGGCATGCGCGGCTTCCTCAAGGACGTCGTGACGCTCGCCGAGTGGGAGTCCCGCCCGGCCGCGCAGGCCTGAACCGGGCCCCCGCGGTCCTCCGCGCCCGGCTCAGCCGCCGATCGCCGACATCGGGCGGTCGGGCTGGAGGAACTCCGGGTCGTCCAGGCCCGAGCCCGCCTTCTTGCCCCACATCGCCGCCCGCCACAGCTCCGCCACCCGCGCGTCCGAGGCGCCCGCGCGCAGCGCCCCGCGCAGATCCGTCTCCTCCCGGGCGAACAGGCAGTTGCGCACCTGACCGTCGGCGGTGAGCCGGGTGCGGTCGCAGGCGCGGCAGAACGGGCGTGTCACGGAGGCGATCACACCGACCCGCCCCGGTCCGCCGTCCACCACCCAGCGCTCGGCGGGCGCGGAGCCGCGGGCCGTCCCGCCCTCGGGGACGAGGTCGAAGCGGGTGCGCAGCGCGGCCAGGATCTCCTCGGCGGTGACCATGCCCGCGCGCTGCCAGCCGTGCTGCGCGTCCAGCGGCATCTGCTCGATGAAGCGCAGCTCGTAGCCCTCGTCGAGGGCCCAGCGCAGCAGGTCGGGCGCCTCGGTGTCGTTGACGCCGCGCATCAGCACCACGTTGACCTTCACCGGGGTCAGGCCCGCGGCGGCGGCCGCGGCGAGCCCGGCGAGGACGTCGGCGTGCCGGTCGCGCCGGGTCAGGGTGCGGAAGACGTCCGGGCGCAGGGTGTCGAGCGAGACGTTGACCCGGTCCAGGCCCGCGGCGCGCAGCGCGGTGGCGGTACGGGCCAGGCCGATGCCGTTGGTGGTGAGCGACAGCCGCGGGCGCGGGGCGAGCGCGGCGCAGCGCTCGACGATGCCGGTGACGCCGGGGCGCACCAGGGGCTCGCCGCCGGTGAAGCGGACGTCGGTGACGCCCAGTTCCGTCACCGCGATCCGCACCAGCCGGACGATCTCGTCGTCGGTCAGCACATCGGGCTTCGCCAGCCAGGCCAGGCCCTCCTCCGGCATGCAGTACGTGCAGCGCAGGTTGCACCGGTCGGTGAGCGAGACCCGCAGGTCGGTGGCCACGCGTCCGTACGTGTCGAGGAGCACGGGCTCCGCCTCCTTCCCGGGCGCCTGGTCGCGCCGCCGTTCCCTCCAGCCTAGGGCGTGTCTGAGACATACCGTCGTTCGCCCGGAGGGCGGGGCCGGTGGGGTCCGGTGCGTGCGATGGCAAGGCGGAGGGAGGAGAGCGCAGCGGGCTGCGCCGACGACCGACAACGCAGCAAGCGTGCGTGCCGGGCCCCGCCAGGCAGACGGGATTTGTCAGACACGGCCCAGGGCGTGGCACGGACAGCGGCCCGAGCCGGAGGGTGTATCCGCTGGTCAGTGGTCATCCGCGGGGTTCACCTGTCCGTGCGGCGCGGGGTGCGGGGGCGACACCGGGGCGGCGGCGGGTCGTTGGGCAGGGCGCACATCCGTGCCGTCGTCGCGCCGCCGCCCCCGCCGGCGCCCGTGCTGCCGCGAGGAGCCCGCCGTGCCGACCCCACCGCCACCGCCGCCGCCCGCCGGGGATCCCGCACCGCCGCAGGGCCCGCGGCCCCGCCCGTACGGCAGCGTGCGGCTCGCCGCCCCGGTGGCCGCTGTGGCGCCGCCGGTCACCGGGCCGCGCGCGGCGGCCGCCGGGCACTGGCCCTACGGGAGCGTGCGGCTGCCGCTGCTGAGCATCGCGGCGCTACGGGCCGGCCGGCGTCGCAGCGGGTGACGTCCGGCGCAGGACGACGCCGCGCACGGTGGACATCACGCCGAGGGCGAGCAGCGCCTGCCCGGCCAGGTACGTCGCCATGACCCAGGCGCCGTGGCCGGGCAGCAGCGGCCAGTCCGCGAGGTCGGTCGCGATGAGGCTGTCGGACAGCAGGAAGAGCAGGCCGCCCGCGCGGGCGACGGCCCCCACCCCGTACGCGCCCGCGGCCATCGCGGTCAGCAGCACGCTGTAGAGGGCCACGGGCACGCGCATCCCCGCGTCCAGTCCGGGCCACAGGGCCACGACGAGGGCGGCCCACACCACGCCGTAGGCGGCGCAGCGCACACGGACCGCGGTGCGGGGGCCGCGGAAGGAGCCGAGCCGGGTGAAGAGCCGCAGGTAGCAGATGTGGCCGGCGGCGAAGGAGGCCATGCCGAGCAGGAAGGGCACGGTGCCGCCGACGTCGAGCAGCACGTCGCCGCCGCAGCCGCACAGCAGCGCCGCGACCAGCAGCCGCGGGCCGCGCAAGCACAGCACCCACCAGGCGAGCACGGGCATCAGCAGCGGTTTGGTCACCACCCGCAGGACGTCGAAGTGCTGGGTGACGGCCGACATGTGCAGCGCGGCGAGCATCGCGAACAGCACGACGACGCGCGCGGCCCGCTCGGCGTCGGGCCGCGGGGTGCTCTGCGTCATGCCGCGGCCTCCGGGGCGGCGGCCGGAGCAGGAGCGGCGGCCGGAACGGTGACCGGGGCAGGGGCGGGGGCCGGGGCAGGGGCGGGGGCCCAGCCGGGGCCGTTGACGAGGTGGCGGAGCCGGTCGCGCCAGCTGCCGGCCTTGGCGAGGTCGCGCGCGATGGCGGCGTACTCGTGGGTGGCCACGCGCAGCGGGTTGTACGTGGCGATGTTCTTGGTCAGGCCGTAGACGGGGCGCTCGGTCTCGGCGGTGAAGGAGCCGAACAGGCGGTCCCAGACGATGAGGATGCCGCCGAAGTTGCGGTCGAGGTAGCTGCCCTGCGAGGCGTGGTGGACGCGGTGGTGGGAGGGCGTGTTGAGCACGAACTCCAGCGGGCGGGGCAGCTTGTCGATGCGTTCGGTGTGGATCCAGAACTGGTAGACGAGGCTGACCGACGAGCAGAAGGCGAGCGCTGCCGGGTGCATGCCCAGCGCGATGAGCGGCAGGTAGAACGGCCAGGACGTCAGGCTCGTCCAGGGCTGCCGCAGCGCGGTGGAGAGGTTGAAGTTGCGGCTGGAGTGGTGCACGACGTGGCAGGCCCACAGCAGCCGGATGACGTGGTGCCCGCGGTGCGACCAGTAGTAGAAGAAGTCCTGCGCGAGCAGCATGAGCAGCACCGTCCACCAGTGCACCGGCACCCGCAGCGGGGTGAGGGCGTACAGGGCGGAGTAAACGGCGACGATCGGGATCTTCCACAGCGCGTCGGTGAGCAGGCTGCCCAGGCCCATCGACAGGCTCGCGGCGGTGTCCCGGCCCGCGTACCCGGCCGCGTCCTCGTCGGGGTGAATGCGGTAGCTGACCACCTCGACGACGGTGAGCAGCACGAAGGCGGGTATCGACCACAGGACGACATCGGGCAGTTGCGGCATGCGCGCACCATAGAGGCACGTCCCGGGCGGACACCAGAGGTTGTTACCGATTAGTACGGGCGCGTACGCGTCAAGCCCGCCGGGGCACCGCGCGGTCCCGCCGGCCGGACGGGGATGATCCACTGTCGGCGCGGCGCCGTATCCTCCTCACCATGCTGGACAACCCGACCGCGCCGCCCTCCCCCACGCCCTGGCCCGAGAACTACCCCGGGGGCTACGCCGTGGTCGACGTCGAGACCACCGGTCTCGGCCGGGACGACCGGATCGTGTCCGCCGCCGTCTACCGCCTCGACGCCCACGGGGAGGTCCAGGACCACTGGTATTCGCCGGTCAACCCGCAGCGCGACCCGGGCCCGGTGTGGATCCACGGGCTGACGGCCGCCGCGCTCGCCGACGCCCCGCTCTTCGCCGAGGTCGCAGGCGAACTGGCCGAACGCCTCGCGGGGCGCGTGCTGGTGGCGCACAACGCGGTCTTCGACTGGTCGATGCTGGCCCGCGAGTACGCCCGCGCCCGCTCGGCGGCGCCGGTCGAGCAGCGGCTGTGCACGATCGTGCTGTCCAAGGAGCTGCGGCTGCCGCTGGCCAACCACAAGCTGGAGTCGCTCGCCGCGCACTACGGGGTGGTCCAGCAGCGCGCCCACCACGCCCTGGACGACGCGCGGGTGCTCGCCGAGGCCTTCCGGCCGAGCCTGCACCTCGCGGCCGCGGCCGGGCTGCCGCTGCCGCTGCACGCGTGCCGCCCGCTGACCGAGTGGGTCGACTCCCCGGTGCCCGCGCCGCGCTTCGGGCGGCTGTACGGGTCGGGTCCGCGCTCGGGCTGGCGGCCGGCCCGCAAGCGCCCCGCGTGCCCGTACCCGAACCCGGGGCGGCTCGCGCCGGGCGGGGCGCTGGTGCAGGGGATGCGGGTGGCCTTCTCCGGCGACACCGGGATAGACCGCGAACTGCTGGAGGACCGGGCGACGGACGCGGGGCTGCACGTCGCGACCTCGGTGAGCCGGCTCACCAGCCTGCTGGTCACCAACGACCCGGACTCCCCGACGAGCAAGGCGGTCAGGGCCCGGGAGTACGGAACGCCGGTGATCGACGAGCGGGAGTTCACCGAGCTGCTCAAGGCGGTCACCCCGGCGCAGGACGTGCACGGCTGAGGACGCGGGGCGTGGCGCCGCCGTCCGGGTGGCAGGGGGGCAACACGCCCGCGCGCGCGTTGCCCGGGGTGTCCGCGGACCGCAGCCTGTGCCCCATGGCACGATGCGAAGTCTGCGGAAACGATTATGCGATGACCTTCGAGGTGCACGCGCAGGGCGCGGTGCACGTCTTCGACTGCTTCGAGTGCGCCGCCCACCGGATGGCGCCCGTGTGCGAGCACTGCCGGGTGCAGATCCTCGGGCACGGCGTCGAGGCCGACGGCCACTTCTACTGCTGCGCGCACTGCGCCGCCGCGGAGGGCGCCGCCGGCATCGTCGACCACGTCGAGACCCCCGCCCCGGCCTGAGACCCCGACCGCCGACCGGCACCGGAGAGCCCCCGCCGGCCCGCCGGTGACCCCTACCCGCGGGCGCCCCACGGGCGGGTTGTACCGTCGTGGGGTGTACCGCTTCCTGCTGTCCCGCCAATGGGTCGTCCTCACCCTCGTCGGCCTCGTGCTGATGCCGGTGATGGTCAGACTCGGCTTCTGGCAGCTGCACCGGCACGAGCACCGGGTGGCCAACAACCACCTCATCGCCGCGGCCCTGAAGGCCGCGCCGGTCCCGGTGGAGTCGGTGACCTCGCCCGGTTTCCAGGTGCCGCACGAGGACCTCTACAAGACCGTCACCGCGCGCGGCCACTACGACACCGCGCACGAGGTCGTCGCCCGGCACCGCACCGCGGGCAACTCCGGCTCCGACGACTCCTCCGGCGGCGGCGAGCAGGTCGGCTACCACGTCATCACCCCGCTGATCCTGGACGACGGCCGCGCGGTGATGGTCAACCGCGGCTGGATCGCCCCCGGCGACGACCCGACGAAGTTCCCCAAGATCACCCCGCCGCCGTCCGGCGAGGTCACCGTCGTCGGGCGGCTGCGCCCGGACGAGACCAGCTCCACGACCGGCATCCGCAACCGCACCGGCCTGCCCGACCGGCAGATCATGCTGATCAGCGGGCAGCAGGTGGAGGACGCCGGCCACCTGCGGGCACAGGTGCTCGGCGGCTACCTGGAGCTGGTGTCCACCACGCCCGACCCCGGCCACGGGCAGCCCGGACTCATCCCGGAGCCGGACCACCAGAGCATCGGCCCGCACATGGCGTACGCGATCCAGTGGTGGCTGTTCACCGCGATGGTGCCGGTCGGCTGGGTGGTGCTGCTGCGCCGGCAGCGGGCGGAGATCCTCGCCGAACGCGCGCGGCAGACCGCCGGCCCGGCCGAACCGCAGGAGCCGGAAGGCAGCGTTCCGGTAGCGGTGCGCTAGCCGCGCCAGCACACTCGACACCAGGACCGGAAGGCGACGAGGCGGGGCCGTGCCAGGACGTATCGAGGACTACGCACTCATCGGCGATCTGCAGACCGCCGCGCTCGTCGGCCGGGACGGGTCGGTCGACTGGCTGTGCCTGCCGCGCTTCGACTCCGCCGCGTGCTTCGCGGCGCTGCTCGGCGACGAGGGCAACGGCCGCTGGCGGATCGCCCCGCTGGACAGCACCTCCGACGAGTGCAGCGAGCGCTCCTACCGCGGCGACACCCTCGTCCTGGACACCGTCTGGCACACCCCGGACGGCACGGTCAAGGTCACCGACTTCATGCCGCAGCGCGACCACGCGCCCGACCTCGTACGGATCGTCGAGGGCGTGTCCGGCGAGGTCGCCGTGCGCAGCGAGCTGACGCTGCGCTTCGACTACGGCAGCGTCGTGCCCTGGGTGCGCCGCGCCGACCACCAGCGGGTCGCCGTCGCCGGGCCCGACGCCGTATGGCTGCGCACCGAGCCGCCGCTGCCGATGTACGGCAAGGACATGCGCACGTACGCGGACGTCACGGTCGCCGCCGGGGACCGGGTCGCCTTCGTGCTGACCTGGCACTCCTCGCACACCGGCAAACCCAGCCGGATAGACCCCTTCGAGGCGCTGGACCAGAGCGTCGAGGACTGGGAGCAGTGGTCGGCCCAGTGCTGCTACCAGGGGCCGTGGCGGGACGCCGTGCTGCGCTCCATGATCACCCTCAAGGCGCTCACCTACGCGCCCAGCGGCGGCATCGCCGCGGCCGCCACCACCTCGCTGCCCGAGGAGATCGGCGGGGTGCGCAACTGGGACTACCGCTACTGCTGGCTGCGCGACGCCGCCCTGACCCTCAACGCACTGGTGTCCGGCGGCTTCCTCGCCGAGGCGCAGGCGTGGCGCGACTGGCTGCTGCGGGCCGTCGCCGGCGACCCGGCCGACCTCCAGATCATGTACGGCATCGCGGGCGAACGCCGGCTCACCGAGTACGAGGTCCCCTGGCTCAAAGGCTACGCGGGCTCCGCCCCGGTCCGGGTCGGCAACGCCGCGGCCGGCCAGCTCCAGCTGGACGTCTACGGCGAGGTGCTGGACTCCCTCTTCCTGGCCCGCAACAGCGGCCTGCGCGACGAGCCGCACGCCTGGAACCTGCAACGCGCCCTCATGGAGTTCCTGGAGGGCAAGTGGCGCGAGCCCGACGAGGGCCTGTGGGAGGTACGCGGCCCGCGCCGGCACTTCGTGCACTCCAAGGTCATGGCCTGGGTCGCCGCGGACCGCGCGGTGCGCACCGTCGAGGCGCACCCGACGCGGCGCGGCGACGCGGACCGCTGGCGCTCCATGCGCATGCAGGTGCACGCCGAGGTGTGCGAGAAGGGCTACGACGCCGAACGCAACACCTTCACCCAGTCCTACGGCTCCACCGAACTGGACGCGGCCACCCTGCTGATCCCGCAGGTCGGCTTCCTGCCCGCGACCGACCGGCGGGTGGCCGGCACCGTCGAGGCGATCCGCCGCGAACTGGACCACCACGGCTTCGTCCGCCGCTACTCCCCCGACTCCGGCGGCGTCGACGGGCTGCCCGGCAGCGAGGGCGCCTTCCTCGCCTGCTCGTTCTGGCTCGCCGACGCGCTGCACGCCACCGGCCGCACGGACGAAGCCACCGAACTCTTCGAACGGCTGCTGACCGTACGCAACGACGTCGGGCTGCTCGCCGAGGAATGGGACCCGGTCGCCGGGCGCCAGCTGGGCAACTACCCGCAGGCGTTCAGCCATGTCGGCCTGGTCAACACCGCGCTCGCCCTCACGGGACTCGACGGAAGGACGCCCTGAGATGGACCTCGGACTCAAGGACCGGGTGTACGTGGTGACCGGCGGCGGCCGCGGCCTCGGCCTCGCCGCCGCCCGCGAACTCGCCGCGGAGGGTGCGAAGGTCGTCGTCTCCGGGCGCACCGCCGCGACGGTGGACGCCGCCGCGGCGGAACTGGGCGGGCCCGAGCGGGCGCTCGGCGTCGTCGCGGACAACGCGGACCCGGCGACCGCGGAGACGCTCCTGGCCACCGCGCGCGCCCGGTTCGGGGCACTCGACGGGGTGCTCATCAGCGTCGGCGGGCCGCCCGCCGGGGCTGCGGCCGACATGACCGACGAGCAGTGGCTCGCCGCCTTCCAGTCCGTCTTCCTCGGGGCCGTCCGGCTCGCCCGCTCCGCCGCGGCGGCTCTCGGCGAAGGCGGGGTCATCGGCTTCGTGCTCTCCGGCTCCGTCCGCGAGCCCATCGCCGGGCTCGCGATCTCCAACGGGCTGCGCCCGGGTCTCGCGGGCTTCGCCAAGACCCTCGCCGACGAGGTCGGACCCCGCGGGATCCGTGTCGTCAGCCTGCTGCCGGCGCGGATCGACACGGATCGCGTGCGCGAGCTGGACTCGCTCGCCGGGGACCCGGAAGCGGCCCGCGCCACGCACTCCGCCCGCATTCCGCTGCGGCGCTACGGCACTCCGGAGGAGTTCGGCCGCGCCGCGGCCTTCCTCCTCTCCCCCGCGGCCTCCTACCTCACGGGCCTCACCCTCCCGGTGGACGGCGGAGCGCTTCACTCCCTGTGAGGTAGGGGGGTACGCCCCCGGGGTGCCTCTTGCGGTGACCCGCGCGACCTTCTGCCGGTGGTGGGCTGAGCGCGCAGTTCCCCGCGCCCCTGGGTGAGTGCCACTTGCGGTGGCATGACGCCTTTCCCCCGGTGGGGGCTTGTCGCGCAGTTCCCCGCGCCCCTGGTTTGTTGCCCTGCGCGGCAGAAGCGAGCCCTTGCGGGAGGAGGGCACCCGTTTTTCAGGGGCGCGGGGAACTGCGCGCTCAGCCACCACCGGCAGAAGGTCGCGACGCCGGCCGCAAGGGGCGCCCCGGGGCGCAAATGCGGGGGCCTACCGGGTCACGTGACCCGGGAGGCGCGGTGGCGGACGGGGCGAAGGCGCGCTTCCGCCGGGAGGGAGTCGAGGCCCGCGGACGTGCGGGCACGTTCCAGAACGTGGGAGTCGAGGCGCGCGACGACGTCCTCGGGCGTGGCGCGGGGTTCGAGCCCGAGCACGAGCCGGGCCCCGGGAGTCCCCCGGCGCCCCGTGAGCATCGTGTTCGCCCACGCGACCCCCTCCGTGTCCTCCGACTCGGAACGCAGCACCGTCTCCAGGGCGCGGCCGCGCAGCAGCGCGCCCTGCCCGTCGCCGCTGTCGATCCGGATCTGCCGCAGCCGCCGCGTGCGCGGCTGCGCGAGCAGCCACCACAGGCCGGCCAGGAAGAGCACGCCGAGCACGGCGAAGACGACCGGCCACCACCAGCCGTCGGAGCGGTAGCGGGTCCTGCTGTGGTCGGTGAGCAGGACGTCCTTGGGTCCGGTGAAGGGCCACCAGCCGGGCATGGTGAAGCCCCAGTGGCGCTGGAGGTCGAGGCTGCCGACGAGTACCGACAGGCCGACCACCAGCAGGATCAGCCCGATCAGGGCCAGCAGCACCCGGTTGACGGTCGTCCGCACGGCGCCCTCACCCCTTCTTCTCGGCCCGGTGGAGGTGGATGTGCAGCTGCGGGGCGCGGGCGAGCCCGAGCTGCCGTACGGCCTCGCCGAGCGCGGCGGTCAGGTCGTCGCGCACTTCTTCCAGTTCGCGGAAGTGGGAGGCGGCGCGGGCCTTGATACGGCGGCGGCCGACGTCGACGCGCGCCCAGCGCACCCCGGAGACCTCCATGGCCCGGTCGCGCAGCACGAGTTCGGCGGCGCGCCGGTCGAGTCCGGCGCGGACGCCGTCCGCCCCGTTGCGTGTCATGGGCAGCAGGCCGCGTTCGCCGGGGGTCGCGGCGAGGATCAGCAGCCACAGCCCGAGGGCGGCGCAGACCGCGGCGCCGAGGATGATCCAGACGTTGTCGAGGTGCCGGGTGGCGAGCTGGTGGGCGAGCGTCTTGCGCCACTGCATCGCCTGGCGGTCGGCGCGTACCGAGGCGATGTCGTAGAGGAAGAGCCCGGTGAGCCCCAGGCCCACGGCGGCGGTGAGCGCGGCGGGGACGCGCCGGCCGGCCCAGAAGCGGCGGACCCTGGGGCCCTCTCCGCCGCCGGGCAGCCCGGACGTCACGGCGTAGGGCTTGATGGGGGGCCGTTTGGCGATGCTGACCCGGGCGTTCTCCTCGTCGGACTCGTTCGGGTCCTGCTCGCGGTATTCGTGACTGCCGCCGCTGTCGTCGCTCACTCCACCCTCCCCTCGTCGCGGCCGGCCGCCGCGGAGTGCAGCCGTTCCACCTCGACGGCCACCTCGGGTACATCCATACCCGTCAGGGACTCGACTCTCCCGGTGACATGGCGGCGGACCGTGCCGCAGACCGCGCCGATGTTCGCCGGGTAGCCCAGTTCCAGGGTGAGCCGGAGCCGGGCGGTGTCCTTGCGCACGGACACCGAGGCGTGCGGGCGGGCGTCGCGCGGTACGAGGTCGGCGCCCGGCGCGTCGGTGAGGACCTCACCGGCGGCCTGGGCGGCGATCTTGGCGACGACCCGGTCCGCGATACGCAGCGCCCCGCGGTCCGCCGCGGGGAGCTGTCCGGGAACCGCCGACGCCATCAGCGCCGCCGGTCACGGTCGCGGTCGCGGTCCCTGGTGCGGAAGAAGTCACCCGGTTCGAGATCCCCGTCGAAGAACTTGCCGGCGAGGAAGCCGACCGCGCCGAGCAGGGCCACCACGAGGAAGGCGCCGAAGCCGCCGAAATAGCCGGCGAACCCCAGTGCCATGCCGGCCGCGAGGCCGATCACCGCCATGCTCATCGTCCGCTCCAGGTCCGTCTCGCCGCTTCAGGTGCCGGGTGCCGCGCAGTCGTCACTACTGGACCCGCTGCTCACGGTCGTCGTCATCGTCGTCGTCGGGCAGCTTGACGTCACCGACGGCCACGTTGACCTCGACCACTTCGAGGCCGGTCATGCGTTCCACCGCGGCGATGACGTTCTCCCGCACCGCGCGGGCGACATCGACGATGGAGACGCCGTACTCGACGACGATGTCGAGGTCCAGCGCGGTCTGCACCTCGCCGACCTCGGCCTTGACGCCGCGGGTGACCGACCGGGTGCTGCCCGGGACGCGGTCGCGTACCGCGCCGAACGTCCGGGACAGGCCCGTGCCCATGGCGTGCACGCCCACCACGTCCCGTGCGGCGAGGCCGGCGATCTTCTCCACCACGCCGTCCGCGATGGTCGTACGGCCCCGGCTCGCGGGGTCGCCGAGCACCTTGCGCGGCGTACCTCCCGCCGATCCCTTGTCCAGGGTCCGCCCGCCGTCGCCTGCTGCCGACGAGCCCTCGGGCTCCGGCCGGTTGTGCTGCCCGCTGTCCGTCATCGCGAGTCGTCCCTTCGTCTGGGCTGCTCCGTGCACCACACTATGTGCGCATGCCCCGGAGCGCTGCGGGGATGCGTCCAGAGGGGACTGCCGGCCCCCCGTTCGAGTGGTAGTACACCGGAAGGCGATGAGACCTGGTGACCATGGACCGACTGGCCAGGACGGTGCGGGAACAGGTCGCGCTGGGCCGCCTGCTGCCGCTGGGCGAGGCGGCGGACTCCGCCTGGATCACCGAGAACGCCGCCGTGGCCGCACTGCGCCGAGTGGCGGACTCGCTGCCGGGCGTACGGCTGGGCGCGCTCGTGCTGGAGCTGGACGACAGCGGCGGGGACGACGGCGGGTCAGGCGCCGTGCCGGGCGGCACATCGGGCGGGGCGTCAGGCGCCGCGCCGGGCGAGGGGCCGTCAGGAGCGGTCGCGGCGCGGTCCGAGGGCGCCGCGCCGGTGGGCGCGCTGCCGTACGGGCCGCTGCGGATCACCGCGGACTTCGCGGCCGCGCTGGACGAACCCCTGCCGCGTACCGCGGAACGGCTGCGGGCCGCGTTGTGGGCGTCCGCGCGGGAGGGCATCGGGGTGCCGGTGCATTCGGTCGACCTCGCGGTGACCGGGCTGCTGGACGAGCTGCCCGCGCCGGACGCGGTGCTGGAGGGCGTGGTGGTGGAGGGCGAGGGCCCGCCGGAGCTCACGGACGGTGCGCGGGGCGGGCCCGCCGACCGGGTGGCGGCGGCCGCGCTCGCGGTGCCCGGCGTGCTGCGGCTGACCCGGCGGCTGGCGGGCTTCGGCGCGGGCGTGCGGGTACGCGACGCGGCGGACGGCCGCCGGGTGCAGGTGCAGCTCGCGGTGGCGGCGGGGAACCGCCCGTACACGGTGGCCCGCGCGGTGGCCGCGGCGGTCACGGCCGCGGCGGCGGAGGGCGCCCCCGGTCCGGTCGCGGCGGCAGTCGTGGTGACCGCCACGCAGTGAGCCGGGCCCGGGGGCGTACCCCGGCGGGCGGCTACTCGGCCGCGCCCGCGAGGTCGCGCAGCCGGCGGCCCTGGGCGGCGCGCTCGGCCGCGTACTGCGCGTCCTCCGGGTTCGCGCGGGCGGTACGCAGAAGGGCCTTGGTCTCGTTGACGGCGTCGCGCGGCGGGGCGAGCAGCGCGGCGGTCAGGTCGGCGACGGCGGCGTCCAGCTCGGCGGCGGGCACGACGAGGTTGGCGAGCCCGGTGCGCTCGGCCTCCTCGGCGTGGACGTAGCGGCCGGTCACGCAGATCTCCAGCGCGCGGCCGTAGCCGACCAGCTCGGCGAGCGGCTTGGTGCCGGTGAGGTCGGGCACCAGGCCCAGGCTGGTCTCGCGCATGGCGAACTGCACGTCCTGCGCGCACACCCGCAGGTCGCAGGCCAGTGCGAGCTGGAATCCGGCCCCGATGGCGTGGCCCTGGACGGCGGCGACCGTGATCAGGTCGGTGCGCCGCCACCAGGTGAAGGCCTGCTGGTACCCGGCGATGGTCGCGTCGAGCTCGCCCGCGTCGCCGCGCCCGAGATCGAGGAACGACGGCCCGCCGTCGAAGCCCTCGGGCGTGAACGCCTGCCGGTCGAGTCCGGCGGAGAAGGACGGCCCCTCGGCGCGCAGCACCGCGACCCGTACCTGCCCCGGCAGCAGCCGTCCCGCCTCGGTCAGCGCCTGCCACAGGGCGGGCGACTGCGCGTTGCGCTTGGCCGGGTTGCACAGGGTGATGGTGGCGACGGTGCCGGTCCCGTCCAGGGCCAGCCGGATTCCGTCGCGTTCGAGCAGGATGGTGTCTTCGGGCATCGGGGACCTCCGAAACGGACCGCGTACGTGATTACCGAAGAGTAACCACAAGCTCGGCACGCAGTCGCGCAGGGTCGGAAGGCGCCCGCCCGTCTGGACCGGGCACAGCGCCCGGTCAGGCTGTGACCAGCCCGGACCCGCCCGGAAGAGGGCGGGATCAGGCGGTGACGGCCTTCTTGCCCCGTGTCGCTCCGCCGCGACCGCGCAGGGTCACGCCGGATTCGCTGAGCATCCGGTGCACGAAGCCATAGGACCGGCCGGTCTCCTCGGCCAGTGCCCTGATGCTCGCACCGGAGTCGTACTTCTTCTTCAGGTCTGCCGCGAGCTTCTCGCGCGCGGCGCCGGTCACCCGGCTGCCCTTCTTCAGAGTCTCGGCCACCCGTGCCTCCTCCAGGGAAGTGCGCTATGGACTCTCATGATCACCCCTAAGCGCTCTCCTGGCCACCCATTCGACAAGGTCTGTCACGGGACATTCACCGCGGGAATGCCGCGATAGCCGCCGAAGAACGTTCCGCGGCGGCCGTTTTTCGCCGCAGAATTCCCGGCCGTGAAGCGCTTCCGTACAAGAGCAGCAGGTCAGCGGGCATCCGTAAGGTGTTTGCCGACGTCACACCACTGATCGCCTTCGGATCCCGGCGCATGGCGCGGGGTGCGCGCGAGTACCAGCCGGACTCACACAGATGACGGACGCGCGGTGGGCCGAATGATCCAATGGGCATGATCATCCGGCCCCTGCGGTGATCGTCAGGCGAGCGCGACCAGGTCCGCGTAGTCCTGGCCCCACAGGTCCTCGACGCCGTCGGGCAGCAGGATGATGCGCTCCGGCTGGAGCGCCTCCACCGCGCCCTCGTCGTGCGTGACCAGCACGACCGCGCCGGTGAAGGTGCGCAGCGCGCCCAGGATCTCCTCGCGGCTGGCCGGGTCCAGGTTGTTCGTCGGCTCGTCGAGCAGCAGCACGTTGGCGCTCGACACGACCAGCGAGGCGAGCGCGAGCCGGGTCTTCTCACCGCCGGACAGAACACCGGCCGGCTTGTCGACGTCGTCCCCTGAGAAGAGGAACGAGCCGAGGATCTTCCGTATATCCACCAGATCGGTGTCGGGCGCGGACGACCGCATGTTCTCCAGCACCGTACGGTCCGGGTCCAGCGTCTCGTGCTCCTGCGCGTAATAGCCGAGCTTCAGCCCGTGGCCGGGCGTGACCTCGCCGGTGTCGGGCGTCTCCACCCCGGCCAGCAGCCGCAGCAGCGTGGTCTTGCCCGCGCCGTTCAGCCCCAGGATGACCACCCGCGAGCCGCGGTCGATCGCCAGGTCCACGTCCGTGAAGATCTCCAGCGAGCCGTACGACTTCGACAGGCCGCTCGCCATCAGCGGCGTCTTGCCGCAGGGCGCCGGGTCCGGGAAGCGCAGCTTGGCCACCTTGTCCGAGACGCGCACCGCCTCCAGACCGGAGAGCAGCTTGTCCGCACGCCGCGCCATGTTCTGCGCCGCGACGGTTTTGGTGGCCTTCGCGCGCATCTTGTCGGCCTGCGAATTGAGCGCCGCGGCTTTCTTCTCCGCATTCGCGCGTTCCCGCTTGCGGCGCCTCTCGTCGGCTTCCCGCTGCTGCTGGTAGAGCTTCCAGCCCATGTTGTAGACATCGATCCCGGCGCGGTTCGCGTCGAGATAGAAGACTTTGTTCACCACGGTCTCGATGAGGTTCACGTCGTGGGAGATGACGATGAATCCGCCGCGATAGGTCTTCAGGTAGTCGCGCAGCCAGCTGATCGAGTCCGCGTCGAGGTGGTTCGTCGGCTCGTCCAGCAGCAGGGTGTCGGCGTCCGAGAACAGGATGCGGGCCAGCTCCACACGGCGCCGCTGACCGCCCGACAGGGTGTGCAGCTGCTGCCCGAGGATACGGTCCGGCAGGCCCAGCGCCGCGGCGATGGTCGCCGCCTCCGCCTCGGCCGCGTAACCGCCCTTGGTGAGGAACTCCGTCTCCAGGCGGGCGTACTTCTTCATCGCGTTCTCGCGGGTGGCGCCCTTGCCGTTCGCCATCCGCTCCTCGTTCTCGCGCATCTTGCGCAGCACGACGTCGAGGTCACGGGCGCCGAGGATGCGGTCGCGGGCGAGGATGTCGAGGTCGCCGGTGCGGGGGTCCTGGGGGAGGTAGCCGACCTCCCCGGACCGCGCGACGCTCCCCGCCGCCGGCTGGCCCTCGCCGGCCAGCACCTTGGTCAGGGTCGTCTTTCCGGCGCCGTTGCGGCCGACCAAACCGATGCGATCGCCTTTGGCGACCTGGAAGGAGGCGGACTCGATGAGGATGCGGGCGCCGGCGCGCAGCTCGATGCCGGTGGCGGTGATCACGAGGCCAGTCTACTGGCCCGCTCCCCGTCCCCTTCCTGCCGCCCGGCGGCGGGGGGCGCCCCGGGGTGCCCCTTGCGGTGGGCGTCGCGGCCTTACGGTGCGTGGGGGGTTGCTCGCGCAGTTCTCCCCCAGAGCTTCGCCTGGGAGGTGCCCCCACGCGCCCCTGAGGTGAGTGCCACTTGCGGTGGCAGTTCGGCTGTCCCCCGGTGGCGGGCTGAGCGCGCAGTTCCCCGCGCCCCTGAAAACGCTCACCCAGCGCGCGGAGGGCAACCTCTAGGGGCGCGGGGAACTGCGCGACCAGCCACCCACGCGCGGAAGATCGCGAAAAGCACCTCCGGGGGCAGACCGGGGCGTGAGGGGGTGCGGAGTCAGGGGGTGCCGGTGTGGACCTGGAAGGCGGCCTTGCGCATCGCCTTCGCCAGGACCGGGTCCGGGTGGGCGGCGGCGAGGGCGACGAGGACCTGGACGGTGCGGGGGTGGCCGACGTCGCGGACCTCCTCCAGGAGTCCGCGGACGGAGCCCTGGACCGCCGTGTCGAGGTGGCTCACCAGCAGGTGGTCCTCGCCGTGGTCGGCGACCGCGGCCGCCGTGTCGACCCACAGCCACGTCGCCTCCTCCCGGGTGAGGAGAGCCGTCGCGGTATCGGGGTCGTCGCCGTCGAGTTCGGCGAGCCAGAGGACCGCGTACGGGCGGAGCACCGGCTCGTCCACGACGGCCCGCACCGCGGGCTCCGCGGGGTCGCCGACGACCCGCAGCGCCTCGAAGGCGAGGCCGCGCAGCAGCGCGTCGTCGCCGCGGGCGGTGTCGAGGAGTTCGGCGACGGCGGGCGCGACGGGGCGCGCGGCGAGCCAGGCGCGGTACTCCGCGCGGGCGGGGCCGGGTGAGAGCCGCGAGCAGGCCCGCAGCATGGTCGGGGCGGACTGCTCCATGTGCCCGGCGGGCCCCTGCGCGGCGACGCAGATCTGCTCCAGCTTGACCCACACCGCCCAGCTGCCCAGCGGGGTGAGGGCGACCTCGTCGGGGCGGGCGGGGTCGCGCGGCTGGAGCGCTCCCACGCGGGCGACGGCGTCGAGCGTCCAGTCGAGCAGCGTCGGCAGCGGGTCGCCGGCGCCGTCGGCGGGCGGTTCATGGCGTTCGGTGCGCAGTTCGGCGACGCGCTGGCGCAGCAGGTCCAGCAGCGTGTCGATCGGGACGGGCCCGTTGGACAGGTGCAGGAAGGACAGCAACTGCGGCGCGGCCTCTATGACTTCGGCGACCAGCGCCGGGTCGGGGCCGGTGGGGTCACCGGGCAGGAACGGGTGGGCGAGCGACCACGCGTCGAAGAGCGCGACCCAGCCGCGCAGCACCGCCGTGTCGTCGCTGTCCCACGCCCGCAGCCGCCAGCCGGGCACCGCGGCCCCGCCGTGCAGTTCGATGAGGCCGGACAGCCGGGCGTGGTCCCACGCGGTGCGGATCAGCCGGGGTGTCAGGCCCAGGTCGGCGGCGGCGCGGTCGAGCGCTTCGGCGGAGAGTATGCCGGTCGGTCCCGCGGTGCCGGGCCCGGTGCCCGCCCAGCGCGCGAGCCGTACGGCGGCGCCGAGTTCGGCGCGGGCGAGCCGGGCGAGGTCCGGCAGCGGAGGCGTGCCTTCGGGGGGACGGGCAGGCCGCGACCTGCGCGTTGTCGCGGTCCTGCGGGCCGCGGTGAGCGGCCGCCGGGGGACGAGGCGGAGCGGAGTGTCTCGCGGGCTACGGGACGTCACTTGAGCAGTCTCGTACGAGCGGGCCCAGATTCCCAATCGGGCGGGAATTCACACGCTGACGCGCTCACATGAGCGGGGTGAGGAAGCGCCGCAGCGTCTCCTCGTACCCGGCCGGGTCGGCGTTCCACATCGCGCCGTGCTGGGCGCCGCGCACCGTGTGCAGCAGCACCGACTCCGGGTGCCGGGCGGCGAGTTCACGGGAGGCGTCCCAGGGGGCGAGGGTGTCGTCGGGGCCGTGGAAGATCAGCGTCGGGACGGTCGGCGGCGCGGGGTCGGCCGGGGCCGTGCCCTCACGCAGCGGCTGCACCCGGCGGCCCTCGGCCGCGCGCACCGCGAGCTGGGTCAGCGGGGCGGGCAGGCCGTGCGACTGCGCGGCCGCGGACACCGTGGCCCGCCAGTCCAGCACGGGCGAGTCCAGGACGAGTCCGGCGACCCTGGCCCGTACGGCGGACAGCCGCTGGGCGTGCAGCGCCATCGTCGCGCCCACCGACCAGCCGTACAGCACGAGGCGCTCGGCGCCGTACTCGACGGCGTAGCGCATCGCCGCGTCCAGGTCGCGCCACTCGGTACGGCCGAGGTGGCCGATGCAGTCCGCGGGCCGCGGGGCGTCCGGGTCGCCGCGGTAGCCCAGCACCAGCTGGGTGAAGCGGTGGTGGTGCAGCGTCGGCAGGACGTTCATGGCCTGCTCGCGGGTCGTGCCCAGGCCGTGCACGGTGATCACCCAGGTGCTGCGGGCGCCCGGCAGGTACCAGGCGGGCAGCGGGCCGAGTTCGCCCGGCACGGCGACCTCGGTGAAGTCCAGGCCGAGCGCGGTCCGCGGGTTGCCGCTGTGCACCTGCGGGGTGAGGCGGACGGCCGTGCCCTGGTCGAGGGAGCCGTGCGGGACGGCGAGCAGCTTGCGGGTCACCGCGTAGGCGGTGCCGTCCACGACGTCGCCCGCGATGGCGTGCAGGCCGTTGTCCGCGGTGAGGCCGTACACGCCGCGGCGTGCGGAGGAAGCCGTGCGGGTGAGGGTGACGCGGTCCTCCGTGACCGCGTGCACGGTGACCGCGCCCTCCGGGGCGGGGCCCTCGGCGGGCGGCCGCAGGGCGAAACGGGAGCCGTACCGGCCGGCCACCACGAGGGCGGCGGTGCCGGCACCCAGCACGGTCGTGGCTGTCGCCACGGCGGTTCTCAGTCGCATCCCGTCCAGTGTCGCGCGGGCCCGCGCACCCGGCCATCCGAGAGCCTCTCCCGGGTGACCCGGGCCCCGCCCTTGAGCTGCCACTTGCGGCGGCCGGTCGCCATTCCCTCGGTGGGGGCTGGCCGCTCCGTTCTCCCCCAGGCTCCGCCCGGGAGGTGCCCCCACGCGCCCCTGAAAACGCTCACCCTGCGTGGGAGTAGCTCGCGCATGCCCCGCAGGCCGGGAAACCAGGGGCGCGGGGAACTGCGCGCTCAGCTCACCGCCGGGAGAAGGTCGGGGCAGCCGCCGCGAGGGGCAGCTCAGTGCGGCTGGCCGTATGAGGCGAGGGCGGCGGACGCCGCGGTGAGGTCGTCCGGGGAAAGGGTCCGTGGACGGCCTGCGGCGGAGGCGAGGAGCCAGACGCGGCTCATCCATTCGAGCTGGGCGGTGTGCTCGTAGGCGCGGGAGAGGGACGCGGCGTGCACGAGGGTGCCGTGGTTGGCCAGCAGGCACGCCGTGCGGCCCCGCAGCGCGGCGACCGCCCCGGCGGCCAGCTCGTCCGTGCCGTAGAGCGCGTAGGGCGCGACGCGTACGGGCCCGCCGAGCGCCGCGGCCATGTAGTGGACGGGCGGCAGCTCGTCCGTGAGAAGGGTCACCGCGGTGGCGTGCGGCGCGTGGGTGTGGACGATCGCGGCCGCGTCCGTGGCGCGGTAGACGGCAAGGTGGAGCGGCAGCTCGCTGGTGGGGCGCAGGTCGCCGCGCACCTGGCGCCCGTCGAGTTCGACGGCGACCGCGTCGGCGGGGCGCAGCCGCTCGTACGGCACGCCCGTGGGCGTCACGACGACGAGTTCTCCGACGCGTACGGAGACGTTGCCGGAGGTGCCGACGACGAGCCCGTCGGCGACGCTGCGGCGGGCCGTGGCGACGACCTCTTCCCATGCTTCAGCGACAGCGTCCCGCACGGTGATCCCTTCCGTTGCCGAGGCCCGGCACGGACATTGTCACCGGCCCCGCGCCCGCACAGTTGTAGCACGCTTTGTATACCGTGAGGACGATCACCCTTGGCATTCCATTCATCGTCCTGTCATGTTGGCACCACGAGTCCCCCACCAGTTCACCTCCCGTTCATGAACGGTCCGTACGGTCGGCTCGCCACTGTCCGATCGAACGATTGCCTGGGTCCATGGAACACATGACGCTCCTGATCGGAATCGTCATCGCCACCGCTCTCGCGTTCGATTTCACGAACGGTTTCCACGACACCGCGAACGCGATGGCCACGACCATCTCGACCGGCGCCCTCAAGCCCAAGACGGCGGTGGCCATGTCCGCCGCGCTGAACCTCGTCGGGGCCTTCCTGTCCGTCGAGGTCGCCAAGACCATCTCCGGCGGCATCATCGACGAGTCCGCCGGTGTCAGACCGCAGATGATCTTCGCGGCGCTGGTCGGCGCGATCGTCTGGAACATGCTGACCTGGCTGGCCGGGCTGCCCTCCAGTTCCTCGCACGCGCTGTTCGGCGGACTGATCGGCGCGACACTGGTCGCGGTCGGACGGCACGGCGTGCACGGCGACGCCGTGGTCATGAAGGTCCTGATACCGGCGCTCGCCGCCCCCTTCGTGGCGGGCCTCGCCGCCTTCGCCGCGACGCGGCTGAGCTACCGGCTGGACCGCAAGGCCGACCCGCGGGCGACGGCGAAGGGCTACCGCGCCGGGCAGATCGCCTCGGCCGGGCTCGTCTCGCTCGCGCACGGCACCAACGACGCGCAGAAGACGATGGGCGTGATCACCCTCGCGCTCATCACCGGCGGTGTCGTCGCCCCGCACTCCGACCCGCCGCTGTGGGTCATCGTCTCGGCGGGCGCGGCCATCGCGCTGGGCACGTACATCGGCGGCTGGCGGATCATCCGCACGATGGGCAAGGGCCTCACCGACATCCAGCCGCAGCAGGGCTTCGCGGCGCAGACCGGCGCCGCCGCCACCATCCTGGCCTCCTCGCACCTGGGCTTCGCGCTGTCCACCACGCAGGTGTGCTCCGGCTCGGTCATGGGCGCGGGGCTGGGCCGCAGCGGCGCGGTGGTGCGCTGGAGCACCGCGGGGCGGATGGTCGCCGCGTGGGCGCTGACGCTCCCCGCGGCCGGGCTGGTCGGCGCGGGCGCCGCGCTGCTGGCCGACCAGGGCAACTGGGGTGTGGCCGCGGTCGCCGTGCTCGGACTCGCGGTGTGCGCAGCGATCCGTACGGCGGCGCGCCGCAGGCCCGTCACGCACGCCAACGTCAACGACGAGGTCGGCGGTGACACCGCCGGTGCCGCCGAGCCGCAGGGCGCGGTCACCGCGGCCATCGCCGCCGTGATCCCGCCGCCGGCCGGCAGCCCGGCACCCGCCCCCACCGCGACGTTCTGACCCCGGTCCGAAGGAGCCCTCATGAGCATCGACTGGCACGCCCTCGGCACTGTCCTGGTCGTCACCCTGCTGTCCACCGTCGGCCTGGTCGGCGTCTTCACCCTCGGCGTGGTCGGTCTGTCCCGGCCCGCGGCCGGCCCCGGCGGCGTGGCCGCGCGCGGCGTCGCGTACGTGTGCTTCGCCGCGTGCGCGGCGGCGGTCGCGTGGGGCATCTGGCTCATCGTCGCCAAGTAGCGGCCCCTGCCCGCCGGCGCCGTCCGGCTCTCCTCCGCGGCGGCGGGGTGTGGACCTCACCACACTCCGTCGCCGCAGGTCAGGGGCAGGTTGACGCGGTCATTGCGGCCGTGGTGGACTGCCGGATGCCATAACGGCGGCAGGAGAGGAAGTCCGGTGCGAATCCGGCGCGGTCCCGCCACTGTCACCGGGGAGTGCACTCCCGAACCCGTACGTCACGGCCGGTTCACCGGCTGGAAGACCCGGGAGTGCGTAGATCCGGGAGCCAGGAGACTCTCACCGCCGGTCACGTCGAACCAGGGCGCGGACCCTGAGTGAGGACAACAGCCATGCCCGGCGCCACTCCCCCACCCCCTCCCACCGCCACCGCCCCGCGAGGTGTGACGGCGGTCTGAGCCATGCGTGCCGACCGCACCTACGCGTACGGCGCCGCACTCGGCTTCCTCGGCGATCTCGTCGCGGGCGACCCGCGCCGCGGCCACCCGGTCGCGGCCTTCGGGCGCGCGGCGGGAGCGCTGGAGCGCCGGCTGTGGCGCGACGACCGGCTCGCCGGCGCCCTGTACACGGCGCTGTGCGCCGGGGCCGCCGCCTCCGCCGCGTCGCTCGCCGCGCGTGCCGCCCGCCGCTCCCCCGCGGCCTCCACCGCGCTGGCCGCGGCCTGCACCTGGGCGGTCCTCGGCGGCACCTCGCTGGCGCGCGAGGCGCGCGCGATCGGCGCCGCGCTGGAGGCCGGGGACCTCGACGCGGCGCGCGCCCGGCTGCCGCACCTGTGCGGGCGCGACCCGCAGCACCTGGACGCCGCCGGGATCGCCCGCGCGGTCGTCGAGTCCGTCGCCGAGAACACCTCGGACGCGGTCGTCGGCGCCCTGGTGTGGGGCGCGGCCGCAGGTCCCGCCGGGCTCGCCGGTTTCCGCGCCGCCAACACGCTGGACGCGATGGTGGGCCACCGCTCCCCGCGCCACCTGCGGTTCGGCTGGGCCTCGGCCCGGCTCGACGACGTGGTGGGGTGGCCCGGCGCCCGCCTCACCGCGGCGCTCGCCGTCCTCGCGGGCCCGCACCCGCGCGACGCCCGGCGCACCTGGCGGCGTGACGCCGCCGCCCACCCGAGCCCCAACGCGGGCCCGGTGGAGGCCGCCTTCGCCGGTGCCCTCCGTGTCCGGCTGGGCGGCACCCTCTCCTACGCGGGCCGCACTGAGCACCGCGCGGTGCTGGGTGCCGAGTTCCCGCCCCCGGCGGTGGCGGACATCGAACGAGCGATCACCCTGTCCCGCCGGGTGTCGGCGCTGGCCCTCGCGGTGAGCGTGCTGCCGTCGCTGCTGACCGGTGCCGGCGGCGGCGACGGCCCGCCGTCCGGCCGTCGCCGCCGGGGGGAGGCGTCGTGAGGGGCCTCATGGTCGCCGGGACCGCGTCCGACGCGGGCAAGAGCGTGGTCACCGCGGGGATCTGCCGCTTCCTGGTGCGGCAGGGCCTGCGGGTCGCCCCGTTCAAGGGGCAGAACATGTCGCTCAACTCCTTCGTCACGCGGGACGGCGCGGAGATCGGACGGGCGCAGGCCGTGCAGGCACAGGCGGCGCGGGTGGAGCCGTCCGCGCTGATGAACCCGGTGCTGCTCAAGCCGGGCGGCGACCGCAGCAGCCAGGTGGTGCTGCTGGGGAAGCCGGTGGGCGAGATGTCGGCCCGCGGCTACCACGGTGACGGCGGTTTCCAGGGCGGGTTGGTGGACGTCGTCGCCGACTGCCTGGCGCAGCTGGGGCGTTCGTACGACGCGGTGATCTGCGAGGGCGCCGGGAGTCCCGCGGAGATCAACCTGCGGCGTACCGACATCGTCAACCTGGGCCTGGCGCGCCGCGCGGGGCTGCCCGCGCTGCTGGTGGGCGACATCGACCGGGGCGGCGTCTTCGCCGCGTTCTTCGGCACGACCGCGCTGCTGCCGCCCGAGGAGCAGGCACTCGTCGCGGGCTACGTGGTGAACAAGTTCCGCGGGGACGTGACGCTGCTGGAGCCGGGCCTGGAGATGCTGCGCGGGCTGACCGGCCGCCCGACGCTGGGCGTGCTGCCGTACGCGCGCGGCCTGGACATCGACGAGGAGGACGGTCTGCACGTCCGCGAGCACGCGGCGGGCGAGCCGTACGGGCGCGAGACGCTGCGGGTCGCGGTGGTGCCGCTGCCGCTGATGTCGAACTTCACGGACCTGGACGCGCTCGCCGCCGAGCCCGGTGTGGAGGTGCGCTTCACCGACCGGCCCGCGGACGTGGCCGCCGCCGACCTGGTGGTGCTGCCGGGCACCCGCGGCACCGTGCGGGCGCTGGAGTGGCTGCGCGGGCGGGGCCTGGCGGCGGCGGTGGAGCGCCGCGCGGCGGCGGGCCGCCCGGTGCTGGGCATCTGCGGCGGCTTCCAGATCCTCGCCGAACGCATCGAGGACGACGTCGAGTCGAAGGCCGGTACGGTCCGCGGCCTCGGGCTGCTGCCCGCCCGGATCCGCTTCGCCGCCGCCAAGACGCTGGCCCGGCCCGCCGGTTCGGCGTACGGCGAGCCCGTCGAGGGCTACGAGATCCACCACGGGGTGGCCGAACTCGGCGCCGGGGGCGAGCCGTTCCTCGACGGGCTGCGGGTGGGCGCGGTGTGGGGCACGCACTGGCACGGCTCGCTCGAATCCGACGGCTTCCGCCGGGCCTTCCTGCGCGAGCTCGCGCACGTCGCGGGCCGCTCCTTCGTGCCCGCGCCGGACACCGACTTCGCGGCGCTGCGCGAGGCGCAGCTCGACCGGCTCGCCGACCTGGTCGCCGAGCACCTGGACACCGCCGCGCTGCTGCGGCTCATCGAGGACGGCGCTCCGGCCGGCCTCCCCTTCGTCCCACCGGGGGCACCATGACGACCGTTCTGCTGCTGTCCACCGCCGACACCGACCTGCTCGCGGCCCGCGCCGCCACCGGCGGGGCGGCCGACTACCGCATCGCCAACCCCTCCCGGGTGGATCCGGACACCGCTCTTCCCGGGCTGCTCGCGGGCGCCGACCTCGTCGTGGTGCGGCTGCTGGGCGGGCGCCGGGCGTGGGAGGAGGGACTCGCGGTCGTCGCCGCGTCCGGGGTGCCGTCGGTGCTGCTGGGCGGCGAGAGCGTGCCGGACGCGGAGCTGATGGCGCTCTCGACGGTGCCCGCGGGCGTCGTCGCGGAGGCGCTGCGCTACCTCGTGGAGGGCGGCCCGGCGAACCTGGCGGAGCTGGCGCGCTTCCTGTCCGACACGGTGCTGATGAGCGGCGAGGGCTTTGAACCGCCGCGCGCCATGCCGCAGTTCGGGGTGCACGGGGAGGACGGCGGGCACGACCCGGCGCGCCCCACGGTGGCGGTGCTCTTCTACCGGGCGCACGAACTGTCCGGCAACACCGCCTTCGTGGACACCCTGTGCGCGGCGGTCGAGGCGCGCGGCGCCAACGCCCTGCCGATGTACTGCGGTTCGCTGCGCGGCGCGGATCCGGCGCTCTTCGCGCTGCTGGGCCGGGCGGACGCGATCGTGGCGACGGTGCTGGCGTCCGGCGGCACGGTCGCGGCGGACGCGTCGGCGGGCGGTGACGACGAGGCGTGGGACATCGGCGCGCTCGCCGGGCTCGACGTGCCCGTACTCCAGGGCCTGTGCCTGACCTCCTCGCGCAAGGCGTGGCAGGAGTCGGACGCGGCGCTGTCGCCGATGGACGCGGCGATGCAGGTGGCGATCCCGGAGTTCGACGGGCGGCTGATCACCGTGCCGTTCTCGTTCAAGGAGAGCGGCGAGGGCGATGTGCCGGTGTACGTCGCCGATCCGGAGCGGGCCGCGCGGGTCGCGGGCATCGCCGTCCGGTACGCGGCCCTGCGGCACGTCCCGAACGCGGACAAGAAGATCGCGCTGGTCTTCACCGCCTACCCGACCAAGCACTCCCGGGTCGGCAACGCGGTGGGCCTGGACACCCCCGCCTCCGCCGTGCGGCTGCTCGGGGAACTGCGGGCGGCCGGTTACGACACCGGTGAACACCCCGAGGACGGGGACGAGTTGATCCACCGGCTGATCGCCGCCGGCGGGCACGACGTGGAGTGGCTGACCGAGGAGCAGCTCGCCGCCGCCCCGGCCCGGGTGCCGCTCGCCGACTACCGCGGCTGGTTCGCCCGGCTGGACGAGGGCCTGCGCGCGTCGATGCTGGAGCACTGGGGCGAACCGCCGGGCTCGCTCTACGTGGACGGCGACGACATCGTGCTGGCGTCGCTGCGCTTCGGCAACGTGGTGGTGCTCATCCAGCCGCCGCGCGGCTTCGGGGAGAACCCGATCGCGATCTACCACGACCCCGACATGCCGCCGTCGCACCACTACCTGGCCGCGTACCGCTGGCTCGACCACACCTTCGGCGCCGACGCGATCGTGCACCTGGGCAAGCACGGCACGCTGGAGTGGCTGCCCGGCAAGGGCCTCGGCCTGTCCGCGGGGTGCGCGCCGGACGCGGTGCTCGGCGAGATCCCGCTCGTCTACCCCTTCATCGTCAACGACCCGGGCGAGGGCACGCAGGCCAAGCGGCGCGGCCACGCGACCGTCGTGGACCACCTGGTGCCGCCGATGGCGCGCGCGGACAGCTACGGCGACCTCGCCAAGCTGGAGCAGCTCCTCGACGAGTACGCCCTGGTGAACGATCTCGACCCGGCGAAGGCCCCGGCGATCCGCGGCCGGATCTGGGAACTGGTGCGGGCCGCCGAGCTGCACCGCGACCTGCACATCGACGAGCAGCCCGGCGAGGACGACTTCGACGACTTCGTGCTGCACGTCGACGGCTGGCTGTGCGAGATCAAGGACGTCCAGATCCGCGACGGCCTGCACATCCTGGGCGCGGGCCCGCTCGCCGAGGCGCGCGTCAACCTCGTGCTGGCGGTGCTGCGTTCGGCCCAGGTGTGGGGCGGCAGGGGCGGCGCGCTGCCGGGCCTGCGGGCCGCGCTCGCCGAGCACGTCGGGCTGGTGGAGAAGGAGTTGCTGGCCGCGCCCGGCGAACCCCTCGCCGTACCGGCCGCGTTGACGTCCCTCGCGGACGGCCCGGCGCGTACCGCGTCCGACGCGGTGGACCTGCTGGAGCAGGTCGCGCGGCGGCTCGCCGAGACGATGGAGGCACGCGGCTGGGCACCGCAGGCCGCGGCCGCGACCGTACGCGAGGTGCTGGGCGCCGAAGTCCCGGCAGCAGTGCGGGTGCTGGACTTCGCCGCCACCGAGGTCGTGCCGCGGCTGGAGCGCACCAGTGACGAGCTGGGCCACATCCTGCGGGCGCTGCGCGGCGGTTACGTGCCCGCGGGCCCCTCCGGCTCCCCTACCCGCGGCCTGGTCAACGTGCTGCCGACCGGGCGGAACTTCTACTCCGTCGACCCCAAGGCGATCCCGTCCCGGCTGTCGTGGGACGTCGGCTCCGCGCTCGCCGAGTCGCTGCTCGCCCGGCATCTCGCCGACCACGGCGCCTACCCGAAGTCGGTGGGCCTGACGGTGTGGGGCACCTCCTGCATGCGCACGCAAGGGGACGACATCGCGGAGATCCTCGCGCTGCTGGGCTGCCGCCCGGTGTGGGACGACGCCTCGCGCCGCGTCACCGGCTTCGAGGTCGTCCCGGCCGCCGAGCTGGGCCGCCCGCGCATCGACGTCACCGTGCGCATCTCGGGCTTCTTCCGCGACGCCTTCCCGCACGTCGTCGCGCTCGTGGACGACGCGGTGCGGACGGTCGCCGAACTCGACGAGGACGCCGACGCCAACTACGTCCGCGCGCACGCCGACGAGGACACCGCCGCGCACGGCGACCGGCGGCGCGCCACCGCCCGCATCTTCGGTTCCAAGCCCGGCGCGTACGGCGCGGGCCTGCTGCCGCTCATCGACGCCCGCAACTGGCGCTCCGACGCCGACCTCGCCGAGGTCTACGCGGTGTGGGGCGGCTACGCGTACGGCCGCGGCCTCGACGGGCGCGCCGCGCGCGGCGACATGGAGGCCGCCTTCCGGCGCATCCAGGTGGCCGCGAAGAACGTCGACACGCGCGAGCACGACCTCGTCGACGCCGACGACTACTTCCAGTACCACGGCGGCATGGTCGCGATGGTCCGCCACCTCACCGGCACCTCCCCCGAGGCGTACGTCGGCGACAGCGCCCTCACCGACCAGATCCGCACCCGCACGCTCGGCGAGGAGACCCACCGCGTCTTCCGCGCCCGCGTCGTCAACCCCCGCTGGATGGCGGCGATGCGGCGGCACGGCTACAAGGGCGCCTTCGAGATGGCCGCCACCGTCGACTACCTGTTCGGGTACGACGCGACGGCGGGCGTCGTGGACGACTGGATGTACGAGCGGCTCGCCGCGGAATACGTCTTCGACGCGGAGAACGCGGACTTCATGCGGAAGTCCAACCCGTGGGCGCTGCGCGGGATTTCGGAGCGGCTGCTCGAAGCGGCGGACCGGGGCCTGTGGGCGGCCCCGGATCCGGAGACGCTCGCGCGTCTGCGCGAGACCTACCTCGCTCTGGAGGGCGACCTGGAAGGCGGCGAGGCATGAGCGCGTCCACCGCTCCCGGCGGCGCGGCCGCCCGCCGCGGGGGCACCCACCGTTCCCGGGTGCGGGTCCCTGCCTGCGGTGGGACAACCGGTGTGTCCCGTTGCGGGCCGTCGTCCCGCCCGGCCGGGGGTCCCCCCGGCGCGGGCAGGGGGAGGGCGGGCGCGAGGGACCCTCGCCCGGCGACGGCGAGCACCACCGCGGCAGGCTGCCGCGACCAGGCGGAGGAGGAAGCGTGACGTACCCGTTCAGTGCCCTCGTGGGACAGGAAGAGCTGCGGCTCGCCCTCGTGCTCAACGCCGTCTCGCCCGCGGTGGGCGGCGTGCTGGTGCGCGGCGAGAAGGGGACCGCCAAGTCGACCGCCGTGCGGGCGATGACCGCACTGCTGCCCGCCGTCCGCGTCGTCCCCGGCTGCCGCTTCTCGTGCGAGCCGGGCGCCGCCGATCCCGCGTGCCCGGACGGCCCGCACCCGGCGGACGGGGGCGCCCTGGAGCGCCCCGCGCGGCTGGTGGAGCTGCCGGTCGGCGCGTCGGAGGACCGCCTCGTCGGCGCCCTCGACCTCGAACGCGCGCTGGCCGAAGGGGTGAAGGCCTTCGAGCCGGGCCTGCTCGCGGCCGCGCACCGCGGCATCCTCTACGTCGACGAGGTCAACCTGCTGCACGACCACCTGGTCGATCTGCTGCTGGACGCCGCCGCGATGGGCGCAAGCCACGTCGAGCGCGAGGGCGTGTCCGTCACGCACGCCGCCCGCTTCCTGCTCGTCGGCACCATGAACCCCGAAGAGGGCGAGCTGCGCCCGCAGTTGCTGGACCGGTTCGGCCTGACCGTCGAGGTCGCGGCGTCCCGCGACACCGACGAGCGGGTGGAGGTCGTCCGGCGGCGGCTCGCGTACGACGCCGACCCCGCCGGTTTCGCCGCCGGTTGGGCGGCGCGGGAGCAGGAGGTCCGCGAACGCATCGCGGCCGCACGGGCGTTGCTGCCCGAGGTACGGCTCGGGGACTCCGCGCTGCGGCAGATCGCGGCCACCTGCGCGGCCTTCGAGGTCGACGGCATGCGCGCCGACATCGTGATGGCCCGCACCGCGACCGCGCTCGCCGCGTGGGCGGGCCGCACGGTCGTCCTCGCCGAGGACATCCGCCAGGCGGCGCTGCTCGCACTGCCGCACCGGCGCCGCCGCAACCCCTTCGACGCACCCGGCCTGGACGAGGACACCCTCGACCAGGCACTCGCCGAGGCCGCCGCGCAGTCCGAGCCGGATCCGGAGGCGGACCCCGACGCGGACCCGGACGACCCGGACGACCCGGACGACCCGGACCCCGACGGCAACGGCCCCGGTGGAGGCGGCGGCATCCCCCCGCAGCCCGCCGACGGCCCGCCCGACGCCGCGGACGCCGCCGACTCCCCCGCGCAGAGCCCCGCCGCCCCCGGCTCCGGCGCCCCCGACGCCGAGGGCGCCCCCGCCCCCGGCTCCCCCCGCGAACAGCCCGCGGCCGCCACCGAGACGCCCTTCCGGGTACGGCCGCTGACCGTGCCCGGCCTCGGTGAGGGCGCGGCCGGCCGCCGCTCCCGCGCCCGTACCGCGCACGGCCGTACGACCGGCGCGCGGCGCCCGCGCGGCGCCCTCGGCAAGGTGCACCTGGCCGCGACCGTGCAGGCCGCGGCGCCCCACCAGCGGGCGCGTGGGCGCCGCGGCCCCGGGATCGTGGTGCGCGCCGACGATCTGCGCGAGGCCGTGCGCGAGGGCCGGGAGGGCAATCTCGTGCTCTTCGCCGTCGACGCATCCGGCTCCATGGCGGCCCGGCAGCGGATGTCGGCGGTCAAGGGCGCGGTGCTGTCGCTGCTGCTGGACGCCTACCAGCGGCGCGACAAGGTCGGCCTGGTCACCTTCCGCGGCAAGGACGCCGAGCTGGCGCTGCCCCCGACGTCGTCGGTGGACGCGGGCGCCGCGCGGCTGGAGCGGCTGCCCACCGGCGGCCGCACCCCGCTCGCCGCGGGCCTGCTGAAGGCGCACGACGTGCTGCGCGTCGAGCGGCTGCGCGACCCGGCGCGGCGCGCGCTGCTCGTCGTCGTCACGGACGGGCGGGCCACCGGCGGTCCCGAGCCGCTCGCGCACGCCGCGCGGGCCGCCCGGCTGCTGGCGGCGACGGGGACGGCCGCGGTCGTCGTGGACTGCGAGTCCGGTCCGGTCCGCCTCGGGCTCGCGGGCACCCTCGCCGCCGACCTCGGCGGGGTCGCCGTGACCCTCGGCGAACTGCGGGCCGACACGATGTCGTCCCTGGTCAAGGACTTCCGGAGGGCCGCGTAATGCCGCAGGGACAGCCCGCTTCCGTACCCGACGACGGCCTGACGACACGGCAGCGCCGCAACCGCCCGCTGACGATCGTGCACACCGGCACGGGCAAGGGGAAGTCGACGGCCGCCTTCGGGCTCGCGCTGCGCGCGTGGAATCAGGGCTGGCCGGTGGGTGTCTTCCAGTTCGTGAAGTCCGCGAAGTGGCGGGTCGGCGAGGAGCGCGCGCTGCGCGTCCTCGGCGCCTCCGGCGAGGGCGGCACGGTGGCCTGGCACAAGATGGGCGAGGGCTGGTCGTGGGTGCAGCGCTCGCTCGACAGCAGCGAGGAGGCCGCCCGGGAGGGCTGGGAGCAGGTCAAGCGCGACCTGGCCGCGCAGACGTACCGGCTGTACGTGCTGGACGAGTTCGCGTACCCGATGACGTGGGGCTGGGTCGACACCGCCGAGGTCGTCGCGGTGCTGCGCGAGCGGCCCGGCACCCAGCATGTCGTGATCACCGGTCGCAACGCCCCCGCCGAACTGGTGGCCGCCGCCGACCTCGTCACCGACATGACCAAGGTCAAGCACCCCATGGACGCGGGACAGAAGGGCCAGAGGGGCATCGAGTGGTAGCCCGTCTCGTCGTCGCCGCGCCCGCGTCCGGATCCGGCAAGACCACGGTCGCGACCGGCCTGATGGCCGCGTACGCCGCCGCCGGTCACACCGTCTCCCCGCACAAGGTCGGCCCCGACTACATCGACCCCGGCTACCACGCGCTCGCCACCGGGCGCCCCGGCCGCAACCTCGACCCCTTCCTGTGCGGCGAACACCGCGTCGCCCCGCTCCTCCGGCACGCCGCGCAAGGCTGCGACCTCGCGGTCGTCGAGGGCGTCATGGGCCTGTTCGACGGCGCCGCGGGGCGCGGGGAGCTGGGCTCCACCGCGCAGGTCGCGACGCTGCTGCGGGCACCCGTCGTGCTCGTCGTCGACGCGTCCGCCCAGGCCCGCTCGGTGGCCGCGCTCGTGCACGGCTTCACGACGTTCGACCCGCGGGTGCGGGTGGGGGCGGTCGTCCTCAACAAGGTGGCTTCGCCACGGCACGAGCGGATGCTGCGGGACGCGCTGGAGGAGGCGGGCGTCCCGTGCGCGGGCGCGCTGCCGCGCGGGGCGGAACTCGCGGTGCCGTCCCGGCACCTGGGGCTCGTGCCCGCCGCCGAGCGCGACGGTGCCGCCCGCGCGTTCGTCCGCGCGGCGGCGGCGCGGGTGCGCGAGGCGTGCGACCTCGACATGCTGCTCGCGCTGGCGCGCACGGCCCCGCGGCTCACGGCGGAGCCGTGGGACGCGGCAGCCGAGGTCGCCCTCTCCCGCACCCGGGGCTCCGCCCCGGACCCCGCTCCTCAATCGCCGGAGGGGCTTGATTCTGCCGCGGGCGGAGGCCAATTCCAGCCCGTCCGGCAATCCACCCGGCGATCCGTGACCGAGGCTCCGGGCGGGGACGAATTCCAGCCCGTCCGGCGTTTGAGGACCGGGGTTCGGGGCGGAGCCCCGGGCGGGGTCCGGGGTGGCACCCCGGTTTCGGGAAGGGGCGGGTCAGGGGCAGAACCCACCCGCGCCCGCCCCGTCGTCGCCGTCGCCCGCGGAGCGGCCTTCAGCTTCTCCTACGCCGAGCAGGCGGAACTGCTCCGCGCCGCCGGAGCGGACGTCGTCAGCCTCGACCCGCTCACCGACGAAGCCCTCCCCGAAGGCACCCGCGGCCTCGTCCTCGGCGGCGGCTTCCCGGAGGTCTACGCGGCGGAGCTGTCCGCCAACTCCGCCCTCCGCAGCGAGATCACCCGCTTCCGCGGCCCCGTCGCCGCGGAGTGCGCGGGCCTGCTCTACCTCGCCCGTGACCTCGACGGCCACCCCATGTGCGGCCGCCTGCCCGCCTCCGCCGCGATGACCGGCACGCTCACGCTGGGCTACCGCGAGGCCGTCGCGCTGGACGGCGACAGCGTGCTCGCCGCGGCGGGCACCCGCGTGCGCGGGCACGAGTTCCACCGCACGGCGGTGACCCCGGCGGCGGGGGCCGCCCCCGCGTGGGGCTTCACGCACCCCGAGCGCCGTACCGAGGGCTTCGTGGACGGCGCCGTGCACGCCTCCTACCTGCATCTGCACTGGGCCGGCGAGCCGTCGCTCGCGACCCGTTTCGTCGAGAGGTGTGCCGCATGAACGGCAAGCTTTTGACCGGCGTCGGGGTCGGCCCCGGCGATCCGGAGCTGGTCACGGTCAAGGGCGTGGGCGCGCTGCGCGCCGCGGGCGCGGTGGTGGTGCCGGTGATGGACACCGGCGAGACCGGCCGCGCCGAGGCGACGGTGCTGCACTACGTGGACCCCGCGCGCGTCGTCCCTGTCGTCTTCGCGCTGAACGAGCGCGCCGACCGGGCCCGCCGGGAGGCCGCGTGGGACGCGGCGGGCGAGCGTGTCGCGGACCTGCTCCGTACACACGGCACGGTCGCGTTCGCGACGATCGGCGACCCCAACGTCTACTCGACGTTCACCTACCTCGCCCAGACCGTCGCGGCCCTCGTCCCCGGACTGACGGTCGCGACCGTCCCCGGTGTCACGGCGATGCAGGATCTCGCCGCGCGCAGCGGAGCGGTCCTCACCGAGGGGACGGAGCCGCTGACGCTGGTCCCGGTGACGGCGGGCGCCGCCGTGCTCAAGGCGGCGCTGGAGGGCCCCGGCACGGTCGTGGCCTACAAGTTCGGCCGTCTGGCCGCCGAGGTCGCGGCGGCCCTCGCCGCCACCGGTCGCACCGCCGACGCGGTGTGGGGCAGCGCGCTGGGCCTGCCCGGGGAGTCCATCCGCCCCGCGGCGGAACTGGCCGACGGCGGCCCGCTGCCGTACCTGTCGACCCTGATCGCCCCCGCCCGGCGGGACGCACGAGGAGGAAAGCTGTGAACGGCGCGGTGCGGGGCGCGGTGGTCCGCCGGAGCGGAGGCGGCCGGTGAGCGGGAAGGTCACGATCGTCGGGGCCGGGCCGGGGGCGGCCGATCTGCTGACGTTCCGCGCCGCGAAGGCCATCGCCGAGGCGGATGTCGTCATCTGGGCGGCGAGTCTCGTGCAGGAGGCGGTGCTGGAGCACGCCCGGGAGGGGGCGGAGATCCTCGACTCGGCGGGGATGTCGCTGGAGGACGTCGTCGCCGTCTACGAGCGCGTCGGCCGCGAGGGGCTGCGCTGCGCGCGAATCCACTCCGGGGATCCCGCACTGTGGGGCGGGACGCAGGAGCAGGTGGACCGCTGCGCCGAACTGGGCGTCGAGGTGGAGATCGTGCCCGGCGTGTCGTCCTTCTCGGCGGTCGCCGCGCGCGCCGGGCGGGAGCTGACGATCCCGCGGGTCGCGCAGTCCGTCGTGCTCACCCGGCTGGGCGGCGGCAAGACGCCGATGCCGCCGGGCGAGGAGGTCCGGGAGTTCGCGCGGCACGGCACGACGATGGCGGTCTTCCTGTCCGCCGCGCGCAGCGGCCAGCTGGCCGCCGAACTGCTGGAGGGCGGCTACCCGGTGGACACGCCGGTCATCGTGGCGCACCAGGTGACGTGGCCGGAGGAGCTGCTGCTGCACTGCACGGTGGGGACGCTGGAGGAGACGGTCAAGGCGCACCGCCTGTGGAAGCACACGCTCTTCCTCGTGGGCCCCGCGCTCGCCGCCTCCGGCACGCGCTCCCACCTCTACCACCCGGGCCACTTCCACGGCTTCCGCCGCGCGGACCCGGCCGCCCGCCGCGACCTGCGGACTCCCCGTGACTGAGCGCGCGATCGCGCGGGAGGGCGCCGGGGCGGGTACGGCCGGGAGCGGGAACGACGCGCACGGTGCGGGCGACGGCCCGCACGTGGCGAGCAACGACCCGCGCGCGACGGGCGACGGCCCGCACGTGACGGGCGACGCGAGCGGGCGGGGCGGTCGTCCGGGGCCGCTTCCGCCGGGTCCCGTCGCTCCCGGGCTCGTCACCGTCCTCGGTGCCGGTACGGGCGGGGGTGCGCCGGTCGTCGCGGGGGACGCCGCGCTGGTCGTCGGGGGTGCGCGGCATCTGGAGGCCGCCGAACTGCCCGCCGGGGCGCGGCGGTTGGTGCTCGGGCCGCTCGCGCCCGCCCTCGACGTCGTCGCGGAGTACGCGGCCGCCGGGCGGCGGGTCGTGGTGCTGGCGTCCGGGGATCCGGGGCACTTCGGGATCGTGCGGGCGCTGGGCGAACGGTTGGGGGCCGCGGCGCTGGACGTGCGGCCGTCCGTGCCGTCCGTCGCCGCCGCCTTCGCCCGGGTCGGGCTGAGCTGGGACGACGCGGTCGTGGTGAGCGCGCACGGGCGGGCGCTGCGGACCGCGGTCAACGTGTGCCTCGCGCACCGCAAGGCCGCGGTGCTGACCGGCCCCGGCGCAGGGCCCGCCGAACTGGGCGCCGCACTCGACCGCGCCGGGGCGGACCGGCGGCTCGTGGTGGCCTCGCGGCTGGGCGCGGACGGCGAGTCGGTCGTGAGCGTCTCCCCGCGGGAGGCGGCGCGGCGGGAGTGGGGCGGGGCCGTGAGCGTCGTCCTGAGCCTGCGTCCGGAGCTGCCGGTCGGGCCCGCCGTCACCGTGGCGGGCCCGCCGCCCGCGCCCGCGGGCTGGGCGCTGCCCGAGGAGGCGTTCGCCCACCGGGATTCGATGATCAGCAAGTTCGAGGTCCGGGCGCTCGCGCTCGCCCGGCTCGGGCCGCGCACCGGCGAACTGGTGTGGGACGTCGGCGCCGGGTCCGGCTCGGTGGCCGTGGAGTGCGCGCGGTTCGGGGCGGCGGTCGTCGCCGTCGACAGATGCGCGGACGCGGTCGCCCGGGTCCGGGCCAACGCCGCCGCGCACGGCGTGGACGTCACCGCCGTGCAGGGGGCCGCGCCCGGCGTCCTCGGCGAACTCCCCGACCCCGACGCGGTGTTCGTCGGCGGCGGCGGGGAGGACGTCGGCGCCGTGGTCGCCGCGTGTGCCGCGCGGGCGCGGCGCACGGTCGTGGTGACGCTCGCGGCGGTCGAGCGGGTCGCGGAGGTACGTGCCGCGCTCGGCGCCGCGGGCTTCGCGGCGGACGGGGTGCTGCTCCAGTCCTCGCGGCTCGCGCCGCTGCCCGGCGGGGTCGCACGGCTCGCCGCGGCGAACCCCGTGTTCGTACTGTGGGCCGAACGGCGGCCCGGTGTTCGGCCCGGCGAAGAAGAAGGAGCATCCGCGTGATCGGCCTCATCCACGCCACCGCGGCGGGCAGGACCGGCTGCGAGCGGCTCGCCGCCGCGTGGCCCGGCCGTACCCGCCGCTACGACGACGGGCCGGTGGGCGAGCGGCTGGCCGCGGCGTTCGCGGAGTGCGACGCGCTCGTGGTCTTTCTCGCCACGGGCGCGACCGTACGGGTGCTCGCGCCGCTGCTGACGTCCAAGGCCGGTGACCCGGCGGTCGTGACGGTGGACGAGGCGCACCGGCACGCCGTCGCCCTGCTCGGCGGCCACGCGGCCGGGGCGAACGCGCTCGCCGCCGAGGTCGCCGAGGTGCTCGGGGCCGAGCCGGTCGTGACCACCGCGACGGACGCGACCGGCACACCGGCCCTCGACGCCCTCCCCTACCCGGTGGAGGGCGCGATCCCCGCGGTGACCCGGGCCCTCCTGGACGGCGCCCCCGTCCACCTCCTGAGCCCCGTCACCTGGCCCCTCCCGCCCCTCCCCCTCCACCCCTGGCCGGACGAAGCCCCGGCAACACCTCCCGCGGCGCGGACCGGCGACGACGCCTCCGCACCGCCGGACACCACTCCCCCGGCCGCGGCGGAGAAGGACGAGCGGCGATCGGCTCCCGCCACCGGCACCCCCGCCCGGCGCGAAGCGCCGGCTCCCCCCGAGGCACGGCCCGGCGCGGGACCTTACGTCGTCGAGGTCACCGACGAGGTGCGGTCTCGCGGGGAGCGGGTCGTGTACGTCAGGCCGCCGTCGCTCGTGGTCGGGGTCGGGGGGTCGCGCGGGGTCGGTGTCGAGGAGGTCGTGGGGCTCGTCGAGGGGGCCCTGGCCGATGCCGGGCTCGCCCGGGGGAGCGTGTGGGCCCTCGCGACGGTGGAGGCCAAGAAGGACGAGGCGGGGATCGTCGGGGCGGCCCGCGCGCTGGGCGTGCCGTTGCGGACGTTCGCGGCGGCGGACCTCGCCGGGGTCGAGGTCCCGAACCCCTCCGACGCGCCGCTCGCCGCCGTCGGGACGCCTTCCGTGGCGGAGGCGGCGGCGCTGCTGGCGGCCGGGCCGGGGGGCGCACTCGTCGTCGAGAAGCGGAAGTCGGCGATGGCGACGGCCGCGGTGGCGCGGCGCAGGCCGCGCGGGCGGCTCGCGGTGGTGGGGCTCGGGCCGGGGGCCCGGGATCTGCTGACGCCGCGTGCGGCGGCGGAGTTGCGCCGGGCGTCGGTGGTCGTGGGGCTGGACCAGTACGTGGACCAGGTCCGGGACCTGCTGCGGCCGGGCACCCGGGTGCTGGAGTCGGGCCTGGGCGCGGAGGAGGCGCGGGCCCGTACGGCGGTGGCGGAGGCCCGCGCGGGGCACGCGGTCGCGCTGATCGGCAGTGGCGACGCGGGCGTGTACGCGATGGCGTCGCCCGCGCTCGCGGAGGCCGCGGACGACATCGACGTGGTGGGCGTGCCGGGCGTGACCGCGGCGCTGGCGGCGGCGGCCCTGCTGGGGGCGCCGCTCGGGCACGACCATGTGTCGATCAGCCTGTCGGATCTGCACACCCCGTGGGAGGTGATCGAGCGCCGGGTGCGGGCGGCGGCGCAGTCCGATCTGGTGGTGACGTTCTACAACCCGCGCAGCCGGGGCCGCGACTGGCAGTTGCCGAAGGCGCTGGAGCTGCTGGCGGCGCACCGTGCGCCGGCGACCCCGGTGGGGGTCGTGCGGTCCGCGTCGCGGCCGGGCGAGCAGGTGACGGTCACGACGCTGAAGGACCTCGACCCGGCGACGGTCGACATGATGACCGTCGTGACGGTCGGCAACACCGCCTCCCGCGTGGTCGCGGGCCGCATGGTGACCCCGCGCGGCTACCGCTGGCAGTCCCCGCCGCCGCCCCGCCCCCCGGCCCCGCCGAAGCCCGCGGCGCCCCCGCGCCCGTCCGCACCCCCGCGTCCGGCGGACGAACCTGCGGGCGAACCGCCCGTCCCCGCACGGCGGGTGGTGCATCCGATCGAGCAGGAGTCGTACCGGATCCTGCGCACCCGGCTGGACACCTCCGCCCTGCCGCCGCTGCGCCGCGCGGTGGTGGAGCGCGTGGTGCACGCGAGCGCGGACCTCGGGTACGCGGAGGAGCTGGTCATGGACGAGGCGCAGCTCGCCGCGGCGCACGCGGCGCTGCGCTCCGGGGCGCCGGTGGTCGCGGACGTGCGGATGGTCGCGGCCGGGATCACCGGGCGCCCGGTGGTGTGCCGGCTGAAGGACGCCACGGCCGGGCCGGACGGCCTGACGCGCAGCGCGCACGCGGTGCGGCTGGCGTTCGAGGAGGTCGGGCCGGGCGCCGTGTGGGTGGTGGGGTGCGCCCCGACCGCCCTGGAGGAACTCATCGCGCTGGACGCGGCGCCCGCGCTGGTGATCGGCCTGCCGGTCGGTTTCGTGGGCGCCGCGGAGAGCAAGGAGCATCTGCGGGCCTCGGGCCTGCCCGCGATCAGCAACGTCTCGGAGAAGGGCGGTTCCGCCGTGGCCGCCGCCGCGCTCAACGCGCTGCTCTACACCCCTTACGGCAGCATCGAGGAGAACGACCAGTGACATCCGTACCGCCCCCCGCCCTGCTGCTCGTCGGCCACGGCACCCGTGACGCCGCCGGTGCGCAGGCCTTCCGGTCCTTCACCGAGGGGCTGGGGGCCGCGCATCCGGACCTGCCGGTCGGCGGCGGTTTCATCGAGCTGTCGCCGCCGCCGCTCGCGGACAGCGTCGCGGCCCTGGTCGCGGCCGGGGTACGGGACTTCGCCGCGGTGCCGCTGGTGCTGGTCTCGGCGGGGCACGCCAAGGGCGACATCCCGGCGGCGCTGGCCCGGGAGAAGCTGCGGCACCCGGGGACGTCGTTCGCGTACGGCCGCCCGCTGGGCCCGCACCCGGGGCTGCTGGCGGTGCTGGAGCGGCGGGTGGACGAGGCGCTGGCGGCGACAGGGACGGCGCGGGCCGACGCGACGGTGCTGCTGGTCGGCCGGGGTTCGACCGATCCGGACGCGAACGCCGAGGTCTTCAAGGCGGCCCGGCTGCTGTGGGAGGGCCGCGGTTACGCGGACGTGGAGACGGCGTTCGTGTCGCTCGCGGAGCCGTCGGTCGCGGCGGGCCTGGAGCGCTGCGCGCGGCTGGGCGCGCGGACGGTCGTGGTGCTGCCGTACTTCCTGTTCGCCGGGGTGCTGCCGGACCGGGTGCGCGCCCAGGCCGCCGCGTGGGCTGCGGGCGACGGCGCCGTGGACGTGCGCTGTGCGGACGTCATCGGGCCGGAGCCGGAGCTGGCGGCGCTGGTGCTGGAGCGCTACCGGGAGGCGGTCGCGGGCGATCTGCGGATGAACTGCGACTCCTGCGTCTACCGGGTGGCGATGCCCGGCTTCGAGGACCGTGTGGGCCGCCCGCAGCAGCCGCACCACCACCCGGACGACCCGTCCCACCCGCACGGGCATGCGCATGCGCATCACTGAGAACGGGGCCGGGGCGTACGACCTGGCCCACCACGGCGACCGCGAGGCGGCCGAGGGCCTGGTCGATCTCGCCGTCAACGTCCGTACGGGCACGCCTCCGGCGTGGCTGGCGGAGCGGATCGCGGGCTCGCTCGCGGACCTGGCGCGTTATCCGGACGGGCGGGCGGCGCGGGCGGCGGTCGCCGCGCGGCACGGGCGCGACGATCCGCGCGAGGCGCTGCTGACGGCGGGCGCGGCGGAGGCGTTCGTGCTGCTGGCGCGGGCGCTGCGGCCGCGCTGCGCGGTGGTGGTGCACCCGCAGTTCACCGAGCCGGAGGCGGCGCTGCGGGCCGCGGGCCACCCGGTGGAACGGGTGCTGCTGACGGCGGCGGACGGCTTCCGGCTGGATCCCGCGGCGGTGCCGGAGCAGGCCGACCTGGTGGTGGTCGGCAACCCGACGAACCCGACGTCCGTCCTCCATCCGGCGGCCAAGCTGCGGCAGTTGGCGCGGCCGGGGCGGATCCTGGTGGTGGACGAGGCGTTCATGGACGCGGTGCCGGGCGAGCCCGAGTCGCTCGCGGCGGCCCGGGACGTCCCCGGGCTGCTGGTGCTGCGCAGTCTGACCAAGACATGGGGCCTTGCGGGGCTGCGGATCGGCTACGTGCTGGGCGGCCGCGAGCCGCTCGCGGCGCTGGAGCGGGCCCAGCCGCTGTGGGCGGTGTCGGCCCCGGCGCTCACGGCGGCGCAGGCGTGCGTGGAGCCCGCGGCGCTGGCGGAGGCCGAGGCGGCGGCGGTGCGGACGGCCGAGGACCGCGCGCATCTGCTCGCGCTGCTGGCCGCGGTGCCCGGCGTGGCGGTCGCGGGCGCGGCCCCGGCCGCGCCTTTCGTGCTGCTGCGGCTGCCGGACGCGGCGGCCGTGCGGGAGCGGCTGCGGGCGCGCGGCTGGGCGGTGCGCAGGGGCGACACCTTCCCGGGCCTGGGCCGGGAGTGGCTGCGCGTCGCGGTGCGCGACAAGGCGACGTCCGACGCGTTCGCCGCGGCGCTCACGGCGGCGGTACGGGCCTGATCCCGTACCCGCCGGGGCCGTACCCGCCGGGTCAGCCGGCCAGGCCCAGCGCCGTCAGGTCGGGGGCGCCGTAGACCTCGTGCTCGTAGACGTTGGTGAGGCGGCTGCTGCGGAAGACCAGGTGGCGGCCGTGGATGAGAGGGACGAGCGCGGCGTCGGTCATGACCTTCGCGTCGGCCTCCCGCCAGGCCGCGGTGGACTCCTCCGGGTCGTCGGCGCTCTCGCCGCGGGAGAGGACGGTGTCCAGGCCCGGGTCGTTGACCCCGGCGTAGTTGGTGGGGCTGCCGGGGGCGAGGAGGGTGCGCAGGAAGCCGCCGCCGTCGGGCCAGTCGGCGGCCCACGCGGTCACGACCATGCCCCACCCGTTCTGCTTGACCTTGCTGGGCGTGCCGAGGTCGCTGTACAGCTCGCCGATGGGGATCTGCTTGATGACGACGGCGATCCCGGCGTTCTTCAGCGACTGCTGGATCGCCTGCATGGCCGCGAGCGTCGTCGGGTTGTTGGCGGCGCCGACGAGCGTGGTGCTGAAGCCGCCGGGTTTGCCGCACGCGGCGAGCTGCTCGCGGGCCTTGGCGGTGTCGCCCCTGCCGTCGGCGCTGCCGTAGGGGTGGGCGTCGGGGTCGAAGCCGTCGGTGGTGGGCGGCAGCATCGTGGTGGCGACGTCGCCCGCCAGGTCGCCGCCGAGGGCGGTGCGGACGGACGTGCGGTCGAGGGCGTACTGGACGGCGGCCCGGCACGGCTGCTTGTCGAGGGGCGCGACGGCCGTCTGGAGGCTGATGTAGCGGGTGCTGCTGTCGTAGGCGAGGTCGGTCTGCGCGTGCAGTGTGCTGTCGGCGGTGACCTTCGCCTTGTTGCCGGCCGTCAGCTGCTGGGACTCCAGGTCGAGGTCGGCCTGGCCGGAGAAGAGGGCGTTCTCCACCGCGTCCTGCGAGTTGTACACCGACAGGTCGATCGTGTCGGGCAGCGCGGAGCGGATGGGGTCGGTGGACTGGTTCCACTGCGTGTTGCGCACCATGTGCAGCGACTTGCCGTCGGTGTAGCTCGCGACCTTGTAGGGCCCGCTGGACAGCGGCTTGTCGCGGTAGCCCTTGCCGCCGTCGGTGTCGGCCTTGCGGGGTACGGGCGCGCCCATCGGCAGCGCGAGCACGTAGGGGAAGTCGGCGAAGGGCGCGGCGAGGGTGAAGACGACGGTCCGCGCGTCCGGCGTGGCCACCGACTTCAGGCCGAGCTTGTCCGGGTCGGAGTCCTTGTACGGGCCGGGGTAGTGCTGGCCCTGGTCGAGGAGTTCGACGAAGTACGTGGGGCCGCCGATGAACACGTCCCGGTCGAAGGTGCGCTCGACGCCGTACTTGACGTCCTGCGACGTGATGGGGGTGCCGTCCTCGTACTTCAGACCGGCCTTGAGCGTGAAGGTCCACGTCCTGCCGCCGTTGCTGACCGTGCCGGTGTCGGTGGCCAGGTCCGGCAGGAGCTTGCGCCCGGCGGGGCCCGGGTCGGGGGCGTAGTCGACGAGTTTGCGCTCGTAGAGGCGCTGGAGGTTCCACGACGGCTGGGTGTAGACGGCCGCCGGGTCGAGCATCGCGTCCTCGGGGTAGGCGGCGGCGAGCCGCAGGTCGCCGCCCGTACGGTCGGAGGCGTTGACCACGCCGTCCAGTCCGCCGTTGTAGCCGCTACCGGCCTTGCCGCCGTGCCGGGCCAGCATCGCGGGCTGCGCGGTGGGCTTGCCGGTGGCGGTCGGGCGGTGGGGCGTCGGGGTGGGGTCCGTCTTGTCGTGGTGCTTGCCGCCGAGCGGGCCGTACAGGAGCGTGACGGTGACGCCGACGGCGGCCACGGCCACCGCTGCGACGGCCGTCATCCAGCGCCGCCGGGCACGCCGGGACGGGTCGAACTCCCCCGAGTTGCCGGGCCCGTTGAAGGGCAGCGGGGTGTCCGGGCGGTAGGGCGGCGGGAGCGGCACCTGCGGGCGCAGCGCGTAGGCCGGGTGCTCGGTGGGTGCGTACGCCGGGTGTTCGGCGGGGGTGGGCGGCGGCGGGGTGCTGGGGCCGGGGGCCACGCCGAAGCCGTTGCCGAAGGGCGGGGGCGTGGCGGGCGGCGGGGTCGAGGGGGGCGGCGTCGGAGGCTGCGCGGGCGGCGGCGGGGTGCCCGAACCGGCGGACGACTCACCCGACGTGGACCCGTCCGAGGCGTCGTCACCCGAGCCGTAGGGGGACTTGGCGGCGGCCAGCGGGGTGGTCGCGGTGTCGAGGGAGGGCGGGATCGCCGGGCCCGCGAGCAGCACCGCGTGACCGGCGGAGACCAGCCAGGCGCGCAGCCGGTCGCGGAAGACCCCGGCGTCGCCGTGCCGGTCGGCGGGGTTCTTCGCGAGCGCGGCGAGCACGAGCGCGTCCAGCTCCGGCGGCACCCCGGGGTTGCGCGACGAGGGCGCGGGCGGCGGGGTGTGGACGTGCCAGTACATGAGGTTGATGGGGTTGCCGTCGGTGAACGGCGGCTTGCCGGTGAGCAGTTCGGTGAGCACACAGCCGACCGCGTAGACGTCGCTGCGGGCGTCGACCTCGGCGCCGTTGATCTGCTCGGGCGACATGTAGCTCGGGGTGCCGATCGCCGAACCGGTCGTGGTGAGCCGGGAGTCGGTGTCCAGCACGCGGGCGATGCCGAAGTCCGCGACCTTGACGATGCCTTCGGGCGTGACCATCACGTTGGCCGGCTTCACGTCGCGGTGGACGGTGCCGTGGCTGTGCGCGTGCGCGAGGGCGTCGAGGATGTCGCAGGCGATCCGCACGGCCCGCTCGGGCGGGAAGAACACCCGGCGGCGCAGGAGTTGGGACAGCGAGCCGCCGGGCACGAACTCCATGACGAGGTAGGGCACGACCTCGTCGCCGTCGCGTATCTCGTCCTGGTCGTGGACGGTCACGATACCGGGGTGATTGAGCGAGCCCGCGGCCTGCGCCTCGCGGGCGAACCGGCGCCGCGCGTCGGGGTTGTCCGCCAGGTCCGGCAGCAGCGTCTTGACGGCGACCGTCCGGCCCATCCGGGTGTCCTGGGCTCGGTGGACGCGGGCCATGCCTCCCGAACCGAGCAGCCCGGCCAGCTGGTAGCGCCCCGCGAAAAGCCCGTCAGTCATTCCCGCCCCGTCCGCCTCTGCACCTCGGCGCCCGCCGTCGCGGCCGCCCCGCGCAACTCGCCGTCCGCGGCGCCGGGTTGCGCACGACGTACGCCGACCTGCCCCGGCCGAGGACGAGTTCCGGCCGCCCGCACAGCCTACGGGGCGGCGCCGGTGGTCCGGCGCCGCCCCCGGGGCTTTCGTTCCCCCGTTGTGACCTTGCTATCGCGGGGCGGTGACGTTCGGGCCGCGCGTCAGTCCCGCGGGTCCGCCGCACCGGCGCCCCGGCGGCGGCGGGCGGTCAGCAGGTACGCGCCCGCGCCCGCCGCGAGCAGGGCCACGGCGCCGCCCGCCATGTAGGGGGTGCTGGAACTCGCGCCGGTCTCGGCGAGGTTGCCGGTGCCGGGGCCGGTCTGGACGACCGCGCCCGAGCTGCCCGAACTGCCCGAGGTGCCGGCCGAGCCGGTCCCGCCCGTCGCCCCGGTGGAGGCGCCGGAGGTGCTGCCGCCGCTACCGGTGGCGCCGGACGAGCCGGAGGTGCCGGTCGTGGTGCTGCCGGAGGTGCCGGAGCTGCCGGAGGTCGAGCCCGAGGTGGAGCCGGACGTGGTCCCGGTGGTGCTCCCGGACGTGGTCCCGGTGGTGGTGCCGGACGTGGAGCCGCTGGTGCTGCCGCTCGTGCTGCCCGACGTCGTACCGGAGGTGGAACCGGACGTCGTGCCCGAGGTCGTACCGGAGGTGGATCCGGACGTGGAGCCCGACGTGGAGCCGGAGGTCGAGCCGCCGGTGGTGGTGCCGCCGGAGTGCGGGGCGGTGCAGGTGGCCGACGCGAGCGTGATCTCGCCGCTGACCTCGGCGACGCCCAGGCTCAGCGGGTTGAGGTGGATCGCGAGCCGCAGCGCGGTCGCGGCCGCGGTGGTGGACGTGGTCGTGGTCTGCGTCAGGTCGAGGCTGACGCGGCCGACGCCGGGCACGGTCAGCTCGGTCGTGCCGACCGCGCTGAGGTTGATCCGCTGCCCGAGCACGGTCAGGCCCGCGAGTTCGGAGTGTGCGGCGGGCTTGCGGCCCGCCTCGCAGGTCGCGGTCGAGGTGATGGCGTCGGCCTTGACGAGCGCCAGCAGCGGCAGCCCGGGGACGTGCACCTGGGCGTGCGCCACGTTGGCGTAGCCCTCGGCGCCGTGGGCGTCGGCGGTGGCCCGCGAGGTGGCGACGTCGGCCCGCAGGACGCTGATGCCGTGCCCGTTCTCCACGCCCTGGCCGACCGTGACCGTCAGCGCGGTCTTCTTCGCGTCGGCGGGCGCGTGCACGTCGTTGAGCGCGACGTTCACCGGCACGTCGACCGCCTTGCCGAGCAGCGACACGTCCAGGCCCGCGCGCAGCACGGCGGCGGTGGACGCGCCGCCGTGCGGGTCGCCGGCCGGGGCCGCCTGCGCGCCGGGTGCCAGGGCCGCGGCGCCCGCGGCGAGGGCGACGGCGGCTCCGACGGCGGCGGCGCGGCGGCGGACGGGCAGCGGGAAGGTGTTGGTGGTGCGGTACATCGGTGTGGGACCCCCACGGGAGACATCGGTGAACATCGGACTCCCCCCGGCCGTACGCGAGTTGGGGACAGCTGGCCGGGGCTTGCCGGGTAATGTTTACGCACTGAGAGTGAATGCGCGGCTACGCGACGCCAGTTCACCCAAAAGGGTGGTTTCTGGTGGGATCCCCGGCGAGCGGGGCGGGACGGGGCGGACCTACCACCGCTAAGCGCCCATGCCCCGTCGCACCGGCCGTGACGTGCGGCCCGTCCCGCCGGGTGCGTCCCGTGCCGGTGTCCGGGCACGCCGAAACGCGCGCCCGCGCGTGCGCGGCGCTCGCGTACGGTGGGGAAGAGGCGGCCCCGAAGTCCTGGGTGCGGTATGGGTGTTCAGCACCCCCGCGTACGGGGGCGTTCGACGCCCGCCTGCCCGACGGGTGTTCGGCACCCCGTCCGCCCGGCAGGCGTGTCAGCACCCTGCCCGCCAAGGCCCGTCCACCGGGCGCGTGTTCAGCGCCCCGGCGCCGGACGCCCGTCCGCCCCGTGGGTGTTCAGCCCACCACCGTGCCGCGCAGCACGACCCGGCGCGGCGCCGCCAGCACCCGGACGTCGGCGCGCGGGTCGGCGTCGTAGACGACCAGGTCCGCGGGGGCGCCCTCCTCCAGGCCCGGGTGACCGAGCCACTCCCGCGCCTGCCAGGTCGTCGCCGACAGGGCCGCCGTCACCGGCAGGCCCGCCGTGACGAGTTCGGCGACCTCGGCGGCGATGAGGCCGTGCGGCAGGCTGCTGCCCGCGTCGGTGCCGGCGTAGACGGCGATCCCGGCGTCGTACGCGTTGCGTACGGTCTCGTGGCGGCGCGCGTGCAGGCGGCGCATGTGGTCGGCCCAGCGGGGGTACTTGGCCTCGCCGACGGCCGCGAGGTCCGGGAAGGTCGCGATGTTGACGAGCGTGGGCACGATGGCCACCCCGTGCTCGACGAGCAGCGGGATCGTCTCGTCGGTGAGGCCCGTCGCGTGCTCGACGCAGTCGATGCCCGCCGTGACGACGTCGTGGAGGGTGTCCTCGGCGAAGCAGTGCGCGGTGACCCGCGCGCCCTCCTCGTGCGCGGCGGCGATCGCCTCGGTGAGCGCGTCCTTCGGCCAGCACGGGGTGAGGTCGCCGACCTCGCGTTCGATCCAGTCGCCGACGAGTTTGACCCAGCCGTCGCCGCGCCGTGCCTCCTGCCGTGCGTACGCGGCCAGGTCGCCGGGCTCGATCTCGTGCGCGAAGTTGCGGATGTAGCGGCGGGCGCGGGCGATGTGCCGCCCGGCGCGGATGATGCGCGGCAGGTCGGCGCGGTCGTCGACCCAGCGGGTGTCGCTGGGCGAGCCCGCGTCGCGCAGCAGCAGCGCGCCAGCGTCACGGTCGGCGAGCGCCTGCTTCTCGGAGGTGTCGTCCGGCACCTCGCCGAAGTGGTCGAGGCCGACGTGGCAGTGCGCGTCGACCAGGCCGGGCAGCGCCCAGCCGCGTACGGTCACGGCCTCGGCGGCGGGCCGGTCGTACGTGATCCGGCCGTCGACGACCCACAGCTCGTCGGTCGCGTCGTCGGGCCCGGTCAGGATCCGGCCCGTGATGTGCAGCACCTCACCCATGGGGGCACTGTACGGGTCCGGCGCCCTCCGTCACGCGGCGGGCAGCCGGCTGAAGGCGGCGCGGTAGTCGCTGGGGGTCAGGCCGACGCGGCGGGTGAGGTGCTGGCGCAGCGAGTCCGCGGTGCCCAGGCCGGACGCGCGGGCGACCTGGTCGACGGGCAGCGTGGTGGTCTCCAGCAGTTCGCGGGCCCGCTGGATGCGCTGGTGCAGCAGCCACTGGAGCGGGCTGACGCTGGTCTCGGCGCGGAAACGGCGGTTGAGGGTGCGGACGCTGACGGAGGCGTGCCGGGCGAGGTCGGTGAGGGTGAGCGGCTGGTCGAGCCGGGTCATCGCCCAGGCGCGGGTGTCGGCGAAGGAGGTGCCGGTCACGGCGGGCAGCGGCGTCTCGGTGAACTGCGCCTGCCCGCCGCACCGCACGGGCGCCACCAGGGCGTGCCGGGCGACGCTGTTGGCGACGGCGGCCCCGTAGTCGGTGCGGATGATGTGCAGGCACAGGTCGATGCCGGCCGCGTAGCCGGAGGAGGTGAGCATGGGGCCGTCCTGCACGAAGAGCACGTCGGGCTGGACGTCCACCGCAGGGTAGCGCTCGCCGAACTCCTCGGCGAGCAGCCAGTACGTGGTCGCGCGCCGCCCGTCGAGCAGGCCCGCCTCGGCGAGCAGGAAGGCGCCCGAGCAGATCGAGGCGATGCGGGTGCCTGCCTCGGCGGCGCGCCGCACCGCGGCGAGGATGCGCGGGTCGGGCTCCTCGCGCAGGCCGGTGCCGGCGACGATGACGGTGTCGGCCCCCTCCAGGGCGTCCAGCCCGCGGCGGATGACGATCTCGGCGGGCCCGTTGGTCGCGACGGCCCCCGGGTCGGGCGTGCACAGCTCCACCTCGTAGCCGGGCCGGCCGTCGGTCTCGACGCGGGCGAAGAGCATGTCGGGCACGGCGAGGTTGAACATCGACACGGGCGGCGCGGCGACCACCACGACCCGCCGCGGCCGGGCGGGCACGGCAGCCGGTACCGCCGACGGCGGCGCGGGCACGGCGAGTTCGGCGGCGACCGCGGTCGGCGCGGGCCGCGCGGGGTGCCTGGTCGGCGCGGTCGGTGCGGGACGCCTGGTCGGGGCGGGGTGCCTGGTCGGTGCGGGCTGCGCGGGCATGGCCAGAACCTCCGGTCGTTTGGCATTCTGGCCAGTTACTGTACGCCGGGCCCGCCGCGAGGCTGGTGGTCATGTCACCGGATCAGACCTCGCGCACGGCCCGTCCCCTCCCCTCCACCACCGGGGAGCGGGCCCCCGCCGCGGCCACCCGCGCCGCCGAGCCGCCCGCGTCCGGGCGGATCCTCGCCGCCGCCCTGCTCGGCTTCTTCCTCATCACCCTCGACGCCTCCGTGGTCAACGTCGCCCTCCCGGCGATCGGCGACGACCTGCACGGCGGGCTGTCCGCGCTCCAGTGGGTCATCGACGGCTACACCCTCGCCTTCGCCGCCCTGATGCTGTCCACCGGCGCCCTGTCGGACCGGATCGGCGCGGGCCGCGCCTTCACCGGCGGCGTCGTGGTCTTCGCGCTGTCGTCCCTGGCGTGCGGCCTGGCGCCGGGGCTCGCGGTGCTCGTCGCCGCACGCGTGGTGCAGGGCACGGCGGCGGCCGTGATGCTGCCGTCCTCGCTGGCGCTGGTCCGGCAGGCCTACGCCGACCCGGTGCGGCGCACCCGCGCCATCTCGGTCTGGGCGACGGGCGGTTCGACGGCGGTGGCGCTCGGCCCGGTGGTCGGCGGGGTGCTCACCACGTCCCTGGACTGGCGGTTCGTCTTCTACGTCAACCTGCCTTTCGCCGTCGTGACCCTGGTGCTGGCCCGCAGCGCCCGCAGTGAGCGCCGCCCGGCGCCCCTCGACGTCCCCGGCCAGGTCACGGCCGTGCTGGCGCTGGGCGCGCTGACGTACGCGGTGATCGAGGGCGGGACGCGCGGCTGGGTGGCGGGGGGCGTGGCGGTCGCCGCGGGGGCAGCCTTCGTACGGGCCGAGACCCGGCACCCGCACCCCGTCGTCCCGCTGGGGCTGTTCCGCGGCGCCGCCTTCTCCGCCTCGGTGGCGTCGGGCGCGGCGCTGAGCGTGGGCTTCTTCGGCATGTTCTTCGTGCTGGGGCTGTACTTCCAGGTGGTCCGCGGCGAGTCGGCGCTCACGGCGGGCCTGATGTTCCTGCCGATGACGCTCCTCATCTCGACGGTGAACGTCGTCTCCGGCCGCGTCACCAACCGTTTCGGCCCCCGCCTGCCGATGGTCACCGGCCAGCTCGTCATGGCCGCGGGCCTGCTGGCCCTGCTCCCGGTGGGCACGGGCACGCCCACGCTGCTGGTGGCGTTCGTGATGATGCCGATCGGTGTCGGCGGCGCGCTGGCCGTCCCGGCGCTGACCGCCTCCGTCATGGGTGCGGCGCCCGCCGCGCAGGCGGGCGTGGCGGCCGGGGTCCTGAACGCCGCCCGGCAGGTCGCGGGGGCGCTCAGCGTCGCGCTGTTCGGTTCGCTGGTGGCCGGTCCGCGCTTCCTGCCCGGGATGCGGACGAGCCTGCTGGTGGCGGCGGGCCTGGTGCTGGCCGCGGCCGCGGCGACGGCGGTGGCGCTGCGCCCGCGCGACTGACGCCCGCCGCGCGCCGGTTCACCCGGCGGCGGGCTCGGACGCGGTGCCGCGCTCGCGGGCGTCGAGCAGTTCGTCCCAGTGGTCGGCCGCCCACGCGCACGCGGCGGACAGCGGCTCCAGCAGGCTGCGGCCGAGCGGTGTCAGCGCGTAGTCCACGCCCTGCCGCGGGTCGGCGTGCACGGTGCGGGTGACGAAACCGTCCCGCTCCAGGCCGCGCAGCGACTGCGTGAGCACCTTGGGGGTGACGCGGCGCAGCGGCACGCGCAGCTCGGAGAAGCGCCGCGGGCCGCCCTCCAGACAGGAGAGCACGAGGGGCGCCCACTTGTCGCCGAAGCGGAAGGGCAGCAGCGAGGACGGGCACAGCTCGTCGAAGAGGTCCGCGGGCAGCGGCGGGCGGCGGTGCGTCATATGGGCTGTCTCCTTCGGCGCGAACGGCGGGACCGCGGGACGGCGGGACGGCAGTGCGGTGGTACAGCGATACGGCGGTACGGGTCGGGCGGTACCCGGGAGGTAACCGGCCCCGCGGCTACCTTTCCCGGGCACGCAGTCGCGTCGCCCAGCACCACTCCACCCTCGGCTCCAGCAGGAGCGACCGCAGGAGGTATTCCGCCCATGGGCAACTACATCGTCTTCGGGGCCGGCGGCCGGGCCGGCCGGGAGGCCGTCGCCGCGGCGCGCCACCGCGGCCACCGCGTCACGGCGGTCGTCCGCGACCCGTCGCGCCACCCGGCGCTCGCCGCCGGGGGCGTACGGCTCGCCGCGGGGGACGTCACCGACCCGGCGGCGGTCGCCGCGCTCGCGGCCGGGCACGACGCGGCGCTCAACACCGCGGCCGTGTACGGCGAGGGCACCGACCCCGGGGCCTTCTTCCCCGCCGCGGCCCGCGCGCTGGCCGTGGGCCTGGCCGAGGCCGGGGTGGACCGCCTGGTCACGGTGGGCCTGTCCGCCGTGCTGCCCGGCGCGGACGGCACCAGCCGGCTGGACTCCCCCGCGTTCCCGGACGAGTTCCGCCCGTTCTGCGCGGCCCACGCGGCGGGCCTGGCCGCGCTGCGGGCCGAGGCGGCGGCGCTGGACTGGCTCTACCTCGCCCCCGCGGGCGACTTCGTCCACGACGCCCCCGAGCCCACCGGCCGCTACGAGCACCGCCCGCACACCGACCCGGCGGCCCGCGTCACGTACGCCGACTTCGCCCTGGCCCTGCTCGACGAGGCCGCGGACCCCCGCCACCACCGCACCCACCTCCTGGTGACCTGACCGGCCCGCTGTCGGTGCCCGCGCGTACGGTCCGGGCATGACGGATCACGTGTGGGCGGGTGTACGGGAGCGGGTCGCGGCGGCGGGCGGCGGCCCGGACGGCGGCGAGGTGTTCGGGGCGCGCGGGCACGGGTGGGTCCTGGAGGATCCGCTCACCGAGGACGAGGTCGCCGAGCTGGAGGCCCAGGCGGGGATACGGCTCCCGGCGGACTACCGCTCCTTCCTGCTGCACGTCGGCGCGGGCGGCGCCGGGCCCGCGTACGGCCTCTTCCCCGTCCGGCGCGTCCAGGGCCGCTGGCGCTGGGAGGGGGACGGCGCGGACCTCGCCGACCTGTCGGCGCTCGCCGTGCCCTTCCCGGAGCGGGGCCCGGACCCGGACACCGTCGCCGCCCTGCTCGCCGAACGGCCCGAGGAGGAGGAGTTCGCGGAGATCGAGGACTTCGACGACGCCTACGAGGCGTGGGACGAGCGGTGGGAGGCCGTCATGTTCGCCCCCGGGCGTACCGCGGGCGCCGTCACGATCTGCCACCTGGGCTGCGCCCGCCGCGAGTGGCTGGTGGTCTGCGGGCCGCACCGCGGGACGGTGTGGTCCGACGACCGGGTGGACGACGTGGACCTCGCCCCGCTCCTCGACGGCGCGGGCGCGCCGCTCACCTTCGCCCGCTGGTACACCGACTGGCTGGAGCAGGCGGAAAGCGCGGCGGCCGGCACGGCGGGCGCTGCCTAGAGCGCCAGCTTGAAGCCCTCGTGGCTCGCGGTGAAGCCGAGGGAGGTGTAGAAGCGGTGGGCGTCCGTGCGGGACTTGTTGCTGGTCAGCTGGGCCAGGGCGCAGCCCTGGGCGCGGGCGCGGTCCAGGGTGCGGCGGATGAGGGCGCGGCCGAGGCCGGAGCCGCGCAGGTCGGCGCGGATGCGGACGGCCTCGATGAGGGCGCGCTCGGCGCCGCCCTTGCCGAGGCCGGGGATGCGGGTGAGCTGGAGGCAGCCGATGACGTCGCCGGGGGCGTCCACGAGGACCAGGATCTCGTTGCGCGGGTCGGCCTCGATCGTGGCGAAGGCCCGCTCGTAGGCGTCGGTGACCTCGACGGTCGCCGGGTCGACGACACCGTCCTCCCCGGCGAGGAGGGCGAGGACGGCGGGCAGGTCGCCCCGGGTCGCGGGGCGCAGGGCGGGTTCGTGCGCGGTGTTCGTGGTGCTCATGGGCCCGATCCAACCAGGCCGGGTCCGCGCCCGCGGACCCGGCCCGTACGCCGCTGCCCGTTCAGCCGCGCTCGCCGTCCACCCGGCGGGGGACGCCCAGCGGGTTGCCGTCGCGCAGTTCGGCGGGCAGCAGGGCCTGCGGGGTGTCCTGGTAGGCCACCGGGCGCAGCCAGCGTTCGATCGCGGTGGCGCCGACCGAGGTGGAGGTGGAGGTCGTGGCGGGGTAGGGCCCGCCGTGGTGCTGGGCGGCGGTGACGGCGACGCCGGTCGGCCAGCCGTTGACGAGGACGCGTCCGGCGAGGGCGCTGAGCCGGGTGAGCAGCGCTGCGGCGGCCCCGCCCTGTTCGGCGGCCTCGGCGGTGCCGAGGTGGGCGGTCGCGGTGAGGTTGCCGGGCAGCCGGTCGAGCACGGCGGCCAGCTCGTCCGCGGAGCCGTACCGTACGACGACGGTCAGCGGTCCGAAGCACTCCTCCAGCAGGACGTCGTGGGCGCCCTGCGCGGCGAGTTCGGCGGCGGCGAGGGTCACGAAGCCGGGGCGTACGCCCAGTTCGCCGTCCTCGCCGGGGGCGACGGGCGCGGTCACGGCGGGCAGCGCGGCGCGGGCGGCGGCGCCGGCCAGGAAGTTGGTGCGCATCCGGCCGTCGAGCAGCACCCCGGCCGCGGCCTCGCGGGCGGCGCCGGTGAGGGCGGCCACCAGCCGGTCGCCGTCGTCCCCGGCGGGGGCGAGGACGAGGCCGGGCTTGGTGCAGAACTGGCCGACGCCGAGCGTGAAGGATCCGGCGAGGCCGGTGCCGATCTGCTCGGCGCGTTCGGCGGCGGCGGCCTCGGTGACGACGACCGGGTTGAGGCTGCCGAGTTCGCCGTGGAAGGGGATGGGGCGCGGCCGGGCGGCGGCCGCGTCGTGCAGCGCGCGTCCGCCGGGCACGGAGCCGGTGAAGCCCGCGGCGGCGACGAGCGGGTGGCGGACCAGTTCGACACCGGCGGCGAAGCCGTGCACGAGGACGACGGTGTCGGCGGGCAGTCCGACGGAGACGGCCGCGCCGCGCAGCAGCTCGGCGCACAGCGCGGAGGTCGCGGGGTGGTCGGGGTGGGCCTTGACGACGACGGGGCAGCCCGCGGCGAGCGCGCTCGCGGTGTCGCCGCCGGGCACGGAGAAGGCGAGCGGGAAGTTGCTGGCGGCGTAGACGGCGACGACGCCCAGCGGGACCTTCATCCGGCGCAGGTCGGGCCGCGGGATGGGCTTGGCGTCGGGGTCGGGGGTGTCGATGATCACGTCGAGGTAGGCGCCCTCGTCGACGACGTCCGCGAACGTCCGCAACTGGAAGGCGGTACGGGCGAGTTCGCCGGTGAGGCGGGGTACGCCGAGGGCGGTCTCGGCGTCGGCGGCGGCGATGACGCGCTCGCCCGCCTCCTCCAGCGCCCCGGCGGCGGCACGCAGCAGCCGGGAGCGTACGCTTCGGTCGGCGAGCGCCGGGATCGCGGCGGCGGCGGCGCGTACGGCGGCGTCCACGTCCTCGGCCGTGGCCTCGACGGCGACCTGCTCGCGCTGCTTCCCGCTCCGGGGGTCGACGCTCCAGACTGGTACTGCCACCGGAATAACCTCCACATTTCCGTACCGCACGACACTGCTGCACCAGTACGTTGTTCTCTATACTGAACAGCGTCTTTAGATGTGAACCTGCAAGGGGAGCCTACGTCCGTCGCTCCCGGCCGAACAAGAGGGGTCGAGCGCATGGCTGCTGCCGAGGGAGCCGGTTCCCAGGTCAAGTCCGCGGTCCGCACGGTGGAGCTGCTGGAGTTCTTCGCGGGGCGGCCCGGTATGCACAGCCTCGCCTCCGTGCAGGAGTCGGTCGGCTACCCGAAGTCCAGCCTCTACATGCTGCTGCGCACCCTCGTGGACCTCGGCTGGATCGAGACCGACGCGACGGGCACCCGCTACGGCATCGGCGTGCGCGCGCTGCTGGTCGGCACGTCCTACATCGACGGCGACGAGGTCGTGGCCGCCGCCCGGCCCACCCTGGACCGGCTGTCGGACGACACCAGCGAGACCATCCACATGGCCCGCCTGGACGGCACCAGCGTCGTCTACCTCGCCACCCGCCAGTCCCAGCACTACCTGCGGCCCTTCACCCGGGTCGGCCGCCGGCTGCCCGCGCACTCCACCTCGCTCGGCAAGGCGCTGCTCGCGACGTACACCGACGAGCAGGTACGCGGGCTGCTGCCGGAGACGCTGGAGCCGCTCACCGAGCACACCCACACCGACCGCGAGAAGCTCATCGAGGAGCTCGCGGTCATCCGCGAGCAGGGCTTCGCGGTGGACCGCGAGGAGAACACGCTGGGCCTGCGCTGCTTCGGCATCGCGGTGCCCTACCGCACCCCGGCGCGGGACGCGGTCAGCTGCTCGGTGCCGGTGGCGCGGCTCACGGCGACGCACGAACAGCTGATCAAGGACGCGCTCTTCGACGCGCGTGACCGGCTGCTGCTGGCCACCCGCCGCCTCTGACCTCCCCCGCCGCCCGGGACCGGGCCGAAACCCCGCTCGTCAAGGGTGCCCCCTTCGTGGGAACGCCCCGGATCCCCCGGACACGCCCCCGCCCGGCAGTCGTAGGGTCGTGAACATGGGGATCATGACGAACGGGAACGACAGCAGCGCCGCGGGACGCGACTTCGGGGCGCCCGAGGGGGACGCCGAGACCAGGGAGTGGGTCGCCCGGCGCGCCTCCTCCTTCGGCGCCGTCGCCGCCGACTACGACGAACACCGCCCCGGCTACCCGTCCGAGGCCGTCACCTGGGCCCTCGCGCCCGTGCTGGCCCGGCGCGGCGGCGGCCCGCTGGACGTGCTGGACCTCGCCGCGGGCACCGGCAAGCTGACCCGCGAGGCCCTCGCGCTCGGCCACCGGGTCACCGCGGTGGAGCCGGACGAAGGGATGCTGGGCGCGCTGCGCGAGCGGCTGCCGCGGGCCACGGCGCTGTCCGGCTCGGCGGAGCGGATACCGCTGGCGGACGGTTCGGTGGACGCGGTGGTCGTGGGCCAGGCCATCCACTGGTTCGACCAGGAGCGCGCGCTGCCCGAGATCGCCCGGGTACTGCGGCCCGGCGGGGTGCTGGCGACGCTGTCCAACGCCGACGACGACCGGGTCGGCTGGATCGCGGGCCTCGGCGAGATCTCGCCGAGCCAGGTGTCCTTCCTCGGCTGGACGAAGAGCCCGGGGCGGCGGATAGACCCCCACCCGGCCTTCTCCCCCGCCGAGGACGCCGACTTCACGCATGTGATGGTGCGCACCGCCGAGACGCTGACCGCGACCGCCGCGACGCACTCGCATCTGCTGGTGATGGAACCGGCCCGGCGGGAAGCGGCCACCGCCCGGATCCTGGACTACCTCAGGTCCCGCCCGGAGACGGCCTCCGGCGAGTTCGAGCTGCACCTGGTGACCCGCGTCCAGCGCTGCGAGCGCGTGCCGGTCTGACCGGTCCGGGCTGCCGGAGGCACAGGCCTCCGGCAGCGCCCCGCGCACGCTCCATCACCCCGCGTTCACCAGCGGTTACCGCCGGGAATCGATGATTCCCAACCTCTGCCCAGAGCCTCTTCCCGCTGCTACGCTCTCGCCGCGCCGTGGCGGGGAGGTCCGGGCAGGAAGAGGTGACCGTGGGCACTGCCGTCGACGACGATTCCGCCGCGTTCCACGCGTTCTTCGAACGGCACTACGCCGAACTCTCCCGGCTGGCACACCTGTTGACGGGCGAGGCGGACGCCGCCGACGACCTCGCGGCGGACGCGCTGGTGGCCCTGTGGCGCCGCTGGGACCGGGTCAAGACGACCGAGCACCCGGTGGCGTACGCGCGCGGTGTGGTGGCGAACCTCGCCCGCTCCCGGATCCGCAGCGCGGTGCGCGAGCGGCGCCGGGTGGCCCTCTTCTGGTCGCAGCGGCCCGAACGCACCGACGGGCCCGACCTTCCGGCGGTGCTGGACCTGCGGGAGGCCTTGCAGCGGCTGCCGTTCCGCAAGCGGGCGTGCGTGGTGCTGCGGCACGCGTTCGACCTGTCGGAGCGGGACACCGCCGACGCGCTGGGCATCTCGGTGGGCACCGTCAAGAGCCAGACGTCCCGCGGCATCGCGGAGTTGGAAAGGCTGCTGCAACCCCGGACACCCGAAGCCGGTACGGTGCAGGGGCCGGATCCGGCGGCCGCGAGCGGTCCCGCGGGCCCGGCGCGGATGCCGCGCACCGCACGGCCGGACACCCCGGTCGGCGCGGCGGGCGGCTCCCCGGGCGACATGGGTCCGGGGACACAACTGCTGGGTGCGGCGGGTCATGTGGCTCGTGCTCGTACTCGTACGGGACGGGGACTGTGATGACCGATCTGCCGGAGCGGCTGCGGGAGGCCGCGCACGCCCACCGGCCCGACAGGGAACGCATGCTGGCCCGCGTCGAGCACGCGATGGCCGCCGACGGCACCGGCAACGACGTGCCCGAGTCCGCGGCGCGCGGCCACGACCGGCCGACGGCGGCGCCGTGGATGCGGGTCACCGCGGTGACTGCGGCCGTGGCGGGCGCGATCGGCATCGGCGGCCTCGCGGTGGGCGCCGTCACCGGCACCAGCCAGCCGGGCCACTCCTCGGTGACGTCGGACAGCGCCGACACCGGACGCCCCTCCCCGACCGCCCCGGGCACCACCGGCGGCGGCGAGCACCGGGTGCCCGTCCAGCGGCACCCCACCACGGCCCCGCCGCATCACAAGTCGCCCGGACCGCACAGCACTTCGGGCCACGGCGCGACCGTCCCGCCCCCGCTCCAGGCACCGCCGCCGAGCGTTCCGGGCTCGCCCCCGCACTCCTCCGGCGCGCCCTCGACGGGGGGAACCGGCCTGCCGCAGGGCAGCGGGCCGCTCCAGTCCAACGGTGTGCTCGGGTCGAACAGCGACTCGTACTGGACGGAGAGCGACGTGACGCTGACGTCGCAGAAGCCCATCACCTCGCTGACCGTGGAGCTGCGGATCGCCCGGGTCAACGGCGAGACGTACTCGGCGTCGTGGACCAACGCCACGCAGGTGAGCGTCAAGGTGTCGACCGAGGCGGACGTCATCGTCTACCGCTGGACGCTCGCGGCGGGCCAGACCCTCCCGGCGGACACGTACACCTTCGCCGGGCAGTTCACCCACGACCCCGGGCAGGGCGGTACGGACGGCGACCGCTACACCGCCACCGTCGGCTACGCGTCGGGCGGTCCGGTGACCGTCGGCGGCGGATTCTGACCGCTGCGGGCACCCGGCCGCGGGCGTTTCGGGGGTGTTCGGCACCTGTGGCGGCACTTGCGCGGAGGCGCGGACGGCGCAACCGCGGGGCGGGGAAATCTGCCGGAAATATTTTGCCGATCCACGGCAACCTCCCGCGCCCCGGCGGCGACTTGGGGGTGCACGGCCCAGCACGCTTCCCCCTCAGGAGAAGCTCCGGGGCGCGGCGGTACCCCCATGATCGCCGCTCCCCGGTCATCCCCCGCCCTGCACACGATCAACCCGTGTGCAGGGCGGCGCGGGCCGCCGCCAGATCCGCCTGGCTCGCCAGCCCCGCGTGATAGAGCCGCAGTTGGGTCGCGCCCAGCTCGGCGGCGTGCGCCGCGTCGGCGGCCAGCGTGCCGGGGCTGCCGCCCATGCCGGACACGATCGTGAAGTTGGCGGCCACCACCGTGTCCGTCCCGGCTTCCGCGGCGACGGGCGCGAGCACCGCCGCCCGCCCCGCGGCGCCCGCCGGGCCGCCCGGACAGGGCAGCACGAGGCCGTCCGCCTGGGCCAGGATCCGCGGGACGTCCACCCCGGCGTTGGCGCCGCAGCGGTACGGCACCGGGTCGGCGTGCAGCAGCACCTGGAAGCCGGGCGCTGCGGCGGCCCGTACCGCGGCCACGGCCTGCTCCTGGAGCGAACCGGCGGTCCGGGTACGCCAGTTCAGCGTCAGCTCGGTCCACCGCGGGCCGAGCAGCGCCTCGATCCCGGCGGCGCCGTCCGCCTCCCCGGCCCACACGGGGGCGAGCGCGGCCCGTACGGCGGCGGCGAGTTCGTCCGGGTCGGCGCCGAGTCCGGCGTAACCGGCGCGGCAGGCGGGGCAGAAGCACAGCGACATCAGGTACTGCCCGGCGTCGCCGAGCGGCACCCCGCCGATCTTGTCGTGGGCGTGCAGGTGGGCGAGCCCGTACCAGCCGAGCGACTCCAGCTCGGTGCCCGCGGCGCCGGGGCGTACCGCGGCCTCGGCGGCGAGGTCGAGCAGGTAGCCGCGGACGGCGGGCTGCGCGATGCAGGGCGCCCACGGGTAGCGGTCGCCGTAGGCGTTGACGACGGAGGTGTCCGGGTGCTCGGCGCCCAGCCGGGAGTTGTGCGCGAGCACGACCCAGGTGTGCACCTCCAGGCCCGCCGCGCGCAGCGCCTCGGCGGCGGTCCCCCACGCGTCGCCGGGCGCCCACGCACCGGCCGGGTAGGGCCGCGGTTCGCGGTCCTGCCAGCGGCGTTCGTCGGGCGGGTAGAGCACGGCGGCGTGCTCGGCGGTGACGACCCGGTGCCGCGGGTGGCGCGGGGTGAGCGCGCGGGTGGAGTGGTAGGCGGCGGCGAGGGTCACCTGGGCGACGCCGAGTCCGGCGATGCGCTCGGCGGCGGCGGGGTCGCCGTTGACGTCCCAGGGGTAGACGAAGGCGGAGGCGCGCATGTCAGCGCTCCCCGAGCAGCGCGGTGCCGCGCTCGATGAGTTCGGCCAGTTCCTTGATGTGCGCGGGCGCGGGTTCGCTCAGCGGCGGGCGGACCTCGCCGACGTCCAGGCCGCGCAGCCGCACCCCGGCCTTGACGAGCGAGACGGCGTAGCCGCGGCCCTTGCTGCGCAGGTCGACCAGCGGGCGGTAGAAGCCGTCCACGAGCCTGTCGACGGTGGCGTCGTCGCCGGTGGTGAGGGCGCGGTGGAAGGCCAGCGCGATCTCCGGCGAGAAGGCGAAGACGGCCGAGGAGTAGAGGGTGACGCCGAGGCCGCGGTAGGCCAGGCCGGTGAGTTCTGCGGTGGGCAGGCCGTTGAAGTAGCGGAAGCCGCTTGCGGGCAGTTCGGTGCGCACCGCGCTGATGATGCGCTGCATCAGGTCGAGGTCGCCGTAACCGTCCTTGAGGCCGATGATGTTGGGCACCTTGGCGAGTTCGACGACCGTGCCGGGGGTGAAGACGGCGTTGTCGCGCTGGTAGACGATGACGTCCAGGCTCGTGGCGGCGGCGAGCGCGGTGTAGTGCCGCAGCAGGCCCTCCTGGTCGGGGACGACCAGGTACGGCGGCATGGCCAGCAGCCCGTCGGCGCCGGCGGCTTCGGCGAGGGCGGCGTACTCGGCGGCGAGCGCGGTGCCGTACCCCGCGCCCGCGAGGACCGGGACGCGCCCGCCGGCCGCCTCGACGGCGGCGGCCACGCACGCGCCGAACTCGGCGGGGGTGAGCGCGTGGAACTCGCCCGTGCCGCAGCAGGCGAAGACGGCCGCCGCACCGGCGTCCACCCCCGCGCGAACATGGGCCCGGAAGGCGTCGAGGTCCAGGGCGCCGTCCGGACCGAAGGCCGTCACGGGGAAGAACAGCAGGCCGTCGAGACGCTCGGCGAGTGAGGGTGCGGTCATCTGGTCCCCCTGAAGGTCCGGATCTGTGCGCTCATCTGATTCACGTCCATATTCATGAACGCTGCCACGCTAAGCGAGCATCCGTGCGCGGGTCAAGCCGACGGACGCAGGTCAGAAGGGTCCGGGGCGGCCTGATCGATGTCCATATCCATGAACCAGAGCCACGGATATACTCGCCGGGCGCCGTCCGGGGCCGCCCGCGGCACCCCCGCGGACCGCACCGCACCGCCCCAGACACCGTCCCCGTACCGCCCCCGTACCACCCGCGCACCCCCAGGCCCCAGCGGCCGGTGAGACCGAGGAGAGACCCGCCATGACCGCTCCCCGCACCATTCTGCTCACCGGCGCCGCCGGCGGCCTCGGCACCCTCATGCGCGGCCTGCTCCCCTCCTACGGCTACCAGCTGCGGCTGCTGGACATGCTGCCGGTCGAGGGCGAGCCCGGCGCGATCACCGCCGACCTCGCCGACACCGAGGCGCTGCGCGAGGCCGTCCGCGGGGTGGACGCGATCGTGCACCTGGCGGGCATCTCGCTGGAGTCCACCTTCGACAAGATCCTCAAGGCCAATATCGAGGGCACCTACAACCTCTACGAGGCCGCCAGCGCCGAGGGCGTGCGCCGCGTCGTCTTCGCCTCCAGCAACCACGCGGTCGGCTACACCCCGCGCCCGCAGGGCGACGACCCGCTCATCCCGATCGGCACCCCGCGCCGCCCCGACACCTTCTACGGCCTGTCAAAGTGCTTCGGCGAGGACCTGGCGCAGCTCTACGCCGACCGGCACGGCATCGAGACCGTCTCGATCCGCATCGGCTCGTGCTTCCCCGAACCCGCCACCGTACGGGCCCTGTCGGTGTGGATGAGCCCCGCCGACGGCGCCCGCCTGCTGCACGCCGCCCTGACCGCCGACGTCACCGGCCACACCGTCGTCTACGGCAGCTCCGCCAACACCCGCCTGTGGTGGGACCTCGCCCCCGCCCGCGCCCTCGGCTACGAGCCGCAGGACGACTCCGAGGTCTTCGCCGCGAAGCTGATCGCCGAGCAGGGCGAGCTGGACCCGGACGACCCGGCGCACGCCCACCTGGGCGGCGCCTTCTGCACCGAGCCGCCCATCTGGCCGTACTGAGCCCCCGGCGGGCGTCAGTAGTCGGAGTCCTCGGCGGGCGAGGACACCCCGACGACGCCCGGCATCTCGGACAGCTCCGTCACCAGCAGCGGGACGTCCCCCGTGCCCTCCACCGACAGCGCGACCTCCGCCGCGCCCGCGCCGCCCCGCCCGTCCTCCCGGTCGGCCCACGGCGCCCGGTCGACGCGCACCTCCACGACCCGGAAACCGGCCTGCGTGCACCGCTCCAGGATGCGCGCCAGCACACCGGTGCCGACCTGGTAGGAGATGCGCAAGTCCGTCTGCCCGGGTCCGGCGACCGCCGGGAAGCGCGCGGTGACCAGCGGGAAGACCCGCACCACCAGGAAGTGCGCGGCGGTCGCCGCGACCGCGAGCAGCACCAGGCCGCCACCGCAGGCCATGCCGATGGCGGCGGTCAGCCAGATGGTCGCCGCGGTCGTCAGCCCGCGTACGGCGTCCCGGCGTACGAAGATCAGCCCGCCGCCGATGAAGCCGATCCCGCTGACGACCTGCGCGGCGATCCGCGACGGGTCCAGCACCACGCCGTCGTGGCCCAGCACTGTGCCGAAGCCGTGCTGCGAGACCTCCATGAAGAGCGCGGCCCCGACACCGACCAGGGTGTGCGTGCGCAGCCCCGCGCTCTTCTGCTGGACCGCCCGCTCCAGCCCGATCAGCGTCGAGAGCACGAGCGCCAGCCCCAACTCGCCGAGCTGCCGCACCCCCTGACCGCCGCCCGGATCCCACACAACTGACGCCGCAGGTTGCAAGGTGTGCATCTGACCCACGCTACTCCCCCGCCCCGCGGACCCGGCGGCCCCGTAAACGGGTGTCGCGCGGCGCACGTCCTGGCGATCATGGTGCGGACCCCCGCAGCCGAACGACGAGGAAACACCGTGCCCCTGCCCGTACCCGCCGATCCGACCGTCCTCCACCCGATGCCGGAACAGCCGCGGGTGGTGCTGCTCAAACCGCTGGTGACGTCCCCGCTGATCGAGGTCGGGGAGTTCTCGTACTACGACGACCCGGACGACCCGACCGCGTTCGAGACCCGCAACGTCCTCTACCACTACGGGCCGGAGAAGCTCGTCATCGGCAGGTTCTGCGCGCTCGGCACGGGGGTGCGGTTCATCATGAACGGCGCCAACCACCGGATGGACGGCCCCTCGACCTTCCCCTTCCCCACCATGGGCGGCTCGTGGGCCGAGCACTTCGACCTGCTGACCGGCCTGCCCTCGCGCGGCGACACCGTCGTCGGCAACGACGTCTGGTTCGGCCACGGGGCCACGGTGATGCCCGGGGTGCGCATCGGCCACGGCGCGATCGTCGCGACCGGCGCCGTCGTCACCGCCGACGTCCCCGACTACGGCATCGTCGGCGGCAACCCGGCCCGCCTCCTGCGCACCCGCCACCCGGCGGACGACGTCGCCCGGCTGCTCGCGGTGGCCTGGTGGGACTGGCCCCTCGACCACATCACCGCCCACGTCCGGACGATCATGTCGGGCAGCGTCGCCGAGCTGGAGGCGGCCGCGCCCCGGTAATCGGCGTGCGCCCTCGCCCGGAGCACGGTTACGCTCCGGGGCATGTTCTTCATGCACCAGCTCTACGGCTGACGCGGGGCGGGGCACCGCCCCGGCTCCCCGTCGCACACCCGCATGCGCACGGCCCGCTCCCGGACGACCGGTCGAGGGGCCGGCGCGCGGGCGTGCCGTGCCCATCCGCCGTAGACCTGAAGCGAGTTGATCATCCATGTCCCGTCGCCGCGCCCATGTCGCGATGATCGGTGTCCCCCTCGTCAGCCATGTCCTGCCCAGCCGCGCCGTCATCCGCGAGCTGGTCGCACGCGGCCACCGCGTGACGTATGCCAACGACCCCGCCGTGGCCGACCTGGTCGCCGCCACCGGCGCCGAACCGGTGTCCTGCCCCTCCGTGCTGCCCTTCGCCGACAACAACTGGCCCGAGGACCCCATCGCCGCGGCGGCCCTCTTCCTCGACGACGCGGAGCAGGCGCTGCCCCGGCTGCGCGCCTTCTACGACGCCGACCCGGCGGACCTCTACCTGTACGACATCGGCGCCTACGCCGCGCGCGCCCTCGCCGAGGCGCAGGGGCGGCCGCTGATGCAGCTGTCCCCGACGTTCGTCGGCTGGGACGGCTACGAGCAGGACGTCGCGGTCCACCTGCGGCAACTGCCGGGCGCGACCGCGTACCAGGAGCGGTTCGCCCGCTGGCTCGCGGAGTGCGGCGCGGTCACCACCGACGTGGACGCCTTCTGCGGCCACCCCGCACGGGCGCTCGCACTCATCACCCGCGCGATGCAGCCGCACGCCGACCGGGTCGACACCGGGGCGGTGACCTTCGTCGGCCCGTGCTTCGACCCGGCCGACGACGCCGGCACCTGGACCCGCCCGGCGGGCGCGGCCCGCGTCCTGCTGGTGTCGCTGGGCTCGGCGTTCACCCGGCAGCCGGAGTTCTACCGACGCTGCCTGGCCGCGTACGGCGACCTGCCCGGCTGGCACGTCGTCCTGTCGGTCGGCCGGCACACCGACGTGTCCGCCCTCGGCCCGATCCCGGCGAACACCGAGGTGCACCCGTGGGTCCCGCAGCGGGCCGTCCTGGCGCAGGCGGACGCGTTCGTCACGCACGCGGGCATGGGCGGGTGCAGCGAGGGGCTGCTCGCGGGTGTCCCGATGATCGCCGTACCGCAGGCCGCCGACCAGTTCATGAACGCCGACCGCCTGGCCGAACTGGGCGTCGCCCGCCGCCTCGACACCGCCGACGCGACCGCGCCCGCACTGCGCTCCGCCCTGCTCGCCCTGACCTCCGACCCGGAAGTGGCCCGCCGCAGCAGGGAGTTGCGGGCCGCCGCCGGCGCCGAGGGCGGCACCGCGCGGGCCGCCGACCTGGTGGAGGCCATGCTGAACTGAGCGCCAGGTCACACCCGGTGGGTCCGGGGAAAGCCCGGACCCGTCGGGCAGACTGCGTAGTCGTCCGGGCGGTGTCACGCCCGGGACGGGGAAGCGAAGGACGGGGGTCGGGGGATGTGGCACGGGGTGACGGCGGTGGACGTGCCGGCGCCGGACAGGTTCGACTGGTTCGTGGAGACGATCTCCAACTCCCTCATGCCCTCGGCCTTCTCCGCCCCCGACCCCGCCGCCTTCCACGCCGAGGGCGCGTTCCTGGACCTCGGCGCCGCGCAGCTGTCCCGGTTCGCGTTCTCGCCGCTGCACTCCCGGCGCACCCCCGCGCTGATCCGCCGCGGAGACCCCGAGCAGTACCAACTGGGCCTGGTGACCCGGGGTTCGGCCTGGTACGCGCAGAGCGGCGGTGAGGCAGAGCTGCGTTCCGGGGACATGGTGCTGTGGGACACCTCCCGGCCCTACGAGTCCCGTTCGGGCCTGGACGGCGCGGGCGTCGAGGCGCTCGTCCTCCAGATACCCAAGGCGGACCTGCCGCTGGCCGGCCGCCAGGTCGACCGGCTGCTGGCCCGCCGGGTCGGCGGCGACGCGGGAATGGGCGCGGTCCTCGCGCAGTTCCTGCTCGCCGTCGCCGGGAACGCCCCCGACGTCCGCGCCCAGGACCTGGACCGGCTCGGCGGCATGGCGGTGGAGCTGGCCACCTCGTGCCTGGTCCAGCAGCTCGGCGCCGAGGCCGAACCGCCCGCCGCCACCCGGACCCACGTCCTGCTCCGCCGGATCGACGCCTTCATCGAGCAGAACCTCGCGGACCCGGACCTGACCCCGCGGGTCATCGCCGAGCACCACCACATCTCGCTGCGCGGCCTCTACACCCTCTTCCAGGAGCACGCCCGCGGACCGCGCGGCGAGGGCGTCGCGGCCTCGATCCGCCGCCGCCGGCTGGAGCGCTGCCGCGCCGACCTGGCCCGCCCCCAGCTGCGCCGCCACCCCGTCCACGTCATCGGCGCCCGCTGGGGCTTCGGCAACGCGGCCGCCTTCAGCCGCGCCTTCCGCGCCGCGTACGGCACGACCCCGCAGGCCTACCGCGCGGCGGCGGCGCAGTCCGGCCCACCCCGCGCATGACGGCCCGCCGGGTGGCCGCGCCGTCACCCGCCCCTGCACGCATCGTCAAGGAGCGCTGCACGCGCGGCACACCTGCAAGATCCCCCCGTCCCTAGGCTCGGGACCGACCGGAACCGGGAGCCGGCCATGCGCCAGCCGTGGCGACCACGGCCCCCGGCGAGAAAAAAATGGGGAAGCACGATGAAAAGGAAATCTCTCGGCACATGGGCAGCCTCCGTCGCGGTAACGCTGGGAATCATGGCCGCCACCGTCGTCAGCAGTGCTGGGACCGCGTCCGCCGGGACCAACGGCCAGCAGCTCAGGTTCTACGACAGCGAGCACAAGGTCTACTCGGTGTACGTCGTGGGCCCGGACCAGAACGGCAACACCGTCAGCCACTGCTTCTCGACACCCGCCACTGACAACCACTTCACCGGCTGGTGGTGGAAGGGCCAGGTCCTGCTCTACGTCTACACCGACGCCAACAACTGGTCCTGCAAGAACATGCAGGAGGGCATGGCCTACGCCATCGTCCCCGCCTACCAGTCGGGCAGCGACTGGTACACCGTCTACGACACGGGCTGGTGGGACTGACCCCGTCACCCGCCCCCTGATCCCCGCGCCCCGCTCCCACCCCCGGGACCGGGGCGCGGGCTTTCCGCCACACCGGGCGGGCCCGCCGCGCCGAGGTGCCCCTCAGGCGATACGGCCCGCCTCGACGTCGGCGACGAACGCGGCCCAGGCCGACGCCGTAGCTCCGGTTTCGGGTGAGGTCCGCGAGGACATGCATGAGCCATGCAGCCGTACATCGAGTCCGCCTCGGCCACCGGACTGGACTGGGTGAAGTCGTCCTACTCCGGCAACAACGGCGACTGCGTCGAGGTCGCCGTCCTCCCCGACGGCAGCCGGGCGGTCCGGGACAGCAAGGACCCGCACGGTCCGGCCCTGCTGTTCCCGGCGGAGGCGTTCGCCGGGTTCGTCCGCGCGGCGGCAGGGGGCGGCCTCACGGCGTAGGGAAGGTCGTACCCGGACGGGTGCGGGTAATGGAACCGCAAAGGCCGCTGACGCGTTAGTGCGGGCATGACCGTAATGACCCCCGGCTCGAATGTGCCGCTGTCCGTGCCCCGTGTGACCGTCGAGGTCAGCGCGCCGGTGCGGCTGGACGTCTCGGGCCTGCTGCTCACCGGCGACGGCAAGGTGCGCTCCGACGACGACTTCGTCTTCTACAACCAGCCGCAGGGCGGCCCGGGGGTGACGCACCGCGCGGGCGGGGGCGGCGCGCCCGACGCCATCACCGTGGACACCGGCGCGGTGCCCGCCGGCATCGAGAAGATCGTCGTCACGGCGAGCATCGACGGCGGCGGCGCCTTCGCCGGGACGACGCCGACCGCCACCGTGCGCGGCGCCGACGACGGCGCCGTGATCGCCACCTTCTCCCCCACCGGGCTCGGGCCCGAGACGGCCCTGGTCGTCGTCGAGGTCTACCGCCGGGGCGGCGCCTGGAAGGTGCGCGCCGTGGGGCAGGGGTACGCGAACGGGCTCGCGGGCATCGCCACCGACTTCGGCGTGAGCGTCGAGGAGCCCCCGACGCAGGCACCGCAGGCCTCGCAGGCGCCGCCCGCGGGCCCGGCGGCCACGCATCTGCCGCCCCCGCCGTCCGCTCCCCCGGCGATGCCGCCCGCCCCGCCCGCGCCGCCGGCCGCGCCCGGCCGTATCAACCTCGACAAGGGCCGGGTGAATCTCCGCAAGAACGAGACGGTCTCCCTCGTCAAGGCGGGCAAGCCGCTGCTCTCCTCCGTCCGGATGGGCCTCGGCTGGGAGCCCGCGTACGGCGGCCCGGCGATCGACCTGGACGCGTCGGTCATCGTCTACGGTCCGCAGCGCAACCACCTGGAGACGTGCTACTTCGGGCACAAGAAGGCCCAGAAGGGCGCGATCAAGCACTCCGGCGACAATCTGACGGGCCACGGCTCGGGCGACGACGAGACGATCGTCGTCCACCTCGGCCGTCTCCCGCAGGACGCGACCGGCCTGGTCTTCACCGTCAACTCCTACTCGGGCCAGGCCTTCGACCAGGTCGCCAAGGCGTACTGCCGGCTGCTGGACGACTCCACCGGAGAGGAGCTGGTCCGCTTCGACCTGACCGGCGGCGAGCCGCGCACGGGCGTGCTGATGGCCAAGCTCGTCCGGCAGTATTCGGGCGAGTGGGAGATGACGGCGCTGGGCACCTTCGCGGACGGGCAGACCGCCAGGGCCCTCGTCCAGCCGGGCGCCGCCGCGCTCTGACGGACGCGGGCCCGCGCCCAAGGCTCCGCACCGAAGGGCCCCGCGCCGAACGGCCCGCGCCCAAGCGCTCCGGCGTGCGGCGCGAGGGCGCCCGCGCGTCCCGGCGAGCCCCGCCGAACGCGCACGCGCCCCGGCGCTCCTGACGCGCCGCCACACCTACCGGACGGTCCGATTCCACTTACGGAACTGGACCGTCCGGTTGTGCGCCGGGGCCCGGACACCCCCCGTAGTGTCATGGCCACCTAAATTTTACCGCTGAGCATCTACCCGCATAGACCCCGGGCCGGGACGCTGGTGTGAGTACGCCCCCTCACCCTCAACCCCCCTAGTCACGGGAGCGCTCAGCCATGCCCGCTAACCGCCTCGCCCGCCGCATAGCCGCCACCGCCGCCACCGCCGCGCTCGCCGCGACCGCCCTGCTGGCCGGCAGCGGCAGCGCCTCGGCCGCCCTGCCCACTCCCATCGCCGCCTCCACCGCCCGCAGTTACCTCTCCGGGATGACGGCCACCGCCGAGACGCACGCCTCGACCTACGACCGGGACCTCTTCCCGACCTGGATCACCATCTCGGGCACCTGCGACACCCGCGAGTACGTCCTGAAGCGGGACGGCAGCGGTGTGACGACCGACAGCTCCTGCAAGGCCACGTCCGGCACCTGGACGAGCGTCTACGACGGGGCGACCACGACCAACGCCTCCTCCTTCGACATCGACCACCTCGTGCCGCTGGCCGAGGCCTGGGGCTCCGGCGCCTGGGCCTGGACCACCGCGCAGCGGCAGGCCTTCGCCAACGACGTGACGCGCCCGCAGCTGCTGGCCGTCTCGGCGTCCTCCAACCGCTCCAAGGGCGACCGCGACCCGGCCGAGTGGCTGCCGCAGGCGTCCTTCCAGTGCACGTACGCGCGTGCGTGGGTGCAGGTCAAGCACTACTACGGTCTCACCGTGGACAGCGCCGAGAAGACCAAGCTCAGCTCGATCCTGAACGGCTGCTGACACGGGGCAGACACGTCACGGCCTCCCCGGCGGCGTACCCGGGGCGGCCGTGACACCCCAGGAGCCTCACGGCACGAGCACGACCTTGCCGCGGTTCTCCCGGGCCTCGATCACCGCGTGAGCCCGCGCCGCGTCGGGGAGCGCGAACTCCCCGTGCACGGCGGGCCGCAGCGCGCCCTCCGCGAACAGCCGCCACAACTCCCGCACCCAGCCCGCGTACCGCTCCGGCTGGGTCCTCGCCACGAGCGCGATCTGGAAGCCGATCGCCGACTTGCCGCCCGCCAGCAGGTCGTAGGCCTCGATCGTGCCGCCGCCCGAGCTGTACGCGACGAGCCGCCCGCCGGGCGCGAGCGCGCGCACCGCGGGTTCCAGCAACTCCCCGCCGACCGCGTCGAGTACGGCCTCGTACGGCTCGCCCCAGCTCTCGTCCCCGTAGACCACCACGTCGTCGGCGCCGAGCGAGCGGACGAAAGCGGCCTTCCCCGGGTCGCCCACCGCCCCCACGACGCGCCGCGCGCCCCGCAACCGGGCGAGCTGCACGGCGAGATGGCCGACACCGCTCGCGGCCCCGGTGACCAGCACCGATTCACCCGCCGCGACCCGCCCCGCCTCCAGCACGCCGAGCGCGACGACCCCGCTGCGCACCAGCGCGACCGCGTCCCGCGCGGTGGCGCCGTCCGGGATCCGCACCGCCATCGCGGAGTCGAGCAGCGCCTGGTCGGCGTAGCCGTGCCCGAAGCACAGGCCGGTGACGCGGTCGCCGGGCGCGAACGCGGTCACACCCTCGCCCACCCGGACGACCTCGCCCGCGACCTCGCCGCCCAGCGGGACCGGCGGGCCGCCCGCGCGCACCTTGCGCACGACGGGGAGCGTGACGCCCACCGCCGCGACCTCGACCAGCAGTTCGCCGGGCGCGGGCGCCGGGGCCGGGACCTCCTCCAGGAAGAGCCCGCCGTCCTGCTCGCCGCCGTGTCCGTACCGTATGCGCCGCATGCGCGATCGACCCCCGTGGTGACAGTCGTGTACGACCGTCGTGATGACCGTCGTACGACCTTCGTGACCGGTGAAATCCATTGGATGTCCCAACGGTATCCAGAAAACCGTGGGGATGTCCAACGTTTTCTCGTATGCTGCCGGGCATGACGGAGAACCCGCAGGCCCCCAGCAGCATCCGCGGCCTCCCCAGCTGGCTGCTCGGACGGGCGGCGGCCCGCGGACGGTCACTGGTCGCGGACGCGCTCGCGCAGCACGACACGAAGATGTGGCACCACGTGGTCCTGTCGGCCCTCGCCGACCTCGGCCCGGTCGCCCAGGCCGAACTGGGCCGGGCCGTCGCCCTCGACCCCAAGGACGTGGTCGGCGTCCTCAACGACCTCCAGGCGGCCGGCCTCGTCGTCCGCGCGCCCGACCCGGCCGACCGCCGCAAGAACGCGGTACGCCTCACCTCGGCGGGCGAACAGCGTCTGCGTGCCTGTACGGTGGCCGGCCAGGAGGCCAACGACCGGCTGCTGGAACCCCTTTCACCCGCCGAACGGGCGCAGTTCCTCGACATGCTGCGGCGGGTCAGCGGCGTGGCATGACCCGGCGGCGGGCATGCGAACGGCCGCCCCGGCGGCGAACTCCGGGGCGGCCGTCGGTCGTTCGGCGCGGTCAGCCGCGGGCGCGCTGGCGGCGCCACGGGCCGGTGATCGCGACCATGATGCCGGGGGTCTGGATGTTGGCGAAGAGCGTGCCACCGTCGGGCGAGAAGGTCACCCCGGTGAACTCGCTGAACTCCGGCTCCTCCTCGGTGCCGATGTTCAGCTCGTTGCGGGCCAGCGGGTAGGTCCGGCCGTCGTCGAGGGCGCCGAACAGGTGCTGCACGCCGACGCCGTCCTCGGCGATGATCAGGCCGCCGTACGGCGAGACGGTGATGTTGTCCGGGCCGTCGAACGCCCCGTCCTGCTCCGGCGCGGTGTTCACGCCCAGCAGCACCTTGAGGGTGAGCGTGCGGCGGGCCGGGTCGTAGAACCACACGGCGCCGTCGTGCTGCACCGGGCTCTCCTCGCGCGCGAAGGACGACACGACGTACGTGCCGCCGTCCGCCCACCACATGCCCTCCAGCTTGCGGGCGCGGGTGACCTGGCCCTCGGTGAACTGCTTGCGCACCGAGGTGGTCTTCGCGTCGCGGTCCGGGACGTCCACCCAGTCCACGCCGTAGCGGGTGCCGATCACGGTCGCCCGCGACAGGTCGTCGACGAAGTGACCCTTCGCGTCGAAGCAGCGGAAGGCCTGGAGCACGCCGTCGGTGTCGCCGAGCGTCGCGAGCCGGCCGCGGCCGTGGTGGAAGCCGTGCGGCGGAGTCCAGCGGTAGAGCAGGCCGTTGGGACCGGCGGCGTCCTCGGTGAGATACATGTGGCCGCGCTTGGGATCGACGACGACGGCCTCGTGCGCGTAACGCCCCAGCGCCCGGATCGGCTTGGGGTGACGGTTGGCGTGCCGGTCGTGCGGATCGACCTCGAAGACGTAGCCGTGGTCCTTGGTCATGCCGTTCTGACCGGCCCGGTCCTCGGTCTCCTCGCACGTCAGCCACGTGCCCCACGGGGTCGCGCCGCCCGCGCAGTTGGTGGAGGTGCCGGCGATGCCGACCCACTCGCCGACCGCGTCCGCGTGGCCCTTGCCGCGCCCGCCCTCGTCACCGCGCCAGTGCTGGGGCACCTCCACGACCGTGCAGCCGCCCGCGGCCGCGGGGTCGTACACCAGGTCCGCGGCATGCGGCACGGGATACGGCGCCTTCGCCAGCGGGCCGCCGATCTCGTGGTTGTTGACCAGCAGCGTCGCACCCCGGCTGCCGGCGAAGGCGGCGGTGCCGTCGTGGTTGGACGGCGTCGTCTCGCCGGAGTCCAGCGTCGTCGTCCCCGTACGCGTCACGACGCGGTACGAGAAGCCCGCGGGCAGCGCGAGCAGGCCCGCGGGGTCGGACTTCAGCGGCCCGTACCCCAGCTCGGGCGCGTGCCCGTGATCGTGGCCGTCGTGGCCGTGGTGACCGTCGTGGCCGTGCGCGTCCGACGCGAGCGCGCCGGGAGCGGTGGCCAGTACGTCGACGGCACCCGCCAAGGCGATGCCGGCCCCGGTGAACGCCGAACGCTGAACGAAATCCCTGCGGCTGAGCGGCACGGTGATCCCCTTGTCTCGCCTCCGCGGCACCCGCGCGCCGCGTGCGTCCTCTTGCCTGCGGCCGCCACGGTCCCCGCCGGGGGCCAACCCCGCATGAACGCTGCGCGTACGGTGGGGGTCAGCTTCATGGTGACCCCAAGAATTCGCAAAGCCCGCTTCAAGTCTCCCCCTGCGTGGGGCCAGCACTACCGTGCAGGGCCGTCGCCCGCAGGGCACACCTGCCCTGCTGGGCACCCGCCCTCAGGGCACGCGTACGCCGCGGGCCGAGCCTCCCCCGCCGGGGGCCTCCGCCGCGGGCACGCGCTTTCAGGGCACGGCTGCGCTGCGGGGCGAGCCTTCCCCGCCGGGTCCGCCACGGGCTCCCGTTTCCAGGGCGCAGCTGCGCCGCTGGGCACGCGTTTTCACGGCACGGCTGCGCCGCGGGACGAGCGTTTTTAGGGGCGCGGGGAACTGCGCGACAAGCCCCCACCGGGGCGCGGGTCGGATACCGACCCAAAGGGTCTCTTCGGTCCGATCCGGACCACCGGCCGGTGGGGGCGGGCCGCGCAGTTCCCCGCGCCCCTGATGGTTGCCCGGCGGCGCAGCCTCAGCGACTTCCGACTCCGCGCGGCGGAAAAACGCTCACCCTGCGCGGAAGGGGCGCCGCCCCGCGGGGCGAGGTCGATGGGCCCAGTGCGGCACGCGCAGCGACTTCCGCGTTCGCGCGGCCGAAAAACGCTCACCCCCCGAGGAGGGGGCGGCGTCTCGCGGGGCGAGGTCAGTGGGCCTCGCGCGAGCGGGCCTTGAATGCCGCTTTGCGCGCAGCCTTCGCCGCCCGGCGATCCGGGTGCAGCTGCCCCATCGCCTCCAGGACATCCGCCGCGGCGGGGTGGTCGACGCGCCAGGCCGCGTCGAAGAAGCCGTCGTGCCGGGCGACGAGATCGGCGACCAGCTCCGCGAGCAGCTCGTGGTCGTCGCCCGCGGCGAGCTGCGCGGCCAGCGTGTCGACGGTGAGCCAGTACACCATCTCCGGGTCGGGCGCCGGCACATCCCCCGCACCGCTCTCGGTGAGCCACACGCGGGCGAGCCCGCCGAGCTGGCGGTCGTCGAGGACCTCGCGGAGCGCGGGTTCGGCGCCGGCCCCGACGAGCGTGAGGGTCTGCTGGCACATGAGGCGCCGGGAGGGGCCGCCCTCGTCCGTGCCACGGGCGGCGGCGAGCAGCTCGCGGGCCGCCTCGGCGGGCTTGCGGTCGGCGAGCCAGCCCTCCGCTTCGGCGCGGGCGAGCTGGTCGGGGTAGCTCGCGAGCGCGTCGAGGAGTTCGGAGCCGGAGGCCTCGGCGAGGTCGCCGACGACGGGGGCGGACGCGCCGGCGTCCAGCAGGAGCTGCCGCAGGCCGTAGACGCCGAGCGGGGTGAGCCGGACGAGCCCGTAGCGGGAGATCTCGTCGGGGTCGAGGTCACCGCCGGACTCGGGGATTCCGGGTTCGTCCTCGTCCTCGATGAGGGCGTCGTCGAGCGGCTGGTAGTCGACGAGCCCGGTCGGGGCGAGCAGCCGGAAGTGGTCGTCGAGGCGCAGCATGACCTCGGTGACCTCTTCGAGGACGGCGTCGCTGGGCTGCTCCATCTCGTCGGGCACGACGAGCGACGCGGCGAGGACGGGCAGCGGTACGGCGCCCTGCACGGATTCGGTGCCGTCGTCGAGGGCGGCGAGGGTGTAGAGGTTGGCGAGGGCCGTGTCGAGGAAGTCGGCCTCCTCCTCCGGGTCCCAGTCGGGCCGGTCGGCGGGCGGCTCACCGTCCTCGGCGTCGTAGAGGCTCTCCAGGTCGGGGGCGGCGGCTTCGGCGAGCGCGGACTCGGCGGTCGCGAGCCACGCGTCCAGCACCTCCTGCACCTCACCGGCGGCGACGGCGTCGAAGGACTCGCCCGGCACCGCGCGCCCGGCGGCCTCACCCTGCGGGGTGGACTCCTCGGCCTCCTCCTCGATCTCCAGGGCGAGCAGCCCGGAGTCGACGGCGGCGGCCCACGCCTGCGCGGTCTCACCGAGCACGTCGGAATCCTCCGCGGAGAACCCCAACTCCTCGGCGGCGGCGACGAGATCCGCTTCCAGCAGCTCCCCCATCGCGTCCACCGCCCGCTCGGACCCGGCCCACCGGGCCAGCCGCAGCGCCCGCTCCAGCAGCGGCACGTCCAGCGCCGACCGGGCGAGGTCACCGGCGGGAAGCAGCCGCACCGGCGGCAGGACGAAAGGACTTGCGGACATCGGGACGGCTCCCCTTCGGCGTTCGGCCACATCGTCGGCGGCGACCCGCACCGCCCTGCTCCCCCTCAGCCTAGGGGGTGGGACCGCCCCGGCGGTGCCGCGCCGCAGGTGCGACGCAATCGGAGCCCGTATGTCAGTAGGGCGCCGCACACTGTCCCTGATGTCCTAACGATCACCGTTCCACTCAGAGGAGGCTGGAAATGTTCCGGTTCACGGCACTGCGCCGACTGCGTCATGCCGCACGCAGAGGCGTCCCGGCACCACACGGTACGGCCCCGACATCCGGCGTCCCGCCGGTGATCACCGGTCCTTCCGGTCCCCTGCCCCAGGTCCCATTCAACCGTCGTGTCCTGATGCTGGTGGATGTGGTGGATCAAGCGCATCACCTCGAACTGGCACAGCAGTTGCTGGAGGGACGCGGCTGGCCGGTGCGCCGCGCGGTCGCGGACGAGGGGCTTGCCACGGCGGCCGGGCATGTCGTCCTGATCGTCGAGGCCCGGTTGTATGGGGCAGCGCGCGGCGCGGTGCAGGCGGCGGTGCGGCACGTGGAACGGCTGGCCGCGAGCAACAAGGTCGGGATGTGGGTCCAGCAGGCTGCACCCGTCCGCCAGCCGCACCGGAACCAGCCCGTCTACCGGATCCACCGCAGCCCGACATACGGCAGCACGCGTGTACAACGGCTCACTTCATGGTGGATCCGCTACGGCTTTCCGAAGCTGGAGGGCGTACTGAGCGTGCCCGGACGCGCGATGTCCGCGACGGCCGAAGCGGCGCTGGCCACGCGCACCCTGGGCGACGAGCGGTACAGCCCCGGCACTCACGTCATCCGCGTACCGCTCGGCGGCCGCGGCGTCACGCGCTTCCCCGACGAGACCGCGCGCAGGCACAAAACCGTAAAACAAGGGGTGCTGTTCGGCCTGGCGGCCTTGGCGCTGTTCGTCGCGGGCATGGCCGCCTACGCGGCGCCATCACCGTGGGAGGCGCTGACCCTGCTCCCCGTGTTCGCCCTGGCCGGTCCGCTGGGCAGCGTGATCGTCCCCGAACCACCGGCGCCGCTGCGCCGACCGCGGTCACGGGTCTGGGCGTACGGCCTGGCGGGCAGCCTGCTCGCGTCGGCTATGGGGTTCCTCGTGGAACAGCAGGCGCCGGGGCCGCCCCGGCAGCAGGTGCTCGCCGTCGCGGTGGTCGTCGTGGGCGGCCTCGTCTTCTGGGGTGTGTGGCTGGCGCTGGCGCACTCGTGGTTCAGCCGCAACGCCAACTGGATCCTGCCGCTGAGCCTCGCGCCCGCCGCGCTCGTGCTGCCTTGGTTCGGGCACCTGATGTACGCCGTCTACCTCGACGAGACCTTCGGCATACCGGCCGGCTCGGTGCCGATGGAGATCGGCTCGAATTACGCGGTGGCTCTCAAACCGGTGCTGATCGCCGCGGCCTTCGCCCTGTTCTTCCTGAGCGTCGCCGGATGGGCCCGGCATTTTCACCAGCTCGTCGTCACGCCGCATCTGGTGTGGCTCTTCGTCCCACTGCTCACCGTGGTCTACGTCGGAACGGCACTCCTGGTGGGCCTCCAGCAGGCGGACAGCGCGGCGAACCGGACCGCGGCAGCAGCACGTGCGGGCCACGATCCGGCGCCGTACTTCGGTCTCGACGGCCGCCTGATGTGCGTACGACCGCTCGCCTCCGCGATACCTGTGTGGGACGGCCCCGTCCCCACGGGCCACGCCGTGCTCACCTTCGGGGGCGACGGGGACCGGCTGTGGGCCTGGGACCCTGACCGGGCCCGGTCCTTCAGCGTGCGGATGGAGGATGTCGCGGTCACCGCCCCGCAGGGGCACGGGGCCACCTGCGGGCGGTGATCTCTGTCGTCCTTGCGGGTCAGTTGTGGCTGTGCAGGACCGCGTTCAGGCCGCCCCACGAACCGGTGCGCGGGAGGACCTCGACCTTGCCGGTGGTGGAGTTGCGGCGGAAGAGGAGGTTGTCCGCGCCGGACAGCTCGACGGCCTTGACGATCTCCCCGTCCGGGAGCGTCAGACGGGTGCCGGCGGTGACGTAGAGGCCGGCCTCGACCACGCAGTCGTCGCCGAGCGCGATGCCCAGGCCCGACTCGGCGCCCAGCAGGCAGCGCTCGCCGACCGAGACGATCTGCGTGCCGCCGCCGGACAGGGTGCCCATGATGGACGCGCCGCCGCCGATGTCCGAGCCGTCGCCGATCACGACGCCCTGCGAGATGCGGCCCTCCACCATCGACGAGCCGAGGGTGCCCGCGTTGAAGTTGCAGAAGCCCTCGTGCATCACGGTCGTGCCGGACGCGAGGTGCGCGCCGAGGCGGACCCGGTCGGCGTCGGCGATGCGCACGCCGGACGGGACGACGTAGTCCGTCATCCGCGGGAACTTGTCCACGCCGTACACCGACAGGTGCAGGCCCTCGGTGCGGGCGGCGAGGCGGGCCGCCTCCAGCCGCGGCACCGGGACCGGGCCGATCGACGTCCAGGCGACGTTGGCCAGGACACCGAAGAGCCCTTCGAGATTCTGCTGGTTCGGGCGGACCAGGCGGTGGCTGAGCAGGTGCAGCCGCAGGTACGCGTCGTGCGCGTCGAGGGGCTTGTCGTCCGTGGACGCGATGACGGTACGGACGGCGATCACCTCGACGCCGCGGCGCGGGTCGGGGCCCAGCGCGGCGGGCGCCGCGCTCCCCAGGGCCTCGGCGGCCTCGTCCGCGGTCAGCCGCGTGGTGCCCGCGGGGCCCGGCTCCGCGGTGAGCTGCGGGGCGGGGTACCAGGTGTCGAGCACGGTGCCGTCGTCGGCGACGGTGGCGAGGCCGGCGCTGATGGCGCCGGTGGCGCGGAAGTCATTCATACCCCGACGCTAGCGGTTGCCGTGCCCGTCCCCGCACCCGGCCCGCCGCGACCAGGCCCTTCCGGGCCCCGCCCCCTCCGCCCCGGGGTGCCCCTTGCGGTGGGCGTCGCGTCCTTCCCCCGGTGGTGAGCTGAGCGCGCAGTTCCCCGCGCCCCCAGGTGATTGCCACTTGGCGCGGCATATCGCCTTTCCCCCGGTGGGGGCTTGTCGCGCAGTTCCCCGCGCCCCTGGTGTGTTGCCCTGCGCGGCATGAGCCAAGCGTTTTAGGGGCGCGGGGAACTGCGCGACCAGCCCCCACGGCGGGAAGGTCGCGACGCCCACCGCAAGAGGCACCCCCGGAGCGAAAGGGGCGCGGGGAACTGCGCGCGCAACCACCCACCGGCGGACGGTCGCGCGGGCCACCGCAAGAGGCACCCCGGGGCGGCCTCACGCCGCGCCGAAGCGGGAGCGGTACGCGGAGGGGGAGAGTCCCGTCACCCGGCGGAGCACCCCACGGAGGTGGGAGGCCGTGCCGAGGCCGGCCCGGCGGGCGACGACGTCGAGGCGGGGCTCGCCGCGTTCGATGAGCCGGCAGGCGAGGGCGACGCGCTCGCCGGTGAGCCAGGCGAGCGGCGTCGTCCCGAGCTGCGCCCGGAAGCGGCGGTGCAGCGTCGCGGGGCTGACGGCCGCGCGCGCGGCGATGTCGGCGACGGTCAGCGGCGCGTCGAGGTGTTCGAGGGCCCACGCCAGGACGGGTCCGAGCGACTGGTCGCGCAGTTCGGGCACGGGGCGTTCGACGAACTGGCGCTGTCCGCCGTCCCGGTGGCCGGGGAAGACGAGCCGCCGGCTCACCGCGTTGGCGATCTCCGCGCCGTGGTCGCGGCGTACGACGTGCAGCCCGAGGTCGAGCGCGGCGGCGCTCCCCGCCGCGGTGAGGATGTCGCCGTCGTCGACGAAGAGCACGTCGGGTTCGAGCCGTACCGCGGGGAAGCGGGCGCGGAAGAGGTGGGCCCAGCGCCAGTGCGCGGTGGCGCGGCGCCCGTCGAGGATGCCTGCTTCGGCCATGGTGAAGGCGCCGCTGCAGAAGCCGACGATCCGGGCTCCGCGCGCGTGCGCGCGGCGTATCGCGTCGAGTACGGGCGCGGGCCGGGGCGCCTCGACGTCGGGCCGGTTGGGGACGATGAGCGTGTCCGCGGTGTCGGCGGCGTCGAGTCCGGCGACACCGCCGAGGGTGAAGAAGCCGTCCCGCATGCGGGTCCGCGGCTGGGCGGCGCACAGCGTGAAGTCGTAGAGGTCGCGGCCGAGTTCGGGTCTGGGCAGGCCGAAGATCTCGATCGCGCAGCTGAGTTCGAAGGGGTTGGAGTTGTCGTCGACGAGGACGACGACCCGGTGCGAGGATCCCTGCGGCATGTGCGATTCCTAGCACTGCCACGGCGGTTCGCGCTCCCCGAGGATGATCGGCATGACGACTGAACCCACCGCCCTGGCCGCCGCTCTCGCTTCCTTCGACGACCTGTGGAGCCCGCGGATCGTGACGCGGGTCAACGATTACGACGTGCGGGTCGCGAAGGTGCGGGGCGTGCACGTGTGGCACGCGCACCACGACACGGACGAGTTCTTCCTGGTCCTGGACGGGGAGTTGAGCATCGCGCTGCGCGAGGAGGCGGGCGAGCGCACGGTGGTGCTGCCCCGGGGGTCGGTCTTCACCGTGCCCCGGGGCGTCGAGCACTGCCCGTCCTCGGCGGAGGGCGCGTCGATCATGGTGCTGGAGCCGACCGGCACGCTCACGGTCGGCGACAGCCACGAGGAGGTGCCGGACCACGTGGACGCCACGACCGGCCACCCCCTCGCGCTGTGACGGTCAGTGCCGCGCGGCGGGCGGCTCGGCCTCCCAGGCCGACGCCTGCTCGGGCCCGGCCCCCAGGACGGCGCAGCGCAGCCAGTGCTCGCCCGCCGGGAGGTGGGCCAGCAGGGTGGGGATCGCGGTGCGGCGGGCCAGCACGTTGGTGCCGGGGAGCGCTTCGACGACGTGGCCCTCGCGCGGTGCGGTGCCCGGTTCGGGCAGGTCGGCGAGGGCGCTGAGGTCGCCGGTGGGTCCGGCGGCGAGGGCGCGGCCCTCGCCGGTCACGCGGCGCGTGCCCGTACCGTCGCGGTCGACGGCGAAGCCCGCTTCCGCGGTGTGCAGGGCGCGCCCGGTGCGGATGCGGTGGGTGCGCAGGTGCCAGGGTCCGGCGGCGGTGAGCCAGGTGGTGATCTCGACGTCGGCCCAGGGGCGCCAGGTGCTGCGGACGGTGCCGTCCTCGGCGGAGGCCTCGAATTCCTCGCACGTCTCGCGGACACGGAAGTGGACGGGCTCGCCGTCGTCGTCGCTGACGGCGAGGACGGAGTCGTACGCCCCGTGGACGAGCCCGAGGTCACCGGCGGGGAGGCTGAAGCCGAAGCGCGTGGAGTAGGCGAACTTGGCGTACTTGGCGGGGCCGCCGCGCGCCCAGGTGTTCTGCTGGAGCCCGCTGAGCAGCGTGACGTCGCCTCCGGAGCGGGACAGAACGGCGCCCGCGGGCGGCTGGACGAGGGTTCCGGGCAGATCGTCCGGCAGCGGCTGCTCGTCCGCGGTCCAGAAGGCGTCGGTGGCGGGCAGCGCGAGTGGCAGGAAGGCCTTCATCGCCCAGTACGGGGAGGCGGGCCCGTTGTACTGCTCGGCGACTGCGGGCTGCGGGTAGCCGTAGCCGATGCTGAGCAGCCCGTCGGGCGCGATGCTCTCCGTACGGTCGCGCCACCAGCGCAGATGCCGCATGAGCAGGCCCTTGACCTCGCCCGCGGGCAGCGCGTCGGAGCCGGAGTGGGCGAGGGCGCCCCAGAAGGAGCCCTGCGCGAAGCGGTAGATGAGGCTGCGCCCGTACGGCACGGCGGAGCCGTCGTCGGCGAACCAGTGCCGGAAGCCCTGGGCGAACTCCCCCGCGCGCTGCCGGAACCGGGCGGCGCGGTCGGCATCCTCGTCACCGGCGAGGGTGGCGTAGATGAGGCCGTAGAAGTGCATGGCCCAGGGGATGTAGTAGTCGCGCTGCGGGGTGGGGCCGTCGGCGTACCAGCCGTCGGCGAGCGCGTAGGTCTCCAGCCGGTCGAGGCGGGCGTGCCGGGCGTCGCGGTCGTGGGCGTAGCCGACCCGGTCCAGGCCGAGCGAGACCATGACGGGGAAGAAGTTCCAGTTGTTGTCCGGGGTGCGGGCGTCGACGAAGCGGGCGAGCCAGGCGCCCGCGCGGTCCTTCTCGGCGCCGCTGAGCGGGTCCCAGAGCTTGTCGGGCGCGAGGGCGAGGGCGAAGCCGAGCGCGGCGGACTCCACCGTGCGCTGGTCGATGTCGCGCGGCTCGCCCCAGTACTCGGGGTGGGCGGGATCGGTGCCAGCGGCGAGGCCGCGCGCCCACAGGTCCCAGTGCGCGAAGTCGCCGCCGCCCGCGGCGAGCGGGGCCAGGCCCCACAGCGGGCGGGCGTAGCCCTCGAAGTCGGCGGCGGTGTCGGGGTGGTGGGCGATGTTGACGCCGAGCCGGATCCTGGCCCCGCCGGGGCTCGCGTACGGCGGCAGCGCCTCCGCCAGCTCCCGCGCGTACGCCTGCATCTCCGCGCGTGCCGACGCGGCCCGCGGGGGTGCGGACGCGCCGCCGCCCGTGCCGCCGAACGCCCCGCCATCCGTACCGCTGCCCATGCTGGCCGCCCTCCCGACGCCGATGTTGCGACAACTTTCGCAACTCCTTCGGCCCACGTCAACGCCCCTCCCGCCGTCACGGCCACGGCAGCGGTGCAGCACAATGGCCGCATGGAGCACGCGATACGGCACAAGGTCACGGTGTCCGGCGGCAGTTGGGTCACGGTCGACGTGTACGGGGAGCCGGGCGCGCCCGCGCTGCTCGTGCTCCCCGGCGTGATGAGCGACGCCGCCGGCTGGCGGGACGTGGTGGGCGCGCTCACCGCGTGGCCCTCGGCGGCGGTCGTCAACCGGCGCGGCCGCACCCCGTCCGGGCCGCTGACCGGCGACTACTCGCTGCGCACCGAGGTCGCCGACCTGGCCGCCGTCCTCGACGCGCTCGGCGAGCCGCGGGCGGTCTTCGGCTGGAGCTACGGGGCGCTCGTCGCACTGCTGGCCGCCGAGGAACGCCCGGTGCGGCGGCTGATCGGGTACGAGCCGGTGGTCCGGCCGTTCGGCGCGGACGCCCTGGAGGAGCTGAAGGCCGCGGACGCGGCAGGTGACCTGGACCGCGCGGTGGAGATCGTCAACCGGCGGATCTCCGGCTTCTCGGCGTCCTACGTCGAGGCGCTGCGCGCGGACCGCCCCACCTGGGAGCTGCTGCGCCGGCTCAGCGAACCGCTGTACGCCGAGATCGCCGCGCTGAACGCCGAGGAGCCGCGGGCCCTGGGCGGGCGGGCGGAGCGCGTCGACCTGATCGTCGGCGCGCACAACCGGGGCCTGCCGCCGTACGGAACGGCGTTCGAGGACGTCCGGGCGCTCGTACCGGGCGCGGCGGTCCACGAACTGCCCGGCCAGGGCCACCTGGCCCACGTCGAGGGACCGGCGGCGCTGGCCGCCCTGCTCGACACGCTCGCCGACTGAGCGGACCCGCCCGCCGCCCGGGTCAGGGGAAGGCCTTCGCCAGCAGCCCGAAGGCCAGTTCCGCCTCCGCGGTGGCCTGCGCGAGGGCGTCCGGGTCCCGCTCCCGCGCGAGCATCCGCTCCAGGTTGCGTACCGTCAGGGCCCGCTGCACCGCGAGGGTCTGACCGGCGAGCGCGCGCGGCACGATGCCCCGGGACGGGTCGCCCGCGACGCCCCCGTCCTCGGCGAAGAGGACCTCGGCGAGCGCCTCCGCGAGGCTGTCCTCGCTCAGGATCCACTGCTCCATCAGCCGCAGCTTCAGGCTGGGCGCGGCCATGACCATGCGCTGGAAGGCCAGGAACTCCGGGTAGTCGGCGAGCCCGGTGCTGGGGTCCCCGGCGGCCAGGCCCGCGAGGAAGTGCCGCCGCAGCGCGGCCACCGGGGACTCGCCGGACCGCCGGGACCTGACGACGCGCGCGGGCTCGTCGATGTGGTCGCGCAGCGGGTGGAAGACCAGGTCCTCCTTGGTCGGGAAGTAGTTGAAGACCGTCTTCTTCGACACCTCCGCGGCGGCGGCGACATCGGCGACCGAGACCCCGTCGAAGCCGTCCCGCAGGAAGAGCGCGACCGCCGTCTCGGAGATGTGCTCGCCCGTCCGCAGCTTCTTACGCTCCCGCAGCCCCAGTTCGTCAGCCATGGCCGGATCCTACCGGCAATGTTCGCCCGGGTTGATTATTGCACTCACTACATAGATTGCCTCCGAGCATCTTTACACCTAGTGTAAATCGCATGGGAGACAAGAACACCTGGGCCCCCGTCCACGACGGGCCGGTCCTGCTGATGAGCACCCGCCAGGTCAGGCTGGTGGGCGCGGCCGCCATCACCGTGCTGCTGCTGGCGATCCTGGACATCAACATCGTGTCCGCCGTGGCGTGGAAGACCGTCGCCGACCTCGACCCGGTCCACGGCATCGCCGAACTGCCCTGGCTGACCTCGTGCTACGCCCTCGCGGACTGCATCGTCGTACCGCTGTACGGCAGGCTCGCCGACGAGTACGGCGCCAAGCCGCTGCTGCTCACCGCGCTCGGACTCTTCACCGTCGGCTCGCTCGGCTGCGGCCTGTCCCGCACCCTCACCGAACTCATCGCCGCCCGCACCGTGCAGGGGCTCGGCGCGGGCGGACTCACCGCGATCACCCTCGTCGTCACCGGCACCCTCTTCGACGACCGCGACGACAGCGACCCGGACCGTACGGTCAAGCCCTCCAGCGCCGTCGGCATCGGCGCGGCGGTCATGTTCGGCATCGGCCTCGCCCTCGGGCCGACACTCGGCGGCCTCATCTCCGACAGCCTGAACTGGCGCTGGGTCTTCCTGCTCAACCTCCCCATCGCCGCCGCCGCGTTCGCGGTCTTCGCCCTCGTGCTGCGGCTGCCCGCCCGCCCGGTACGGCGCCGCGTCGACTTCCTCGGCGCCGCGCTGCTCGGCGGCTTCGGGGCGTGCGCGCTGCTGGTCGCCCAGTGGGGCGGCAGCCGCTACGCGTGGACGTCGGGCGTCGTCACCGCGCTCGCCGCGGGAGCGGTGCTCCTCGCGGGCTGCTTCGTGTGGCGCAGCCTCGTCGCACCCGAACCGCTCGTCTCACTGACCCTGCTGCGCAACCCCGTCTTCCGGATGATGATGCCCGTCTCCCTGGTCGCGGGGACGGGCGTGGCGGGCGGCCTGTTCTACGTCAACGGCTACCTACAGGTCGGCCGCGGCCTCAGCACCGGCCACGCCGGACTGCTCACGGCGTGCATGGCCGCGGGCGTCCTGGCATCCGTGCCGGTCGCGAGGCTCATCGTCAACACCCTGGGCAAGTTCAAGTACCTGCTGGTGGCGGCGGGCACGTTCGAGGCCGCGGTACTCATCGCCTTCGGCGGGATAGGGACGGGCACCAGCTACTGGCTCATCGGCGCCGGATGCTTCGTGCTCGGCATCGGCGTCGGGCAGTCGCTCGGCCTGGGCCTGCAGTACATGCAGAGTTCGGTGGACCCGGCGGACCTGGGGGTCGCGACGGGGTCCCTGCGGTTTGCGCAGCAGCTGGGGACGTCGTTCGGGTTCGCGCTCTACAGCACGATCGTCGCGCGATACCTGGACGCGCACCTGCGCGGTGCGGCGCGAGTGAACGGCAACCTCGACACGAGTGCGCTGCGGTTGCTGCCGGGGGCGGAGTACCGGGCCGCGGTGGGGGTGTTCGTGCACGCCACGAACGTGGTTTTCGCCGTGGCCGGCGTGCTGTGCCTGGCGGCGGGCCTGATGGCACTCGCCATCCGCGAGCGCGGCCGCTCCGCGGCGTAGCAGTTGACGCGTGCCGCGCGGGGCGCCCGTTTTTAGGGGCGCCCCGCGGGCGAAAAACGGGCACCGCCTTCCGCGGAGGGCAGCTCAGACGTTGAAGCCCAGGGCACGCAATTGCTCGCGGCCGTCGTCGGTGATCTTCTCCGGGCCCCACGGCGGCATCCAGACCCAGTTGATCTTCAGGTCGGCGACGATGCCCTCCGTCGCGGTCTGGGCCTGCTCCTCGATCACGTCGGTCAGCGGGCAGGCCGCGGACGTGAGGGTCATGTCCAGGGTGGCGACGTTGGAGTCGTCGACGTGGATGCCGTAGATGAGGCCCAGGTTGACGACGTCGATGCCCAGTTCGGGGTCGACGACGTCGTACAGCGCCTCGCGGATCTCTTCCTCGGAGGCCGGCTTCAGCGCGACCTCGGTGCCGTCAGTCATGCGGTCTCCTCGGGGGTGGTGCCGGACAGTGCCTGCGCCGTGGCGTCCTTCCAGGCCATCCAGCTCAGCAGCGCGCACTTGACCCGCGCCGGGTATTTCGAGACGCCGGCGAACGCGACGGCGTCCTCCAGCACCTCCTCCATCGCGTCGTCGGGCTCGATCTGGCCGCGGGACTGCATCAGCTCCAGGAAGGTCTCCTGGATCTTCCGCGCCTCGGCCAGTTCCTTGCCGACCAGCAGGTCGTTGAGGACGGACGCGCTGGCCTGGCTGATGGAGCAGCCCTGGCCCTCGTACGAGACGTCGCCGACGGTCTCGCCGTCCATCCGTACCCGCAGGGTGATCTCGTCCCCGCAGGTGGGGTTGACGTGGTGCACCTCGGCCTGGCCGTCGCGCAGGCCGCGCCCGTGCGGGTGCTTGTAGTGGTCCAGGATCACGTCCTGGTACATCGAGTCCAGCTTCACAGCAGCACCACCGTCACCCGAAGAAGTTCCTGACCTGCTCCAGCCCGTCGACCAGGGCGTCGACCTCGGCCGGAGTGGAGTACAGATAGAACGACGCTCGCGTGGTCGCGGGAATTCCGTACCGCAGGCAGACCGGGCGGGCGCAGTGGTGGCCGACCCGGACGGCGATGCCCTGCTCGTCGAGCACCTGGCCCACGTCGTGCGGGTGGATGTCGCCGAGCGTGAAGGAGATCGCCGAGCCCCGGTCCTGCGCGGTGTCGGGGCCGATGATGCGCAGCGACGGGACGTCGCGCAGCCGCTCCAGCGCGTACTCGGTGAGCGTGTGCTCGTGCGCGGCGATCTTGTCCAGGCCGATCGCGGTGAGGTAGTCCACGGCCGCGCCGAGGCCGATGGCCTGGGCGATCGGCGGGGTGCCGGCCTCGAACTTGTGCGGCGCGGGCGCGTAGGTGGAGGAGTGCATCGAGACGGTCTCGATCATCTCGCCGCCGCCGAGGAAGGGCGGCAGGTCCTCCAGCAGTTCCTGGCGGCCCCACAGCACGCCGATACCGGTCGGGCCGACCATCTTGTGGCCGGTGAAGGCCACGAAGTCGGCGCCGAGCGCCTGCACGTCCAGCACCATGTGCGGGGCGGCCTGCGAGGCGTCGATGAGCACCAGGGCGCCGACGTCCTGGGCGCGGCGCACGATGGCCTCGACCGGGTTGACGGTGCCGAGGATGTTGGACACCAGCACGAAGGAGACGATCTTCGTCTTCTCGGTGATGACCTGCTCGATGTCGGACAGGTCGAGCCGGCCGTCGTCGGTGAGGCCGAACCACTTCAGCGTCGCGCCGGTGCGCTGCGAGAGCAGCTGCCACGGGACGATGTTGGAGTGGTGCTCCATCTCGGTGATGACGATCTCGGTGTCCCGGTCGACCCGGTACGGCTCGTCCGCCCAGCCGAGCATGTTCGCGACCAGGTTGAGCGACTCGGAGGCGTTCTTGGTGAAGATGACCTCGTCGCGGCTGGGCGCGTTGATGAACGCGGCGACCTTGTCGCGCGCGCCCTCGTACAGCGCGGTGGCCTCCTCGGCGAGCACGTGCACACCGCGGTGGACGTTGGCGTTGGAACGCTCGTAGTACGCGTTCAGCACGTCGAGGACCTGGCGCGGCTTCTGCGAGGTCGCCGCGTTGTCCAGGTAGACGAGCTTCTTGCCGTCGTGGACGACCCGGTCGAGGGCCGGGAAGTCCTTGCGGATCGCCTCGGTGTCGAGGAGGCCGGGCAGGGGCCGCCGGGTCGGCGGGGGGAGTGTCACGCGGCAGCGCCACCCTTCACGTAGGACTCGTAGCCCTCTTCCTCCAGCTTGTCGGCCAGCTCCGCGCCACCGGACTCGGCGATGCGGCCGGCGGCGAAGACGTGGACGAAGTCGGGCTTGATGTACCGCAGGATGCGCGTGTAGTGGGTGATCAGCAGGGTGCCGACCTCGCCGGACTCGCGTACCCGGTTGACGCCCTCGGAGACGATGCGCAGCGCGTCCACGTCCAGGCCGGAGTCGGTCTCGTCGAGGATCGCGATGTGCGGCTTGAGCAGCTCCAGCTGGAGGATCTCGTGGCGCTTCTTCTCACCGCCGGAGAAGCCCTCGTTGACGTTGCGCTCGGCGAAGGAGGGGTCCATCTGGAGCCGCTCCATCGTCTCCTTGACCTCCTTGACCCACGTGCGCAGCTTGGGGGCCTCGCCGCGGATGGCGGTCGCGGAGGTGCGCAGGAAGTTGGAGACGGAGACGCCGGGGATCTCGACCGGGTACTGCATGGCCAGGAAGAGGCCGGCGCGGGCGCGCTCGTCGACGCTCATCGCGAGGACGTCCTCGCCGTCGAGCGTGACGGTGCCGCCGGTGATCGTGTACTTGGGGTGGCCCGCGAGCGAGTACGCGAGGGTGGACTTGCCGGAGCCGTTGGGACCCATGATCGCGTGGGTCTCCCCCTGCTTCACGGTCAGGTCGACGCCCTTGAGGATCTCCTTGGTGGAGTTGTCGGCCTCGACGGTGACGTGCAGGTCGTGGATTTCAAGCGTGGCCATGGGTGACTCAGGACTCCTGGGTGACGGAGACGAGCACGTCGTCCCCAACGATCTTGACGGGGTATACGGGCACGGGCCGCGTGGCGGGCAGCCCGGAGGGCTTGCCGGTGCGCAGGTCGAAACGGGACCCGTGCAGCCAGCACTCGATCTGGCAGTCCTCGACCTCGCCCTCGGAGAGCGAGACGTTGGCGTGCGAGCAGATGTCGTGGATGGCGTAGACGTCGCCGCCGGTGGAGACGACGGACACCGGGGTGCCGTCGATCTCGACCCGGCGGGGGGTGTCCTCCTCCAGCTCGGCGAGCTTGCAGACGGCGACGTACGCCTCGGTGGCGGTCATCCGACGGACGCCTCCAGCTCCGCGTCGATCTTCGCCATCAGCCGCTCCTCCAGGTCGGCCAGGCCGATCTGCTGGACCAGCTCGCCGAAGAAGCCGCGGACGACCAGGCGGCGCGCCTCCTGGCTGCGGATGCCGCGGGACCGGAGGTAGAAGAGCTGCTCGTCGTCGAAGCGGCCGGTCGCGGAGGCGTGACCGGCGCCGACGATCTCGCCGGTCTCGATCTCCAGGTTCGGCACCGAGTCGACGCGGGCGCCGTCGGTGAGAACCAGGTTGCGGTTGAGCTCGTAGGTGTCGGTGCCCTCGGCGGCGGCCCGGATGAGCACGTCGCCGATCCACACCGCGTGCGCGTCCTGGCCCTGCAGCGCGCCCTTGTAGGCGACGTCGGAGCGGCAGTGCGGGGTGTCGTGGTCGATGAAGAGCCGGTGCTCCTGGTGCTGGCCCTCGTCGGTGAAGTACAGCCCGTACAGCTCGGCCTCGCCGCCGGGGGCGCCGTAGACGACCCGCGGGTGCAGGCGGACCAGGTCGCCGCCGAAGGTCACGACGACCGACTTGAAGCTGGCGTCGCGGCCGACGAGCGCGGTGTGCTGGGCGGCGTGCACGGCGGTGTCGTCCCAGTCCTGCACGGACACCACGGTGAGCTTGGCGCCGTCGCCGATCAGGTACTCGACGTTGGCGGCGAAGGTGGTGTCGCCGGTGTGGTCGATGACGACGACGGCCTCGGCGAAGGCGCCGACCTCGACGACCTGGTGGCCGAAGGACGTGCCGCCCTCGCCGTGGACGGCGATCCTGACCGGCTCGGTCAGGATCGTGTCCTTGGGGATGCTGACGACCGAGGCCTTCTCGAAGGAGCTGAACGCCTGCGCGGCGACCCGGTCGACGGGCTTGCCCGCGCGGCCGATCCGCGGGTCGGTGCGGTCCACGGTCTGCACCGTGACCCCCTCCGGGGCGGTCACCTCGACGCGCAGGGCGCCGGTGGCCTCGGCGGTGCCGTCGTGCAGCCCGCGCAGGCGTTCCAGCGGAGTGAAGCGCCACTCCTCCTCGCGGCCGTGCGGCACCGGGAAGTCGGCCACGTCGTAGGACGGGGCCGCGCTGACCCGGGCGTCGGCGGGCTGTCCCACCGTGATGGCACCGTCCGTGGTGCTGCCCGCAGGGGTGATGTCAGCCATGGCTAGTCGTACAGCTCTCTTTCGGGAGGAACTCGGGAAGGCTCGCCGAACGTCGCGAGCGGGGTACGGGAGGCGGGCCGGCCGTCAGCCGACGGCGCCCTCCATCTGCAGCTCGATCAGCCGGTTCAGTTCCAGGGCGTACTCCATCGGCAGCTCCTTGGCGATCGGCTCGACGAAGCCGCGCACGATCATCGCCATGGCCTCGAACTCGGTCAGTCCGCGGCTCATGAGGTAGAAGAGCTGGTCGTCGGAGACCTTGGAGACGGTCGCCTCGTGGCCCATCGACACGTCGTCCTCGCGGACGTCGACGTACGGGTAGGTGTCGGAGCGCGAGACGGTGTCGATCAGCAGCGCGTCGCACAGCACGTTGGACTTCGATCCCGCCGAGCCCTCGCCGATCTCGATGAGGCCGCGGTAGGAGGTGCGGCCGCCGCCGCGCGCCACCGACTTGGAGACGATGTTGGACGACGTGTTCGGCGCCATGTGCACCATCTTGGCGCCCGCGTCCTGGTGCTGGCCCTCGCCGGCGAACGCGATCGACAGCGTCTCGCCCTTGGCGTGCTCGCCCATCAGGTAGACGGCCGGGTACTTCATGGTGACCTTGGAGCCGATGTTGCCGTCGACCCACTCCATGGTGGCGCCCTCGTAGGCGACGGCGCGCTTGGTCACCAGGTTGTAGACGTTGTTCGACCAGTTCTGGATCGTCGTGTAGCGGCAGCGGCCGCCCTTCTTCACGATGATCTCGACGACGGCCGAGTGCAGCGAGTCGGACTTGTAGATCGGCGCGGTGCAGCCCTCGACGTAGTGGACGTACGCGTCCTCGTCGACGATGATCAGCGTCCGCTCGAACTGGCCCATGTTCTCGGTGTTGATCCGGAAGTAGGCCTGCAGCGGGATGTCCACGTGCACGCCCTTGGGGACGTAGATGAACGACCCGCCGGACCACACCGCGGTGTTCAGCGACGCGAACTTGTTGTCACCGGCCGGGATGACCGTGCCGAAGTACTCCTGGAACAGCTCCGGGTGCTCGCGCAGCGCGGTGTCGGTGTCCTGGAAGATGACACCCTGGCTCTCCAGGTCCTCGCGGATCTGGTGGTAGACCACCTCGGACTCGTACTGCGCGGCGACACCGGCGACCAGGCGCTGCTTCTCCGCCTCCGGGATGCCGAGCCTGTCGTAGGTGTTCTTGATGTCCTCCGGCAGGTCCTCCCAGGACTCGGCCTGCTTCTCGGTGGACCGCACGAAGTACTTGATGTTGTCGAAGTCGATGCCCGACAGGTCCGAGCCCCAGGTCGGCATGGGCTTCTTGCCGAACAGCCGCAGGCCCTTGAGCCGCAGCTTCAGCATCCACTCCGGCTCGCCCTTCTTCGCGGAGATGTCCCGGACCACGTCCTCGGACAGCCCGCGCCGGGCGGACGCGCCGGCGATGTCGGAGTCGGCCCAGCCGTACTCGTAGTTGCCGATGCCTTCCAGCTCCGGGTGAGTGGTCTCGGTGGGAGCAGTCATGCGGGGTTCCTCCCGGACGTGCGGGCTGTTGCCTGATCGGTGTGGGTGGTGCTGTCAGCGGTTCCGAGCTGCGCCGTCTGCGGCGCCTGCGGGGCTCTCGGCACGAAGGTCGTGCACACGCCGTCGCCGTGGGCGATGGTGGCCAGCCGCTGGACGTGGGTGCCGAGCAGCCGGGAGAAGACTTCCGCCTCCGCCTCGCACAGCTCGGGGAACTGCTCGGCCGTATGGGCGACCGGGCAGTGGTGCTGGCACAGCTGCTCCCCGGCGGGGCCGGAGTCGCTGTTGGTCGCGGCCGTGGTCGCCGCGTAGCCGTCCGCGGACAGCGCGCGGGCCAGCGCCCGGGTGCGGTCCTCGGGGGCCGCGGCCTCGACGGCGGCGCGGTAGCGCTCGGCCTGCGCGGCGACGCGTGCCCGCGCGAAGGCCGACACGGCGGCCTGCCCGTCGGCTCCGCCGCCGGCGGTCTCGGCGATCCAGCGCAGCGCGTCGGCCGCGAGGGCGTCGTAGGCCTGGTCGAAGGCGTCCCGGCCGCAGTCGGTGAGCGCGAAGACCTTGGCCGGGCGGCCGCGGCCGCGCTGGCCGTAGACCCGCTGTTCGCGGGGCTCCACCACGTTCTCCGCGACGAGCGCGTCGAGGTGGCGGCGGACGGCGGCCTGGGTGAGGCCCAGCCGCTGCGCGAGATCGGCGGCGGTGGACGGTCCGTGGTTCAGGATGGACCGGGCGACCCGGTTGCGGGTGCGCCGCTCCCCGGTCGTCTGCTCCTCCGCCGCCTCCTGAGCGGCACCACCGACGTATTTCACAAAGACATTGTTGCGTAATTCCTCAGGCACGGGCAAGCCGCCTCGGCACCACCCGCGGTGTGCTGCGTCACTTAGGGTCACCTAATTCCGCCCCGCGGCCGGATCCGCTTTCCCGGCTCCCTAGACTCGTCCCATGCGAAACGCGTCCGGGGTCCCTGCTGTCGAGGTGACCGGTCTGGTCAAGCGGTACGGGGCCAAGGCCGCGGTCGACGGTCTCGACCTCGTGGTGCCGCGCGGCAGCGTCACCGCCGTGCTCGGCCCCAACGGAGCGGGCAAGACCACCACCGTCGAGGTGTGCGAAGGCTACCGCCGCCCGGACTCCGGAAGCGTACGCGTCCTCGGGCTGGACCCCGTCACCGAGGGGGCAGCGCTCCGCCCCCGGATCGGCGTGATGCTCCAGTCCGGCGGCGTCTACCCCGGCGCCCGCGCCGAGGAGATGCTCCGGCACACCGCCGCGCTGCACGCCCATCCGGTGGACCCGGCGCTGCTCATCGAACGGCTCGGCCTGGAATCCTGCGGCCGCACCGCCTACCGCCGGCTGTCCGGCGGGCAGCAGCAGCGGCTCGCGCTCGCCATGGCCGTCGTCGGCCGCCCCGAGCTGGTCTTCCTCGACGAGCCCACCGCGGGACTGGACCCCCAGGCCCGCCGCGCCACCTGGGACCTGGTGCGCGAGCTGCGCGCCGACGGCGTCGGCGTCGTGCTGACCACCCACTTCATGGACGAGGCCGAGCAGCTCGCCGACCAGGTCGTCATCATCGACGCCGGCCGCGCGATAGCCCGCGGCACCCCGGAGGAGCTGTGCCGCGGCGGCGCCGAGGGCACCCTGCGCTTCACCGGCCGCCCCGGCCTGGACCTCGCCTCGCTGCTCAAGGCGCTGCCCGCCGACAGCACCGCCGCCGAGCTGGGCCCCGGCAGCTACCGCATCGAGGGCAAGGTGGACCCGCAGCTGCTGGCCACCGTCACCTCCTGGTGCGCCCAGCACGGCGTCCTCCCCGAGGGGCTCGCGGTGGAGCGGCGCACCCTGGAGGACGTCTTCTTGGAACTGACCGGCAGGGAGCTGCGCGGATGACCGCCACCACGAGCACCACGGACACCGCGCCGGACGCCCCGCACGCCGGCATGTTCGCCCCCGGCCCCGGCCCCGCCGGGACCGCCGCGATGATCCGCGCCCAGGCGGTGCTGGAGACGAAGATGCTGCTGCGCAACGGCGAGCAGCTGCTGCTCACCGTCGTGATCCCGGCGCTGCTGCTGCTCGTCTTCAGCTCCGTCGACATCGTCGACACCGGCGCGGGCAAGTCCGTCGGCTTCCTCGCCCCCGGCGTCCTCGCGCTCGCCGTGCTCTCCACCGCCTTCACCGGCCAGGCCATCGCCACCGGCTTCGAGCGCCGCTACGGCGTGCTCAAGCGGCTCGGCGCCTCGCCGCTGCCGCGCTGGGCGCTGCTGACCGCCAAGACCTGCTCGGTGCTGGTCACCGAACTGCTCCAGGTCGTGCTCCTGGTCGTGATCGCCTTCGCGCTCGGCTGGTCCCCGCACGGCAACCCGCTCGCCGTGCTCGTCCTGCTGCTGCTCGGCACCGCCGCCTTCTCCGGGCTCGGCCTGCTGATGGCGGGCACGCTGCGCGCCGAGGCCACGCTCGCCGCCGCCAACCTGGTCTTCCTGCTGCTGCTCATCGGCGGCGGGGTCATCGTGCCGATGGACAAGTTCTCCGGCCCCGTACGGGACGTGCTCCAGCTGCTGCCCGTGTCCGCCCTGTCCGACGGCCTGCGCGACGTCCTGCGGGACGGCGCCGCGATGCCCTGGGCCGACCTGGGCATCCTCGCGGTGTGGGCGGCCGTCGCGCTGGCCGCCGCGAGCCGCTTCTTCCGCTGGGAATAGCCGCCCACGGACCCCGCGCGGGCCCCCTCGTGAAAACACGCACAAGGAGGCGCCTACGATGGCTCCGTGCCGAAGCTGCCCGAAATCGCGCGAAACCCGCTCGCCTTCATCGCCGCCAGGTGGACCCCGGACCCCGTGACGGTCCGCCGGGCGACCCTGGCCGCCCTGGTGATGTCCGTGGTCATCGTGATCACCGGCGGCGCGGTCCGGCTCACCGCGTCCGGCCTGGGCTGCCCGACCTGGCCCACGTGCAGCGGGGACAGCCTGCTCGGCACCCGCGAGATGGGCATCCACCACGCCATCGAGATCAGCAACCGCATGCTGACGTACGTGCTGTGCGCGGCGGTCGGCTGGGCGATCATCGCGATCCGCGCGATGGAACCGCACCGCACCGGCCTCCACCGGCTCGCGTGGGCCCAGTTCTGGGTCGTCGTCGGCAACGCGATCTGGGGCGGCCTGACCGTCCTGACCAAGCTCAACCCGTACGTCGTCGCGCTGCACTTCCTGCTCACCGCGGCCCTCATCACGGTCGCGGTCCTCACCTGGCAGCGCACCGCCGAGGGCGACGCCTCCCCGCGCCCGCTGGTCGGCAAGCCGGTACGCCAGCTGGGCCTGGTGCTCGTCGCCGCCTCCGCGGTGCTGATCACGGTGGGCACGCTGGTCACGGGCGCGGGCCCGCACCCCGGCGACAGCAGCGGCAAGTACAAGCTCCAGCGCATCGAGGTCGACTGGAAGACCATCGCCCAGCTGCACGCCGACTTCGCCTGGATCGTCGTCGGCCTGACGATCGCCCTCTGGTTCGTCCTGCGCGCGGTAGACGCCCCCCGCGGCCCCCAGCGCCGCGTGACCGAACTCTTCGCCGTCCTCATGGCCCAGGGCGTCATCGGCTACGTCCAGTACTTCACCCACCTCCCGGCGGCCCTCGTCGACCTCCACATGTTCGGCGCGAGCCTCGTCTGGATCGCCGTCCTCCGCGTGGTCCTCGCGATGCGCGAACGCCCGGAATCCGAACCGGGAGAAGCCCATCAGGGGCGCGGGGAACTGCGCGACCAGCCCGCACGGCGGGAAGGCCGCGAACCGGCCGCCAGTGGCACCCCGGGAGCGTAGGACCAGCCACGACGGCGGGAAGGCCGCGCGACCAGCGCGAGACGCACCCCCGGAGCGAAACCCCTACCCGGCCGGCAGGCCGAAGACGCGCCGGGCGTTCTCCGCCCCCACCAGCGCGGCCACGCGCCCCGCGTCGGACGCGGACCACTCCCCCGCCCCGACCCGCGCGGCGGCGAAGGACTCCAGGGCCGCCCGGAACCCCCGCGCCGCGGCAACGTGCAGCTCGGCCAGCCCCACCGCGCCGCCGGCATAGAGCACCTTGCCGAAGGGCGCCAGCGCGAGCACGGGCCCGGGGTCCCCGCCGACCCCCACGTAGACGTGCGCCAGCTCCCCCGCGAGGCGTGCCCCCGCGGTCTCGTGGGCCGGTCCCGGCAGCAGCACGACGTCCGTGCCCTCCCCCGCGGTGTCCCGCAGGAACCCGGCGGCGGCGTCGGGCCCCGGACCGTCCTGGCGGTGCCGCAACAGCAGCGGCAGGCCCTCCGCCACCGCCTGCCAGGCGAGGTGCCGCAGCAGTACGGGGTCGGCGGGCCGCTCGCCCACCCGGCGGGAGCCGAGCCAGCGCGCGGCGGCGGTTCCCAGTTCCGAGGGGCCGGGCGGCCCGCCGTCCAGCTCCTCCGCCGCGCACGCGAAGCCCACCGCGCCCAGCGCGGCGCCCCGCGCGGACTCGGCGAGATTGGCCAGAAAGCCCCCTGCCGTTCCGGAGGTGTCGGCAACCTGCTGGGCCATCTGCTCCAGCCGCACGATCTCGTACGCGGCCGCGCCGCCCGCCGCCGCGAGTTCCGCCGGCGGCGCCAGTTCACCGGGCTCCCCGGTGTCGACCAGGTACGTGTCCACGCCGGTGCCGCGCAGCAGCCGCCGTACGGACTCGTACGCGCCCAGCTCGCGGCGTCTGGCCAGATAGCGCGCCGGGGCGCAGTGCGGTTCGAGGCCCAGCAGCGGCGGGCACCAGCGGCGTACGGCGAAACCGGCGGGGCTGTCGAAAAGCGTGGTGTGCGGCGCGGCGGTCCCCGGCAGCCAGGCCTCGAAGGCGCCGATGCCGAGGTCGGCGGGGTGCACACCGTGGCCGTACGCGTCCACCAGGTGCCCCCGCTGGAGCGCCCGCGCCCCGGCCATCGCCGCCCCCTCGCCGTCCTGCCCGCCCGTCAGGACCCCGTCATGGTCCTCATGGCAGGTGACAGCGTCAGGTGTGCGACCCGCCGCCGATCTGAATTCCGGCCATCCTTCGCCACTCGTAGGGCCCGGTCCGCACGCGGCCCGCGAGTTCGCCCCCGAAGTCCTCGGCGAGGGTGAGGCCGGCGGCGGTCACCGCGTCGCGGGCGGCGTCGTAGCCGGGTGCGACGAGGTCGCCCCAGGCGCCGTCCTGTCCGACCAGCACGATGCGGGCGCCGCGGGCGCCGATGTATTCGACGGTGGCTTCGGCGCCGCCGTGCTTCTGCGCGAAGCGCGCTGCCTGCCGGGCGAGCCGCGCTGTCCCTTTGCTCTCCATGGGCGTCATGCTACTCGCGGGTAGCCAGAGCGGGGCCCCCGCTGCGGCGGGCGGGAGCGCTCAGTGCAGGAAGGGGTCCACCGCGACGGCGACGAAGAGCAGCGTGGCGTACGTGATCGACCAGTGGAAGAGCCGCATCTCCTTCAGCTTCGGGCCCGTCACCCCGGCCTTCGCCCGCGCGTGCAGCGCATGCGCTTCCTTGAGCCAGAAGGCGCCCAGCAGGGCCGCGACCACGGGGTAGAACCAGGACGTCTCGCCGAGCGGCCACCACAGCGCGAGCGAGGTCAGGACCATGACCCAGCTGTAGAGGACGATCTGCCGGGCCACGACCTGGTTGCCCGCGACGACCGGGAGCATCGGGACGCCGACGCGCTCGTAGTCGTCCTTGACCTTCATGGACAGCGGCCAGTAGTGCGGCGGCGTCCAGAAGAAGAGGACGAGGAAGAGGACGAAGGGCGCCCACGCCAGCTCGTTGCGGACGGCGGACCAGCCGATGAAGACCTGGAGGCAGCCGGCCACCCCGCCCCACACGATGTTCTGGGCGGTGCGGCGTTTGAGGCCGAGGGTGTAGACGAAGACGTAGTAGAGGATCGCGGTGAGCGACAGGCCCGCGGACAGCGGGTTGACCAGCAGCGCGAACCACACCGTGGAGACCACGGAGAGGGTGATGCCGAAGACCAGGCCCTCGCGCGGCGAGATCAGCCCGGTGACCAGCGGACGCTGCTCCGTGCGGTGCATCATCGCGTCGATGTCGCGGTCGATGTACATGTTGAGCGCGTTGGCGCCCCCCGCGGAGAGATAGCCGCCGATCATGGTCGCGACGACCAGCCACAGGTCCGGCACGCCACCGGCGGCCAGGAACATGACCGGAACCGTCGTGATGAGCAGCAGCTCGATGATCCGCGGTTTCGTCAGTGCCACGAACCCCATGACACGGGCCGCCAGCGGCCGATGCACGGGGCCTGTCGCGATGACCCCCGCGGGTCGGGTTTCGACGGCCGTCACGAACACCCCAAGGAGATGAGTCCAGCAGGCCGGCAAACACCTGGCCCCGCCTGCTGCACCAGCGGGCCGGCCACGGTGCGGCCTGCGCGTACCACGCCACTCTAGACGTAGGGAATACCCCGGCTGCTTCCGGGGTCGGTCGTGTTGCCGGGCCCGGCCCCCGGCGCCGGACCGCGGACCGTTATCGGGTGTTCGTCCGGTGTTCTCCGGCGTTCGTACGTGGTCCCTACGCCGTTCAACCGGGGCATATAAGCCGTCACCGGGATTCGGGAGGCGAACACGGACGTACGGGGGCAGGATCGAATAGGTGAGCGCGCTCGGCGGTAGGCTCAGCCGCGTCGGGTAGGCACCACGTCACCGGCGCGTTCGACATTGTTGAGAGGAGCCCTGACCCAGGGTGAGCAAGCAGCCGACCACCGCAGACCTTGACTGGACCGATCTGGACCGGCGGGCCGTTGACACCGCCCGAGTCCTGGCCGCCGACGCCGTGCAGAAGGTCGGCAACGGCCACCCCGGCACCGCGATGAGCCTGGCCCCGGCCGCGTACCTGCTCTTCCAGAAGGTGATGCGGCACGACCCCGCGGACGCCGACTGGACGGGCCGCGACCGCTTCGTGCTGTCCGCGGGCCACAGCAGCCTGACGCTCTACACCCAGCTCTACCTCGCCGGTTACGGCCTGGAGCTGGCGGACCTGGAGGCCTTCCGCACCTGGGGTTCGCGGACCCCCGGCCACCCGGAGTACGGCCACACCACGGGCGTGGAGACCACCACCGGCCCGCTTGGCCAGGGTGTCGCCAACGCGGTGGGCATGGCGATGGCCGCCCGCTACGAGCGCGGCCTGTTCGACCCGGACGCCGCCCCCGGCGCCTCGCCGTTCGACCATATGATCTGGGCCATCGCCGGTGACGGCTGCCTCCAGGAGGGCATCTCGGCCGAGGCGTCGTCCATGGCCGGGCACCAGAAGCTGGGCAACCTGGTGCTGCTGTGGGACGACAACCACATCTCGATCGAGGGCGACACCCAGACCGCGGTCTCCGAGGACACCCTCAAGCGCTACGAGGCGTACGGCTGGCACGTCCAGCGCGTCGCGCCGCTGGAGAACGGCGACCTCGACCCGCAGGCGCTGTACACCGCGCTGCTGGCGGCCAAGGCCGAGACCGAGCGGCCGTCCTTCATCGCGATGCGCTCGATCATCGCCTGGCCCGCGCCGCACGCGCAGAACACCGAGGCCGCGCACGGCTCGGCGCTCGGCGAGGACGAGGTGCGCGCGACCAAGGAGGTGCTCGGCTTCGACCCCGACCAGCACTTCGCGGTCGAGGACACGGTGATCGCCCACACCCGCGCGGTCGGTGACCGCGGGCGCGAGGCCCGGCAGGAGTGGGAGAAGTCCTTCGCCGCCTGGCGCACCGCCAACCCGGAGCACGCGGCGACCTTCGACCGGGTCGCGGCGGCTGAGCTGCCCGCGGGCTGGGAGGAGCACCTGCCGGTGTTCGAGACCGGCAAGTCCGTCGCCACCCGCGCGGCGTCCGGCAAGGTGCTGGAGGCGCTCGGCGCGATCGTGCCCGAGCTGTGGGGCGGCTCCGCCGACCTCGCGGGCTCGAACAACACCACGATCGACAAGACCTCGTCGTTCCTGCCGGCCGGCAACCCGCTGCCGGAGGCGCAGCCGTACGGCCGCACGGTGCACTTCGGCATCCGCGAGCACTCGATGGCCGCCGAGATGAACGGCATCACGCTGCACGGCAACACCCGTGTCTACGGCGGCACGTTCCTGGTCTTCTCCGACTACATGCGCAACGCGGTCCGGCTGTCGGCGCTCATGCACCTGCCGGTCACGTACGTGTGGACGCACGACTCGATCGGCCTGGGCGAGGACGGCCCGACCCACCAGCCGGTGGAGCACCTGGCCTCGCTGCGCGCGATCCCGGGCCTGAACGTGGTGCGCCCGGCGGACGCCAACGAGACGGTCGTGGCGTGGCGCGAGATCCAGAAGCGCTGGACGAAGGAGTTCGGCAAGGGCGCCCCGCACGGTCTGGCGCTCAGCCGCCAGGGCCTGCCGACGTACGACCGCAACGAGGACGCGGCGCGCGGCGGTTACGTGCTCTTCGAGGCCGAGGGCGGCCCGGCGCAGGTGATCCTCATCGCCACCGGCTCCGAGGTGCAGCTCGCGGTGGGCGCGCGCGAGGAGCTCCAGGCGGCCGGCGTCCCGACGCGGGTCGTCTCGATGCCGTGCGTGGAGTGGTTCGAGGAGCAGGACCAGGCGTACCGGGACGGCGTGCTGCCGCCCTCGGTGAAGGCCCGGGTCGCGGTCGAGGCCGGCATCGCGCTGACCTGGTACCGCTACGTGGGCGACGCGGGACGCGTGGTGAGCCTGGAGCACTTCGGTGCCTCGGCGAGCGCGGGCGTGCTGTTCCGTGAGTTCGGGTTCACCGCGGAGGCGGTGGCCGCAGCGGCCCGGGAATCTCTCGCCGCCGCAGATCGCTGACGCAGTCAACACGACACACCAGGAGATGCAATTCCCATGACAGACGCACTCAAGCGCCTCTCCGACGAAGGCGTCGCGATCTGGCTGGACGACATGTCCCGCAGGCGTATCACCACCGGCAACCTGGGCGAGCTGATCGACCAGAGCCACGTGGTCGGCGCCACCACCAACCCGGCCATCTTCCAGAAGGCCATCGTCGGTGACGCGCTCTACGACCCGCAGGTCTCCGACCTGGCGGCGCGCCGTCTGACCCCGGACGAGGCGGTGCGCATGATCACCACCGCCGACGTGCGGGACGCGGCGGACATCTTCCGCCCGGTCTTCGACGCGACGAACGGCCGCGACGGCCGGGTCTCGATCGAGGTGGACCCGCGGCTGGCGCACAACACCCGGGCGACGGTCGCCGAGGCCAAGCAGCTCGCGTGGCTGGTGGACCGGCCGAACACGCTCATCAAGATCCCGGCGACGAAGGCGGGCCTGCCGGCCATCGCGGACGTCACCGCGCGCGGCATCAGCGTCAACGTCACGCTGATCTTCTCGCTGGACCGCTACCGCGAGGTCATGGACGCCTACCTGACCGGTCTGGAGAAGGCGAACGCCGCCGGCCTGGACCTGTCGAAGATCCACTCGGTGGCATCCTTCTTCGTCAGCCGCGTCGACACCGAGATCGACAAGCGCCTGGAGAAGATCGGCACGGACGAGGCCAAGGCGCTCAAGGGCAAGGCCGCCGTCGCGAACGCCCGGCTGGCCTACGAGGCCTACGAGGAGGTCTTCGGTTCCGACCGCTGGGCCGCCCTGGAGCGGGCCGGCGCCAACCGGCAGCGCCCGCTGTGGGCCTCCACCGGTGTGAAGGACCCGAACTACCCGGCGACGCTCTACGTCACCGAGCTGGTCGCGCCCAACACGGTCAACACCATGCCGGAGGCCACCCTGGAGGCGACCGCCGAGCAGGGCGAGGTCACCGGGAACACGATCGCGGGCACGTACGAGCAGTCGCGTGCCGAGCTGGCCGCGATCGCGGCGCTCGGCATCTCGTACGACGATGTTGTCCAGCTGCTGGAGGACGAGGGCGTCGAGAAGTTCGAGACGGCCTGGAACGAGCTGCTGGACTCCACCAAGGCGGAACTCGAACGGCTCGCTCCTTCGGAGGCCTGAGGTGACCACTGCGACCGATGAGGACGGCTCGCGCGCCGACAACCCGCTGCGCGACCCGCTGGACCGGCGGCTGCCCCGCATCGCCGGTCCCTCCGGCCTGGTCATCTTCGGCGTGACGGGTGACCTGTCGCGCAAGAAGCTGATGCCGGCGGTGTACGACCTCGCCAACCGCGGGCTGCTGCCGCCGGGCTTCGCGCTCGTCGGCTTCGCCCGCCGGCAGTGGGAGAACGAGGACTTCGCGCAGGAGGTGCACGACGCCGTCAAGGAGCACGCGCGCACGCCCTTCCGCGAGGAGGTCTGGCAGCAGCTGGCCGAGGGCTGCCGGTTCGTGCAGGGCGACTTCGACGACGACACCGCCTTCGAGACGCTGAAGTCCACGATCGAGGAGCTGGACAAGGCACGCGGTACGGGCGGCAACTTCGCCTTCTACCTGTCCGTGCCGCCGAAGTTCTTCCCGAACGTGGTGCAGCAGCTCAAGAAGCACGGTCTGTCGCAGGGCACCGGCGACTCGTGGCGGCGCGCCGTCATCGAGAAGCCGTTCGGCCACGACCTGGCGAGCGCGCAGGAGCTCAACCGGATCGTGCACGACGTCTTCCCGCCCAACGAGGTCTTCCGGATCGACCACTACCTGGGCAAGGAGACGGTCCAGAACATCCTGGCGCTGCGCTTCGCCAACACCATGTACGAGCCGATCTGGAACCGGTCCTACGTCGACCACGTCCAGATCACGATGGCCGAGGACATCGGCATCGGCGGCCGTGCCGGGTACTACGACGGCATCGGCGCGGCCCGCGACGTCATCCAGAACCACCTGCTCCAGCTGCTGGCGCTCACCGCGATGGAGGAGCCCGGCTCCTTCCACCCCAAGGCGCTCACGGCGGAGAAGCTCAAGGTGCTGGGCGCGGTCGAGCTGCCCGAGGACCTCGGCAAGCACACCGTGCGCGGGCAGTACGCGCACGCCTGGCAGGGCGGCGAGGAGGTGCTCGGCTACCTGGAGGAGGACGGGATCGACCCCAAGTCCAAGACCGACACCTTCGCCGCGATCAAGCTGACCATCAACAACCGCCGCTGGGCCGGGGTGCCGTTCTACCTGCGCACCGGCAAGCGGCTGGGCCGCCGGGTCACCGAGATCGCGGTGATCTTCAAGCGCGCGCCGTACCTGCCGTTCGAGACCGGGGCGACCGAGGAGCTGGGGCAGAACGCCCTGGTCATCCGGGTCCAGCCGGACGAGGGCGTCACGGTGCGGTTCGGCTCCAAGGTGCCGGGCACTTCCACCGAGGTGCGGGACGTGACGATGGACTTCGCGTACGGCGAGTCCTTCACCGAGTCCAGCCCGGAGGCGTATGAGCGGCTCATCCTCGACGTGCTGCTCGGCGACGCCAACCTCTTCCCGCGGCACCAGGAAGTGGAGCTGTCCTGGAACATCCTCGACCCGGTCGAGGCGTACTGGGACAAGCACGGCAAGCCCGCGCAGTACGCGGCGGGCACCTGGGGCCCGGCCGAGGCGGACGAGATGCTCGCACGAGACGGCAGGAGCTGGCGCCGGCCATGAAGATCGACCTCACGGACACCACGTCCGCACGCATCAACTCCGGACTGATCGACGCCCGGCACGCCAGCGGCACCCCCGCGGTGGGCATGGTGCTGACGCTGGTCATCGTCACCGACGAGGGCAGCGCGTACGACGCGCTGCGGGCGGCGCACGAGGCCTCGCGCGAGCACCCCTCGCGCATCCTCGCCGTCATCAAGCGCCCCGGCCGCTCCCCCCGGGAGCGGGCGGGCGCCCGCCTCGACGCCGAGGTGGTCGTGGGCGACGAGGCCGGCACCGGCGAGACCGTCGTGCTGCGCATGCACGGCGAGCTGGCCAACCACGCCGAGTCCGTCGTACTGCCGCTGCTGCTGCCGGACGCCCCCGTGGTGTGCTGGTGGCCCGACCAGGCGCCGGAGTACCCCGGCAAGGACCCGCTGGGGCGGCTCGCCCAGCGCCGGATCACCGACGCGGCCTCCGCGGAGGACCCGGTCGGCTCGCTGACCCTGCGCGCCGAGGGCTACACCCCCGGTGACACCGACCTGGCCTGGACGCGGCTCACGCCGTGGCGCTCCATGCTGGCCGCGGCGCTGGACCAGAAGCACGCCCGGATCATCTCGGCGGCCGTCGAGGGCGAGGCGTACAACGCGAGCACCGAACTGCTCGCGCTGTGGCTCGCCGACCGGCTGGGCGTCGAGGTCGAGCGCAAGGTCTCGGACGGGCCCGGCATCACCGGGGTGCACCTGTTCACCGAGGCCGGCGACATCTGCCTGGACCGCGCCGACGGACGGCTCGCCGAGCTGTCGGTGCCGGGCCAGCCGGACCGGCACGTGGCGCTCAAGCGGCGGGAGACCTCGGAGCTGATCGCCGAGGAGCTGCGCCGGCTCGACCCGGACGACATATACCGCGCGACGGTGGACTTCGGCGTCAAGCACCTCGTGGGCGCCGGGGCCTCCGCCAAGGGCGGCAAGGAGACCGGTACGGCCGCCAAGAGCGCGTCCGGCGCGACCCCGTCGGCGGCGAAGAAGGCGGCCCCGGCCGCCGGATCCGGCAAGGCGGCGAACTCGAAGTGAGCACTCCGCACGTCGTCGTGCACCGCGACAAGGAACTGATGGCCGAGGCCGTCGCGGCCCGGCTCGTCACCCGGATCGTGGACGCGCAGGCCGCCCGCGGCACCGCCTCGGTGGTGCTGACGGGCGGGCGCAACGGCAACGCGCTGCTCGCGGCCCTCGCCCAGTCCCCCGCGCGCGACGCGGTGGACTGGGCGCGGCTCGACGTGTGGTGGGGCGACGAGCGCTTCCTGCCGGACGGCGACCCGGAGCGCAACGTCACCCAGGCCGCGGTGCTGCTGGACGCCGTCCCGCTGGACCCCGCCAGGGTCCACCCGATGGCGCCCTCGGACGGCCCGTACGGCTCCGACCTCGAAGCGGCGGCCGGGGCCTACGCGGCCGAGCTGGCCGCCGCGGCGGGCCCGGAGAGCCACACCCGGGTGCCGGCCTTCGACGTGCTGATGCTCGGCGTCGGACCGGACACCCATGTGGCGTCCCTCTTCCCGGAACACCCCGCGGTCCGCGAGGACGTCCGCACGGTGGTCGGCGTCCACGGCTCGCCGAAGCCGCCGCCGCTGCGGATCTCGCTGACGCTCCCGGCGATCCGGGCGGCCCAGGAGGTCTGGCTGCTCGCCGCGGGCGCGGACAAGGCGGAGGCGGTCGCCCTCGCGTTGTCCGAGCCGGGCGAGTCCCAGGCCCCCGCCTCGGCCGCACGGGGCCTGACCAGCACGCTGTGGCTGCTGGACACCGAAGCGGCGGCGAAGCTGCCGCCCCGCATGTGACCTTGGCGCTTCTCGCCGGGTGAGCGTTTTCAGGGGCGCGTGGGGGCACCTCCCACGCGCCCCTTCGGGCCCAGGCCCCCCGCAGGGGTCAGCGGCCCCGCAGCTCGCGGTACCTGGCCACCAGGTGGGACGTACTGGCGTCCAGGCCGGGCACCTCGGTTCCTTCCACCAGAGCGGGCTCGATCCGCTTCGCGAGGACCTTGCCGAGTTCGACGCCCCACTGGTCGAACGAGTCGATGTTCCAGATCGCCCCCTGCACGAACACCTTGTGCTCGTACAGCGCGACGAGCTGCCCCAGCACCGACGGCGTCAGCTCGGTGGCGAGGATCGTCGTCGTCGGGTGGTTGCCGCGGAAGGTCTTGTGCGGGACCAGTTCCTCGGCGACGCCCTCCGCGCGGACCTCGTCCGGGGTCTTGCCGAAGGCCAGCGCCTGGGTCTGGGCGAAGAAGTTGGCCATCAGCAGGTCGTGCTGGGCGGTGAGCGGGCCGAGTTCGGTGAGGGGGCGGGCGAAGCCGATGAAGTCCGCGGGGATCAGCTTCGTGCCCTGGTGCAGCAGCTGGTAGTAGGCGTGCTGGCCGTTGGTGCCGGGCGTGCCCCATACGACGGGGCCGGTCTGCCAGTTCACCGGCTTGCCGTCGCGGTCGACGGACTTGCCGTTGGACTCCATGTCCAGCTGCTGGAGGTAGGCGGTGAACTTCGTCAGGTAGTGGCTGTAGGGCAGCACCGCGTGCGACTGCGCGTCGTGGAAGCCGCCGTACCAGACGCCGAGCAGGCCGAGCAGCAGCGGGGCGTTGCGCTCCGGCGGGGCGGTCCTGAAGTGCTCGTCGACCAGGTGGAAGCCGGCCAGCATCTCGCGGAAGGCGTCCGGGCCGATCGCGACCATGAGGGACAGGCCGATGGCCGAGTCGTAGGAGTAGCGGCCGCCGACCCAGTCCCAGAACTCGAACATGTTGTCCGGGTTGATGCCGAACTCGGTGACCTTCTCCGCGTTCGTCGACAGCGCGACGAAGTGCTGGGCGACCGCGTCGTCCCCGGCGCCGAGCTGGGCGAGCAGCCAGGTGCGGGCGGAGGTGGCGTTGGTGATGGTCTCGATCGTGGTGAAGGTCTTGGACGCGATGATGAAGAGCGTCTCGGCCGCGTCCAGGTCGCGTACGGCCTCGTGCAGGTCGGCGCCGTCGACGTTGGAGACGAAGCGCACGGTCATGTCGCGGTCGGTGTAGGCGCGCAGCACCTCGTAGGCCATCGCCGGGCCGAGGTCGGAGCCGCCGATGCCGATGTTGACGATGTTGCGGATCCGCTTGCCGGTGTGGCCGGTCCACTCGCCGGAGCGGATGCGGTCGGCGAAGACACCCATCTTCAGGAGGACCGCGTGCACGGCGGGGACGACGTTGTGGCCGTCGACCTCGATCGTGGCGGACTGCGGGGCGCGCAGCGCGGTGTGCAGCACCGCGCGGTCCTCGGTGGTGTTGATCTTCGCGCCGCGGAACATCGCGTCCCGCAGTTCCGACACGCCGGTCGCCGCGGCCAGTTCGCGGAGCAGCGCCAGCGTCTCGTCGGTCACCAGGTGCTTGGAGTAGTCCAGATGGAGGTCTCCGACCTGGAGGGTGTAGCGCTCGGCCCGGCCGGGGTCGGCGTCGAACAGATCCCGCAGGTGGGTGCCCGCCGTCTCGTCGCGGTGCTTGGCGAGCGCGTGCCACTCCGGTCGCTGGTCGAGACGGATGCGGCTCGTGCCGTCCTGCGCGTTGGTTTCGGACATCAGTCCACTTCTCCTCGTCCTCGCTGCGGGATCAACGCTAGTTGATGACGCGGCGGAACGCGGGCCCGGCACCCGGTGCGGCCTGCGGTGACCGTGCCTCAGAAGAGGTGCTCAGAAACCGCCGCGGTGGATCCGTCCGGCGTAGTGCTCCTCCAGACCCGCGTTGCGCTCGAAGCCGCCGGGCAGGTTCGCCGAGATGTAGACGGGCGCGGTCACGCCCTCGGCGACCAGCAGGCCCACCGCCTCCGCGACGACCATCTGCACCAGCAGCGCCGAGGTGATGGTGGACACCCCGCACAGGGCGCCGCCGTCGGGCAGCGGCAGCAGCGCGTCACCGGCGGGGGCGCAGTTGTCGAGGACGGCGTCGGCGATGTCGGCGAGCCGGCGCCCCGACGGGTGCAGGGCGGGCACGGCGCGGGTGTGGGTGAGCGAGGTGAGCGCGACCAGCTTGTGGCCGGCCTCCTTGACGTGCAGGGCCATGTCGACGACGGAGTTGTTGACGCCCGAGTTGGAGACGATGACGAACAGGTCCTGCGGGCGCGGGGTCGCCAGCTCGTACAGCCGCTTGGCCAGGCCCGGGGAGCGCTCCAGCAGCGGGTCGGCGAGCACCGAGCGGTCGTCGCCGCCGCGCAGCACCAGGTCGGACAGGCCGATCCGGTTGGTGGGGATGAGGCCGCCCGCGCGGCCGACGATCTCCAGCACGGTGGCCTGCGAGTGGCCGGTGCCGAAGCCGTGGATCACGCCGTCGGCGGCGACGCAGTCGGCGAACAGCCGCCCGGCGGCGGCGACCGAGTCCTTGTTGGCCTCGATGGCCCGCTCGACCGCGTCCCGGCCTGCGTCGGCGAACGTGGCGGCGCTGATCTGTGCTTCGGCCATGGCCGGACCCCTTTGCGTGCGGTTGCCTGCGGGTGCGTGCGGGTAAGTGCGGCGGTTCTCCGTACGGCGTACGACCGCGCGGTCCCGCGCCGTTGCGATCTTCGGCTCAACGAACCGAAGACGTGCCCTCATGATGGAACAACCAACCGGGCGCGGCCGTCAAGAGCGCAGCAGCCGGGCCAGCGCCACCGCGCCGACCACACCGTCGGACACCGGGAAGACCCGCACCCCGGTGCCTGCCAGCAGCGCGCCCACCTGCCCCACCAGCGGGCCGCCGGGCCCGAGCAGCCCGCCGCTGAGCACCAGCGGCTCCCCCGCCCGCGGCCGCAGCGCCCGTACGCTCCCGGCCAGCAGCTCCGCCGCCCGCGCCAGCAGCCCCGCGGCCACCGCGTCCCCCTCCCCCGCCGCGGTGACGACCAGCGGACTGAGCAGCGCCAGCTCGACCGGCGCCGCCTCGTACGCCCGCACGACGAGCCCTTCCGCGACCGCCTGCGCGACCGGCCCCCCGGGGGCTCCCCCCACGGGCCCGGTGAGATCCCGCGCCCCGGCTGCCGGGCGGCCCGAGCCGCCGTACGCCGGACGGCCCGGACCGCCGTAAGCGATCCCCGCACCCAGCGCGCTTCCCCCGGAGGCCGCGGCGGGCGGCGACCCGGCCGCGTCCGCCGGCCGTACTCCCGGGCCGGAGGCCGCGGGTACCCCGTAGTGCGCCAGCACCGCCGGGAGCAGCGAGGTGGCCGGGCCGCGGCCGTCCAGGGCGGCCAGCGTGGCGCGGACGGCCTGGGCGCCGAGCCAGAAGCCGCTGCCCTCGTCGCCGAGCAGCCAGCCGTGGCCGTCGGCGACCAGCGCGCGCTGCCCGGCGGTGACGCGGGCGGCGACCGCGCCCGTGCCCGCGATGAGCACCAGGCCGTCGCGCGGGGCGCCCGGCGCGGCCGCGAGCGCGACCTCGGTGTCGCCGCCGACCTCCACCGCGTCCGGTGCCATGCCGAGGGCCGCGAAGGCGTCGCCCAGGCACGCGAGGACCAGGCCGTGGCCGCGTTCGGGGCCGAGCCCGGGGGCGGCGCCCGCGAAGCCGCCGTGGACCGCGCCGACCCGGGCGCGCGCCGCGGGCGGCACGGCCTGCGCCAGGGCCGCGGCCAGGTGCGCGGTGAGCTGGACCCGGCCGACGCTGAGCGCGTTGCCGGGTCCGCCCGAGCCGGTGCCGAGGAGCGCGCCGCCCGGCTCGGCCGCCGCGAGCGCGGCCCGGATGCGGGTACCGCCCGCGTCGATCCCGACGACGAGCCGCCGGTTGTAGATTTCGTTCATCGCCACGCATGGTGGTTGACGGATTCACCGCGCACAAGCCCCGCGCCGCGGACGCGCCGGGACCGCGGGGCCCGGCGCGCGGCGCGCGCCCGCGGCGGTCCGGAAGCCCGCCGCAGGCGTACCGCACCGCGACCGGGGCGGCCAGGACCGAGAAAGGCGCAGCCATGATCACCGCACTGATCCGCTCCGAGCTCCCCCGGATGTCCGACTCGCTGCGCAAGGTCGGCGAGGCGGTGCTGGCCGACCCGGCGGCGGCCGGGCACGGCTCGGCGGCCGAGCTGGGGCGCCGTACCGGGACCTCGCAGGCCACCGTGACGCGCTTCTGCCGCGCGCTGGGCCTGGAGTCGTACCAGCAGCTGCTGATCGAGCTGGCGCAGGAGCAGGGCCGCAGCCAGGCGGCGCCGGAGGGGGACGGGGGCGCCCGGCAGGCCGCGCTGGGCCCGCGCATCGGGCCGGACGACGACCTGGAGCATGTGATAGCCGTGGTCGCACAGGCGGATCTGCGGGCCATGCAGCACACCGCCGACCACCTGGACCGGGAAGGACTCGAAAGGGCCGCCCAGTCCCTCTCCAGGGCCCGCAGGATCGACGTCTACGGCGTCGGGGGCTCCGGGATCGTGGCGCGCGAGGCGCAGGCCCGGCTCTTCGGCATCGGCTGCGCGGCCCACGCCTGGACGGAGGTGCACAGCGCGGAGACCTCCGCGGCGCTGCTGACGCCCGCCGACACCGCGCTCGCCGTCTCCCACTCGGGGACGACCCGCGAGGTGCTGGAGCCGCTGCGGCTGGCCGCCGACCGCGGGGCCTTCACCGTCGCGGTGACCGGCGACCCGCGCTCACCGGTGGCGCAGGCGGCGGACGTCGCGCTGACGTCCTTCTCCGGCGAGACCAGCTTCCGGCGCGGCAACTTCGGCACCCGGCACTCGGTGCTGCTGATCGTGGACTGCCTGTACGCGCGCGTCGCGCAGCTCACCTACGAGCGCGCGACCGCGTCCATCGCGCTGACGGCACACATCGCCGACGCGCACGCCGCCGGCCGGCCGCGCCGCCGCTGACGGCCCGCGGCGCGTGCCGCCGCCCCGCGGGCGGGCCCGCGGCGGCGGTGTCAGATCTCGCCGCGGAGCTTCGCGAGCGCCTCGGCGAGGATCGCCTCGCCGTCGGCGGCCGAACGCCGCTCGCGCACGTAGGCGAGGTGGGTCTTGTACGGCTCCGTACGCGGCGGGGCCGGCGGATTCTCCTCGTCCTGCCCGGCGGGGAAGCCGCACCGGGGGCAGTCCCAGGTGTCGGGGATCTGCGCGTCGCTGGCGAAGCTCGGCTGGGTCTCGTGCCCGTTGGAGCACCAGAAGGAGATGCGGAGACGCGGCGCGGACTCGCCGCGCTCGGCCTCTCCCATCGGCCCCGCTCCGACCCGACTGCCACGGATCGCGTTGCCACTTGCCACGGTCGTAACTCCCTGCGTGATGGTGCTGCGAGGTTCGCCAGTTTACGGGGACCTTACGTGCCGTCCAGTGGCAGGCACACGACCGCCCCCCGAAGGCGTTCCCTCATAGTAAGCCGCAGGGGCGACGAGGCGTCAGTTCCCTGTGGACGGGCGGGAGTCGCAGCGGGGGGCGTCGGGTGCCGTCGAACGCGGGCCGGTCCTACTTGTACTTCATGACCAGGCCGAGGACGACGATGCACGCGAACCACAGCAGGCCGATGACGACGGTGATCCGGTCGAGGTTGCGCTCGGCCACGGACGAACCACCGACGGAGGACTGCATGCCGCCGCCGAACATGTCCGACAGGCCGCCGCCCTTCCCCTTGTGCATCAGCACCAGCAGCAGAAGCAGCAGGCTGAGGATGATGAGGGCGATGGAGAACCCGATTTCCACGGCTGGACCAACTCTCTCGACTACAGGACAACGGCACGGGGCCGAGCCGCGTGGATTCCCGGTTCGGCCCCGCCAGGGTACTTCACAGTGCCGCGGACCTCACTGGTCGCGGAAGCGGACGATCTTCACGAACTCGTCCGCGTCCAGCGCGGCACCGCCGACGAGCGCCCCGTCGACGTCCGGCTGCGCCATGATCGCGGCGACGTTGCCCGCCTTGACCGAGCCGCCGTACTGGATGCGGATCGCGTCCGCGGTCGGCTGGTCGTACAGCTCCGCCAGCCGCGCCCGGATCGCGCCGCAGACCTCCTGCGCGTCCTCGGGGGTCGCGACCTCGCCGGTGCCGATCGCCCAGACCGGCTCGTAGGCGACCACGATCGACGCGGCCTGCTCGGCGCTGATGTCCTTCAGCGCGCCGTCCAGCTGCGCCAGGGTGTGCGGCACCTGCTGTCCGGCCTTGCGGACGTCCAGGCCCTCGCCGACGCACAGGATCGGCGTGATCCCGTTGCGGTAGGCGGCCTTGACCTTGGCGTTGACGATCTCCTCGGCCTCGCCGTGGTACTGCCGCCGCTCGGAGTGGCCGATGACCACGAAGGTGCACTTGAGCTTGGACAGCATCGGTCCGGAGACCTCACCGGTGTACGCACCGGAGTCGTGCGCCGACAGGTCCTGCGCGCCGTACTTGATCCGCAGCCGGTCGCCCTCGGCCAGCGTCTGCACCGAGCGCAGGTCGGTGAAGGGGACGAGCACGGCGACCTCGACGGCGTCCAGGTCCTTGTCGGTGAGCCCGAAGGCCAGCTTCTGGAGGTGCGCGATGGCCTCCAGGTGGTTGAGGTTCATCTTCCAGTTGCCCGCCATGAGCGGGGTGCGGCTCTGCTCGGTCACGTCGTCAGTCCTCCAGTGCTGCAAGCCCCGGCAGGGTCTTGCCTTCCAGGTATTCCAGGCTCGCGCCGCCACCCGTGGAAATGTGGCCGAAAGCCGACTCGTCGAAGCCCAGGATGCGGACGGCCGCGGCCGAGTCGCCGCCGCCGACGACCGTGAAGGCCGGGGAGTCGATGAGGGCCTGGGCCACCGCGCGGGTGCCCTCGGCGTAGTCCGGGTGCTCGAAGACGCCCATCGGGCCGTTCCAGAAGACGGTGGCGGTGTCCGCGAGCTTGGCCGCGAAGAGCTTGCGCGACTCCGGGCCGATGTCCAGGCCGATCAGGTCGGCCGGGATGCCGTCGACCGGCACGGTGACCGGGTCGCTCGGCGTCTTGGCCTTCAGGTCGGGGAACTCGGGGCTGCCGACGACGTCGACGGGCAGCACGAACTCCACGCCCTTGGCCTTCGCCCGCGCCAGGTAGTCCTGCACCACGGGGATCTGGTCCTCCTGGAGCAGGCTGCTGCCGACCTCGTGGCCCTGGGCCTTGAGGAAGGTGAAGACCATGCCGCCGCCGACCAGGATGCGGTCGGCCTTCTCCAGCAGGTGGTCGATGACCCCGAGCTTGTCGGACACCTTCGAGCCGCCCAGCACGACCGCGTACGGCCGCGCGACGTCCTCGGTGAGCTTCTTGAGCACACCGACCTCGGTGGCGATCAGCCCGCCGGCGGCGTGCGGCAGCCGGGCCGGCAGGTCGTAGACCGAGGCGTGCTTGCGGTGCACGGCGCCGAAGCCGTCGCCGACGTAGGTGTCGGCGAGCGCCGCGAGCTGGTCGGCGAACGCGCCGCGCTCGGCGTCGTCCTTGCTGGTCTCGCCCGCGTTGAAGCGCAGGTTCTCCAGCAGCGCGACCTGCCCGTCGGCCAGGCCTTCGACGGTGGCGGTCGCGCTGTCGCCGACGGTGTCGGTGGCGAACGACACGTCCTTGCCCAGCAGCTCACCGAGCCGCTTCGCGACCGGCGCGAGCGAGAACTGCGGGTCGGGCGCGCCCTTGGGACGGCCCAGGTGGGAGGCGACGATCACCCGCGCGCCGGCCTCGGCGAGCTTGGTGATGGTCGGTACGGCGGCGCGGATCCGGCCGTCGTCGGTGATGGTCTCGCCCGCGAGCGGCACGTTCAGGTCGGCGCGGACGAAGACCCGCTTGCCCGCCACCCGCCCCTCGCCGATGAGGTCGTCGATCGTCTTCATCTTCTGCGGTCACTCCGGTCTGCCGGCCCGGCCGCTCGGCCGGGTCTGCCTGGGTCTGCCCTGTCTGCTTGCGGGGGGCACCGCACGGCGACAGGGCCCGGCGCGGGCGCTCCGTCGCGCCCGGCCGGACCCTGTCCCTCACATCCGCGGTGCCGTGTCGGCTGTGCCGTCTGCTGCTGCCGTGCGGCAGGTCAGAGCTGACCGCCGACGAAGACCGTCAGGTCCACCAGGCGGTTGGAGTAGCCCCACTCGTTGTCGTACCAGCCGATGACCTTGACCGTCTTGCCCTGCGCCATGGTCAGCGAGGAGTCGAAGGTGCAGGAGGCCGGCCAGTTGACGATGTCCGAGGACACGATCGCGTCCTCGGTGTACTCCAGGATGCCCTTGAGCTGGCCCTCGGCGGCCTTCTGGAAGGCGGCGTTGACCTCGTCCTTGGTGACCTCGCGCTCCAGGTCGACGACCAGGTCGGTGACCGAGCCGGTCGGGACCGGCACGCGCATGGCGATGCCGTCCAGCTTGCCCTTGAGCTGCGGGATGACCAGCGCGGTGGCCTTCGCGGCGCCCGTGGTGGTCGGGATGATGTTCTCCGCCGCCGCGCGGGCGCGCCGCAGGTCCTTGTGCGGGAAGTCCAGGATCCGCTGGTCGTTGGTGTACGCGTGGACCGTGGTCATCAGGCCCTTGACGATGCCGAAGTTCTCCAGCAGCACCTTCGCCATCGGCGCCACACAGTTCGTCGTGCAGGACGCGTTGGAGATGATGTTGTGGTTGGCGGGGTCGTACTGGTCCTGGTTGACGCCCATCACGATCGTGATGTCCTCGTCGGAGGCGGGCGCCGAGATGATGACCTTCTTGGCACCGCCGGCCAGGTGCTTGCCGGCGTCGGCGGCCTTGGTGAAGATGCCGGTCGACTCGACGACGATGTCGACGCCCAGCTCGCCCCAGTTCAGCGCGGCCGGGTCGCGCTCGGCGAGCACCTTGATGGTCTTGCCGTCCACCGTGATGGAGTCGGCGGTGTGGGTCACCTCGGCCTTGAGGCGGCCCAGGATGGTGTCGTACTTCAGCAGGTGTGCCGTGGTCGCGGTGTCACCCAGGTCGTTGACAGCCACGATCTCGATGTCCGCGCCCTGCTCCAGGACGGCGCGGAAGAAGTTACGACCGATGCGGCCAAAGCCGTTGATGCCTACCCGGATCGTCACGAACCGATCTCCTCGCTCAGTCGCCGGAATCCGTTCCGGCTGCGAAATATGGGATGTCCCCGACCACGTCCGACCCTACCTCGCCCGTGTCGCGCGAGTGACATTGCCCATCCCGGGCCGAGCGTTTTCCGCTCCCGCGGGGGGCGCGTCCCGCGTGCGGCCGCGCCCCCGGGGGCACGGGCCCTGCCCGGCAGGTGAGATCAGCCGACCATCTCGTCGGTGAGGCTGGCCTCCGTGCCCGGCAGGCCCAGGTCGGAGGCGCGCTTGTCCGCCATCGCGAGCAGGCGGCGGATCCGGCCGGCCACCGCGTCCTTGGTGAGCGGCGGCTCCGCGAGGGAGCCCAGCTCCTCCAGCGAGGCCTGCTTGTGGTCCATCCGCAGCCGGCCCGCGGCGGCGAGGTGCTCGGGAACCTCCTCGCCGAGGATCTCCAGAGCCCGCGCGACCCGCGCGCCCGCCGCCACCGCCGCCCGCGCGGACCTGCGCAGATTCGCGTCGTCGAAGTTGGCGAGCCGGTTCGCCGTGGCCCGCACCTCGCGCCGCATCCGGCGCTCCTCCCAGGCCAGGACGGAGTCGTGGGCGCCGAGCCGGGTCAGCAGCGCGCCGATCGCGTCACCGTCGCGTACGACGACACGGTCGACGTTGCGCACCTCGCGGGCCTTCGCCGGGATCTGCAGCCGGCGGGCGGCGCCGACCAGGGCGAGCGCGGCCTCGGGGCCGGGGCAGGTGACCTCCAGCGAGGAGGAGCGGCCGGGCTCGGTGAGCGAGCCGTGCGCCAGGAAGGCCCCGCGCCACGCGGCCTCCGCGTCGCAGGTGGCGCCGGAGACGACCTGCGGGGGCAGCCCGCGGATGGGGCGCCCGCGGCCGTCCACCAGGCCCGTCTGCCGGGCGAGCTGGTCGCCGCCCGCGACGACCCGGACGACGTACCGGCTGCCGCGGCGCAGCCCGCCGGGCGCCATCACGACCAGGTCGGAGGAGTGGCCGAAGATCTCCAGGATGTCCTTGCGCAGCCGCCGCGCCGCGATCCCGGTGTCGAGTTCGGCCTCGATCACGATCCGGCCGCTCACCAGGTGGAGTCCTCCGGCGAAGCGCAGGATCGACGACACCTCCGCCTTGCGGCAGCAGGTCCGGGTGACGGGAAGCCGGGAGATCTCGTCCTTCACCGCTGCCGTCATCGCCATGGGCCGATCCTTCCACGCATACGAAAAATCCGGTCATACGCGGCGGCCAACAACTCCGGGTCGTGCCGCGGCCCGTCGGGGGCGGCGACCGGGGCCAGGTGGACCGTGCCGCCCAACCGCAGCGCGGCCTCGTCGAGGCTGTCACGGTCGGGCACGGCGGCCTCGTCGGCGAGAACCACGTCGATGGTGAGTTTAGGGGCGTGTCGCCCCAAAACCTCCAAGTGACGCTGCGGAGAAAATCCTGGGGTCTCGCCGGGCTGCGGTGCCAGGTTGAGCGTGAGCACCCGCCGGGCACGGGTCGTCATCAGGGCGTCCGCCAGTTCCGGCACCAGCAGATGCGGGATGACCGAGGAGAACCAGGAGCCGGGCCCGAGCACCACCCAGTCGGCGTCAAGTACCGCCTGCACGGCCTCCGGTACGGCCGGCGGGTCGGCCGGCACGACCATGACCTCCTGCACCTCGCCGGGGGTCAGGGCGACGGTGGCCTGCCCGCGGACGGTGCTGATCGCGTCGGGCGCGGCCGGGTCGTGGCCGCGTACGGTCGCGTGCAGGTCGAGCGGGACGGCGGACATCGGCAGCACCCTGCCGTGCGCGCCCAGCAGCCGGCCGACCCACTCCAGCGCGGCGACCTCGTCGTCCAGCTGCTCCCACAGGGCGACGATCAGCAGGTTGCCGACCGCGTGGCCGTGCAGGTCGCCGCCGCTGACGAAGCGGTGCTGGACGACCTGCGACCAGGTCCTGCCCCACTCGTCGTCGCCGCACAGCGCGGCCAGCGCCTTGCGCAGGTCGCCGGGCGGCAGGACGCCCATCTCGCTGCGCAGCCGCCCGCTGGAGCCGCCGTCGTCGGCGACCGTGACGACGGCCGTCAGATCGCCGGTGATCCTGCGCAGCGCGGCGAGCGAGGCGGCCAGCCCGTGGCCGCCGCCGAGCGCCACCACCTTGGGCGGCACGCCGCGCCGGCCCGCCGCGTTGCGCCCGGTGCGGCGGCCGTACCGCCGCCCCGCCATGATCACTCGCGCCCCATGTCCCGATGCACCGTCACCGTCTCCACTCCGTCCGCCGCCAGCCGCTGGGCCAGCCGTTCCGACATCGCCACGCTGCGGTGCTTGCCGCCCGTGCAGCCCACCGCGATCGTCACGTACCGCTTGCCCTCACGCCGGTAACCGGCGGCGATGATGTGCAGCAGCTCGGCGTAGCGGTCGAGGAACTCCTTGGCGCCCGGCTGGTTGAACACATACGTCGCCACCTCGTCGTTGAGCCCGGTGAAGGGCCGCAGCTCCGGCACCCAGTGCGGGTTCGGCAGGAAGCGGCAGTCCACCACCAGGTCGGCGTCGACGGGCAGGCCGTACTTGAATCCGAACGACATCACGGTGGCCCGGAGTTCCTGCTCCTCCTCACCGGCGAACTGCGCGTCGAGCTTCGCGCGCAGTTCGTGCACGTTGAGGCTGGAGGTGTCGACCACCAGGTCGGCGTCGCCGCGCAGCTCGCGCAGCAGGTCGCGCTCGGCGTTGATGCCGTCCACGATGCGGCCCTGGCCCTGCAGCGGGTGCGGGCGGCGCACCGACTCGAAGCGCCGCACGAGCGCCTCGTCGGAGGCCTCCAGGAAGATCACCCGGCGCTTGACGTGCTTGGTCTCCAGGTCGGCGAGCGACTCGCGGAGGTTGTCGAAGAACTGCCGGCCGCGGACGTCCACGACGACCGCGATCCGCGCCACGTTGCCCTGCGAGCGGGCGCCGAGGTCGACCATGGTCGGGATGAGGGCGGGCGGCAGGTTGTCCACCACGAACCAGCCGAGGTCCTCCAGGCACTTGGCCGCGGTGCTGCGGCCGGCTCCGGACATCCCGGAGATGATCACCAGTTCCGGGATCGCCTGGGCCGGCTGGCCGGCCTCGCCCGGTGCGGTGCTGGTCATACGCGCTGCGTCCTTCTCGGGGCCCGGCTCGGGGCCCTGGTCGGTTTCCTGGTCGGTTTTCTGGCCGGTTTCCCGCTCTGCGTCCTGCTCTGCGTCCTGCTCGCTCATGTGCTCTTCCCCCGTGGGTCGCGCCCGGACGGCACCGGTTGGGTGCCGTCGGCCGGGCCGCCGTCGTCTTCGATGATCTCTCCGGTCGCGGTGTTCACCGCGGGTGCGGCCGGGGCCGCGGTCGCCAGCGCCCCGGCGACCGTCTCCGCCGTACGGCGGCCGATCCCCGGGACCTGGCAGATCTCCTCCACCGTCGCCGCGCGCAGCCGCTTGAGCGACCCGAAGTGCTTCAGCAGCGCCTGCTTGCGGGTCTCGCCCAGACCCGGCACCTGGTCGAGGGCGCCGGCCTTGAGCGTCTTGGTGCGCTTGCTGCGCTGGTAGGTGATGGCGAAGCGGTGGGCCTCGTCACGGACCCGCTGGAGCAGGTAGAGGCCCTCGCTGCTGCGCGGCAGGATGACCGGGTCCTCGTCGTCCGGGACCCAGACCTCCTCCAGGCGCTTGGCCAGGCCGCACACGAAGACGTCGGCTATGCCCAGCTCGTCCAGCGCCCGGCGGGCGGCGGCGACCTGCGGCTTGCCGCCGTCGACGACGACGAGCTGCGGCGGGTAGGCGAACTTGCGCGGGCGGCCGGTGTCCGGGTCGATGGGCCCGGCGGGCTGCTCGCCGCCGCCCTCGGTGTGCCCTTCCGCTGCGTCCGGCTCGCCGTTCGCCGCCGCGTCCGCGTCCTGCGGCTGGTCGGGCTCCCACTCGCCGGTCTTCTGCCGCTCCTGGAGGTAGCGGCGGAAACGCCGGGAGATCACCTCGTGCATGGAGCGGACGTCGTCCTGTCCCGCGAAGGACTTGATCTGGAAGCGGCGGTACTCGCTCTTGCGGGCGAGCCCGTCCTCGAAGACCACCATCGAGGCCACCACGTCCTCACCCTGGAGGTGGCTGATGTCGTAGCACTCGATGCGCAGCGGCGCGGTGTCCAGGTCCAGCGCCGCGGCGATCTCCTCCAGCGCGCGCGACCGGGTGGTCAGGTCCGAGGCGCGCCGGGTCTTGTGCAGCGCCAGCGCCTGCTGCGCGTTGCGCTGCACGGTGGTCATCAGGTCCTTCTTGTCGCCGCGCTGCGGGATCCGCAGGCTCACATGCGAACCGCGCCGGTCGGCGAGCCACTGGGCCAGCGGCTCCACGGGGCTCGGCAGCACCGGGACCAGCACCTCCTTGGGCACGCCACCGCTGCCGCCGGACCGGCTCGCGTCACCGCTCTCCTCGCCGTAGAGCTGCTGGAGGGCGTGCTCGACCAGATCCGCGGTGTCGACCGCCTCGACCTTGTCGGTGACCCAGCCGCGCTGGCCGCGCACCCGGCCGCCGCGGACGTGGAAGATCTGCACGGCCGCTTCCAGGTCGTCCTCGGCGACGGCGATCAGGTCGGCGTCGGTGGCGTCGGCGAGCACGACCGCGTTCTTCTCCATGGCGCGCCGCAGCGCCTCCAGGTCGTCGCGCAGCCGGGCCGCCTGCTCGTACTCCATCTCCGCGGCGGCGTCCTTCATCCGCTGCTCCAGCCGGCGGGTGTACGTGCCGGTGTGGCCGGCCATGAAGTCGCAGAACTCCTCGGCCAGTTCGCGGTGCTCGGCGGGGCTGATCCGGCCGACGCAGGGCGCGGAGCACTTGCCGATGTAGCCGAGCAGGCAGGGCCGGCCGATCTGCGCGGAGCGCTTGAACACCCCGGCGGAGCAGGTGCGGACGGGGAAGACCCGCAGCAGCAGGTCCACGGTCTCGCGGATCGCCCACGCGTGCGCGTACGGGCCGAAGTAGCGCACACCCTTGCGCTTGGGGCCGCGCATGACCTGGACGCGCGGGAAGTCCTCGTTCATGGTGACGGCGAGCGACGGATAGCTCTTGTCGTCACGGTATTTGACGTTGAAGCGCGGGTCGAACTCCTTGATCCAGGAGTATTCGAGCTGCAGCGCCTCCACCTCGGTGGAGACGACCGTCCACTCCACCGACGCCGCCGTGGTGACCATGGTGGCGGTGCGCTGGTGCAGGTTGGTGATGTCCTGGAAGTACGAGGACAGCCGCTGGCGCAGGCTCTTCGCCTTGCCGACGTAGATCACCCGGCCGTGCTCGTCCCGGAATTTGTAGACCCCGGGAGAGTCGGGGATCTGGCCCGGCTTCGGTCGGTAGCTGCTGGGGTCTGCCATGGCTCCCACCCTACTGGCGGGATGCCGCCGACCGGGGTCAGGCTCGGGCTCCCGGAACCGTGCGATCCGGATTCCGGGAGCGGGCCGGACCGCCGGTCAGCTCGCGGGTCCCGCGGTGATCGTGCCGCCCGCCACCGTCAGGTGGACGGCGGGCAGCGGTCTGGTCGCCGGGCCCTGGACCACGGCCCCGGTCTCTGCGTCGAACTGGCTGCCGTGGCAGGGGCAGGACACCGTCGTGCCCTCCACCCGGTCCACCACGCAGCCCGCGTGCGTGCACACCGCGCTGAACGCCTTGAAGGTGCCCTGCTGCGGCTGCGAGACCACCACCCGGTCCTCGCGGTAGAGCTTGGCGCCGCCGACCGGTACGTCACCGGACGGGCCGAGCGCCACCGGCGTGGTGGGCCCGGAGGCGGAGCCGGTCTTGCCGCCGCACGCCGCCAGGCCGATACCGGCCGCGCCGGCGGCCCCGGCGAGGGCCGCCCCGCGCAGGACCGTACGGCGGCAGGGCGCCGGCTGTTCGGTGCTCATCAGGCCTTGGCCGCCCTCTTGCGGGCCGCGGGAGCCTTCTTCGCCGCCGTGGACTTGGCGGCGGTGCTCTTCGCGGCCGTGCCCTTGGTCGCTGCACCCTTGGCCGCCGTGCTCTTGGCCGCGGCGCGCTTCCTGGGCTGGGGCACGGCCGCGTCGCTGACCCGGTCGGCGCCCAGCACGTCCCGCAGGAACTTGCCGGTGTGGCTGGCCGGGACGGCGGCGACCTGCTCGGGGGTGCCCTCGGCGATGACCAGGCCACCGCCGCTGCCGCCCTCGGGGCCCATGTCGATGACCCAGTCGGCCGTCTTGATGACGTCCAGGTTGTGCTCGATGACGACCACCGAGTTGCCCTTGTCGACCAGTCCGGAGAGCACCTTGATGAGCTTGCTGATGTCCTCGAAGTGCAGGCCGGTGGTGGGCTCGTCCAGGACGTAGACCGTACGGCCGGTCGAGCGCTTCTGCAGCTCGGAGGCGAGCTTGACGCGCTGCGCCTCACCGCCGGACAGCGTCGGCGCGGACTGGCCGAGCCGGACGTAGCCGAGGCCGACGTCATTGAGGGTGCGCAGGTGGCGGGCGATGGCCGGTACCGCCTCGAAGAAGTCCAGCGCCTCTTCGATGGGCATGTCCAGCACCTCGGCGATGGACTTGCCCTTGTAGTGCACCTCCAGGGTCTCCCGGTTGTAGCGCGCGCCGTGGCAGACCTCGCAGGGCACGTACACGTCCGGCAGGAAGTTCATCTCGATCTTGATGGTGCCGTCGCCCGCGCAGTTCTCGCAGCGGCCGCCCTTGACGTTGAAGGAGAAGCGGCCCGGCAGATAGCCGCGCACCTTCGCCTCCATCGTCTCCGCGAACAGCCGCCTGACGTGGTCGAACACCCCGGTGTACGTCGCCGGGTTGGACCGCGGGGTGCGGCCGATGGGCGACTGGTCGACATGCACGACCTTGTCCACCTGGTCGTCGCCGTCGACCCGGGTGTGGCGGCCGGGGACGCTGCGCGCGCCGTTCAGCTCGCGCGCCAGGTGGGTGTAGAGGATGTCGTTGACCAGCGTGGACTTGCCGGAGCCGGACACGCCCGTAACGGCGGTGAGCACACCCAGCGGGAAGGACACGTCGATGTCCTGGAGGTTGTGCTCGCGCGCGCCGTGCACCGTCAGCTGCCGCTTGCGGTCGATCGGGCGGCGCACGTCGGGCGTCGGGATGACCCGCTTGCCCGCCAGGTACTGCCCGGTGAGCGACTCGTCGTTGCCCAGCAGCTCCTTGAGGGAGCCGGAGTGGACGACCTTGCCGCCGTGCTCACCGGCGCCGGGGCCGATGTCGACGACCCAGTCGGCGGTCTTGATGGTGTCCTCGTCGTGCTCCACGACGATGAGCGTGTTGCCCAGGTCGCGCAGCCGGACCAGGGTCTCGATCAGCCGGTGGTTGTCGCGCTGGTGCAGGCCGATGGACGGCTCGTCCAGCACGTAGAGCACGCCGACCAGGCCGGAGCCGATCTGGGTGGCGAGCCGGATGCGCTGCGCCTCGCCGCCGGACAGGGTGCCGGCCGCGCGGTTGAGCGAGAGGTAGTCCAGGCCGACGTCGACCAGGAAGCGCAGCCGCTCGTTGACCTCCTTGAGCACCCGCTCGGCGATCTTGCGGTCGCGCGCGTCGAGCTTCATGGCGCCGAGGAAGTCCGCGCAGTCGCTGATCGACATCGCCGAGACGTCGGCGATGGACCTGTCCTGCACGGTGACGGCCAGCACGATCGGCTTGAGCCGGCTGCCCTGACAGGTCGGGCAGGGCACCTCGCGCATGTAGCCCTCGAAGCGCTCCCGGCTGGAGTCGCTCTCGGAGTCCTGGTGGCGGCGCTTGACGAACGGGATGGCGCCCTCGAAATGCGCGTTGTAGGCGCGCTCGCGGCCGTACCGGTTCTTGTACGCGACGCGGATCTCCGATTTGTGGCCGTGGAGCAGCGCCTTCTTGGCGCGCGCGGGCAGCCCGGCGAACGGGATGTCGGTGCGGAAGCCCAGCTCGGAGGCCAGTCCGTCGACCAGGCGCTCGAAGTAGCCCTTGGACATGCCGCCGGTCCAGGGCGCGATGGCGCCTTCCTGGAGCGTCTTCTGGTCGTCCGGGACGACCAGCTCCGGGTCGACCTCCATACGGGAGCCGATGCCGGTGCAGTCGGGGCAGGCGCCGAAGGGCGAGTTGAAGGAGAAGGAGCGCGGCTCCAGCTCCTCGAAGGACAGATCGTCGTACGGGCAGTACAGGTGCTCGGAGAACATCCGCTCGCGCTGCGGGTCGTCCTCCGGCAGGTCGACGAAGTCCAGGATGACCATGCCGCCGGACAGGCCGAGGGCGGTCTCCACGGAGTCGGTGAGCCGGCGCTTGGCGGAGTCCTTGACCGTGAGGCGGTCGACGACCACCTCGATGGTGTGCTTCTCCTGCTTCTTGAGCTTCGGCGGGTCGGTCAGCTGGACGGTCGTGCCGTCCACCCGGGCCCGACTGTAGCCCTTGGTCTGCAGATCGCCGAAGAGGTCGACGAACTCGCCCTTGCGCTCGCGCACCAGCGGGGAGAGCACCTGGAAACGGCTGCCCTCCTCCAGCTCCAGCACCTTGTCGACGATCGCCTGCGGCGACTGCCGGGAGATCGGGCGCCCGCACTCGGGGCAGTGCGGCTTGCCGATCCGGGCGAAGAGCAGCCGGAGGTAGTCGTAGACCTCGGTGATGGTGCCGACGGTGGACCGCGGGTTGCGCGACGTCGACTTCTGGTCGATCGAGACGGCCGGTGACAGGCCTTCGATGAAGTCGACGTCGGGCTTGTCCATCTGGCCGAGGAACTGCCGGGCGTAGGACGACAGTGACTCCACGTAGCGGCGCTGGCCCTCGGCGAAGATCGTGTCGAAGGCGAGCGAGGACTTGCCGGAGCCGGACAGCCCGGTGAACACGATGAGCGAGTCCCGGGGCAGCTCCAGCGAGACGTTCTTCAGGTTGTGCTCGCGAGCGCCACGGACGATGAGTCGATCGGCCACGCCAGTGCGCACCTTTCCTAGAAACGGGGGGAGAGTCGTCACCCCCCAGTCAGCCTAAACGGGGAGCCCACGGCATTTCTTCCTGTCGCGGAGGTTGCGACACACCGACCATATAGCACGTGCATTCGATTTACGGGCTCGTGCCGGCAGGTTCACCCGATCGTGTGGCGGACATCGCCGCCCACTCCCCGGGGCATACGGAAACCTGATGCCGTACCCCAAGCCTGCACGACACCACTGACAACGCCGCCCGACGACGCCGACCCCCTGGAGCGCCCGTGACCGTCCAACGACCCGATCCCGAGCGCGATGCGGCCGAGGTGGCCGCGGCCACCTCCGAGCTGCTCGACACCGCTGCCGGGCTGTCCGCGGAGGACCTCGCAAGGCCCTCGCTGCTGCCCGGCTGGACCCGCGGCCACGTCCTGGCCCACGTCGCCCGCAACGCCGACGCGCTGGTGAACCTGCTCACATGGGCGCGGACGGGCGAGGAGACCCCGATGTACACCGACGCCGCCACCCGCGACCGCGACATCGAGGCGGGCGCCGCCAGGAGCCCCGAGGAGCAGCTCGCCGACCTGCGCGCATCGGCCGACCGGTTCGCCGCGGCCGCCGCCGGGATGCCCCCGGCCGGCTGGGCGGCGCAGGTCACGATGCGCTCGGGCCGGGTCGTCGCGGCGGCCGAGGTGCCCTGGCTGCGACTGGTGGAGGTGCGGATGCACCACGTCGACCTGGACGCCGGCCCCGGCACGGACGACCTGCCCGCCGACTTCGCCGACCGCGAGCTGGCCTATGTCGTCGACCGGCTCGCGGCGCACGAGGGGGTGGCCGCGGTACGGCTGCGCGACACCGGCTCCGGCGCCACATGGGACCTGGGCGCCGCCGCGGAGCCGGAGCTGACGGTGGCGGGCCCGGCCCGCGCGCTGCTGGCGTGGGTCAGCGGGCGCGGCACCGGCGAGAAGCTCGACGTGAGCCCCGCCGGACACGCCCTGCCGGTGCTGCCACCGCTAGGCTGACGCCATGGCCTACAGCGGACAGGTGACGGTGGGCGGACCCGCCGACGCGCACGAACTGACCGACCTCATCATCAGCAAGGTCGCGGTCGGCGCGATGGAGAACAACGCATATCTGCTGCGCTGCCGGGCGACCGGCGAGCAGCTGCTGATCGACGCGGCCGCGGAGCCCGCGACACTGCTGAACCTGGTCGGCGAGGACGGCCTCGCCTCGGTGGTGACCACCCACCGGCACCAGGACCACTGGCAGGCGCTGCGCGAGGTCGTGGACGCGACCGGGGCGCGTACCTACGCGGGCCGGGAGGACGCGGACGGCATCCCGGTCCCGACCGACGTGCTCGTGGACGACGGCGACACGGTGACGGTCGGCCGGATCACCCTGACCGCGCGCCACATCGTGGGCCACACCCCGGGCAGCATCGCGCTGGTCTACGACGACCCGCACGGCCACCCGCACGTCTTCACCGGCGACTGCCTCTTCCCCGGCGGCGTCGGCAACACCTTCGGGGACACGGTGGCCTTCACCTCGCTCCTCGACGACGTGACGGAGAAGGTCTTCGGCCCGCTGCCGGACGAGGCCTGGGTCTACCCCGGCCACGGCAACGACACCACGCTCGGCGCCGAGCGCCCGCACCTGGCGGAGTGGCGCGAGCGCGGCTGGTGACGCCGGGCGACCGCCGCGCCTGATCCGCCCCCTTCCCCCCTTCCCGCCTTCCCGCTTCCCGCTTCCCGCGGGCGGGTGTGCGGGCGCGCGCGAAGCACGAAGCGGCTTCCGCTACACCCTGTCATCCGTCAGGAGCGGAGCGTGCTCGACGGTGGCTACTTTTCTGATGGCTGGACGGACCAGCCATCGGAGAAGGAGCACATCATGCGGAAGATCACGAAGGCGATCACGGCCCTGGTGTTCGCGGCGAGCGTGGCCGCGACGGGCGGCATCGCCCAGGCGCAGCCCGCAGGCGACTCGTGGGACGGCTGCCCCTCCGGGGCCGTGTGCGTCTACGGCCAGGACGCCCCGGCGCAGACGCCGACGGCCGTCTACTACAGCTACGGCGCCCACAACCTGAGCAACCAGCTCGGCTGGCACTGGGTGCTCAACAACCAGACGGGCGGCGCCCACGCCCATCTGTGCCTCGGCTACGACGGGGCGAACTGCACCTACGACATCGCCCCGCAGACCGGGGTGCGCGCCGACCTCACCCCGGTCAACTCCATCACCCTGGACCGCCCGTAGCGGCGGCGCGCGGTGCGTAGTCGGCCATGAAGCGGCGGACCTTGTCGACGTACGGCCGCAGCCGGGCGGGCACCCCTCCCGCGTCGAGGACGGTCCGGACGCTGGTGCGGTAGGAAGCGGCGATCCACGAGGGGAGATCGCCGCGCATACCGCGCTGCTTGAGCTGCTGGTCGATCCAGCACAGGTACACGCCCATGGTCGCGATGGCGTCCGGCGGCGACATGTAGTCCTTGGTGCCGTCGAGGTCGCCGTCGACGGCCCAGGAGGCGAAGACCCGGGGCGTCCACATCGCCACCCCGTACTCGTCGGTGGCCGGCCGGCGGGCGTGGACGTCGAAGCCGCTCTCCGCCTTGAGCATCGCGGCGACCAGGGCGGGAGTCACTTCGGGCTGCACGCACAGCCGGGTGGCCTGGTCGATCGCGGGGCGCAGGGTGACAGGGACGTCGGAGCCGGCGGGCAGCGCGTCGGCGAGGGGGGCGACCGGCGCCGCGCGGGTGCCGTCCGGCCGGGCCGCGGGGGCGTGGGCGGAGTGGCCGTGCTCCGCCGACAGCAGTCCGGCGGCGGCGCCCGAGGCGAGGAGCAGCCCGCTCGCCGCGGCGGCGGCCCGCCGGATCCGGCGCCGGGCCGGGCGGGGCGGTGCGGTCCGGCCGGGGGCGGGGACGGGTCCGGCGGTCAGCGCGGCGACGCGCTCGGTGAGCAGGGTGGCGGTCAGACCGGCGCGGCGGGCGTGGTCGGGGGCCAGGCAGTCGGTGACGAGGCGGCGCCAGTCGTCGGGAAGGGAGGAGTCGAGCCGCAGCGGCGCCGCGCCGCGGGCGTAGGACTGGGCGGCCAGCGCGCGGGCGCGGGCGGTGGCGCCGGGGAAGGGGTGCAGTCCGCCGCACAGCACCTCGTGGGCGAGCACGCCGTAGGCCCAGATGTCGGCGCTGGGCCGGACGGCGGTGCCCTGGCTGCCGGTGCGGGCGGACCACCACTCCGGGGGCAGGTGGTCGAGGGTGCCCATGGGCGGGACGTAGGCGTGGGTGCCGTCCAGTTCGGCGGTCAGGCCGAAGTCGGCGAGCCACACCTCGCCGCGCGGGCCGAGCAGGATGTTGGCGGGCTTGAGGTCACCGTGCAGCCAGCCCAGCCCGTGCAGGTAGGCGAGCCCGTCGGCCACGCCGCGCAGGATCCGGTGGGCGTCCACGCGGGGGCCTGCGGGCGGGGGCACGGGCGGCGGGGGGCCGGGCGCGGCGAGGAGGTCCTGGACGCTGCCGGTGGCGCGGTCCATGACCAGGGCGGTGCAGCCGTCGAGCGCGGGGTGGGCCGGGTCGTGGACGATGACGGCTTCGCGGGTGCGGATCAGGTGCGGGTGGCGCGCGGCCAGGCTGAAGCGCACCTCGCGGCGGACCAGGTCGGCCATCGAGGCCTGCTGGCCGGGGGTGAGCAGGGCAGTGCCGAGGAGTTTGACGGCGACCGGGGTGCCGTCCGGGCCCTCGGCGGTGTAGACGCTGCCCCAACTGCCGGAGCCGATGAGGCCGGTGACGGTCCAGTCGCCGATCCGGTAGCCCTGGGGGACGTCGGCGGGGTGCTGGTGCATGGTCAGGCCGTTCCGGCGGGACGGCGGGGGGCCGTGCGGGACGGGAGGAGGGTCAGGTGCTCCTCGCGGACGAGGTCGAAGCGCAGGGCGAAGGCGATGAGTTCGGCGCGTTTCCCGCCGGCGAGGGTGTCGGGGGCCTCGGGGTCGGCCGTCTCGTCGCCGAGCCGGAGCTTGGTCGTGGCGAGATAGCCGATGTGGTAGTTGACGGCGGAGCGGGTGAGGTCGTGGCAGGAGGGGAGCGGGCGCAGCCGGTCCAGGACGTCGCCGACGCGCGGGACGGCGCCGGTCGAGGGGTTGCGGAGCCTCGGCTCGCACAGGGCGAGCAGGACGAGGAAGTACTTCGCGGTCGGGTCGAGGGCGAAGGGGGTGACGGTGTGGTCGCCGGCCGCGGGGTCGGTGCCGGGGTCGTCGCGGTAGGCGTGCTGGGGGGCGAAGACCTTGAAGCCGGCGTCGGCACCCTCGGAGGGCAGGACGACCCGGGAGAACTCGAAGGGGACGGGCGCGCCCAGCCGTCCGGGGGCGACCTTGATGTGCTCGCCGGCGCCTTCGAGGTTCTCCACCACATAGGTGGCGGTGCGGCTGTAGTTGGACAGCCGCCAGTAGTCCTCGGCGGCGGTGATCTGCCCGGCGCAGCGGGAGACCCCGGGGTCGGTGAGCCGGATCGGGACCGGGCGGCCGGGGGCGCCGCGGCCGAAGTCGGCGGTCTGCCCGGGTCCCAGTCTCAGCAGCCGCGGTGGCCCGCACGGCTCGGGCTGCCGCAACCCGCGCACCTCGGGCAGCTGCACGATGACGGTGTCCACGACCCACCCCGTTCGTTCACTCGATCAGCGATCTTCACTGTGAGTGACGAGAAACGCCGGAGCGTAGTTGCGGGAGGAGGGCCGATGGGCCGGGAGTTCACTCGCCCGGGGGAACCCGCTGGGCTGTCCGGGTGACCGGTCGAACGGCCGCGCGACCGCGGGTCGGCGAGTCAGCGGCGGCGGCGCATCCGCTCGCCGACCTCGCCCTGGTCGGTCTCCCACCAGGGCCTGGTCATCTCGGGGACGGCCGGGGGCGGCGCGGGGGTGACCTCGGGCGAAGCCTTGGGAGAGGGTGCGGCCGCGGGGGCGGGGGCCGCCGCTGCGAGGGCCTCGCGGTCCAGGCGGGCGTCCAGTTCGGCGGTCTTGAGGCGTTCGGCGCGCCACCACTCCAGGAAGACCAGCAGGATGAAGGGCAGACCGACGAGTTCGGCGAGCGTCAGCATCAGCCCGCCGCCGAGCATCTGGTCGTGCTCCAGGCTGGGGCCCCAGGTGCGCGGGTGCGCGGTGTACCAGTGGCCGGCGATCAGGCTGCCGCTGGTCATCACGACGATGCCGGGCACCGAGTCGAAGAGCCCGTCGAGGAAGACGAGCGCGGCCCGCACCGGGTGCGAGCACCAGCGTGGCAGGAGTTCCTGGCGGCTGAGCATGGGCAGTACGAAGAGGCTGCCGGTGAGCAGCAGTTGCAGATGCATGAGCTGCCGCACCGCCGGGTTGCCCAGCGCGGTGGCGAAGTAGGGCGTGAAGTAGATGGTCAGCTCGGAGGCGAGCACCAGCAGCGAGCTGACCAGCGGGTAGGTGAGCGCGCGCACCGGCCGGGAGGAGAAGGCGCGGTGCAGCCGCCCGCCCGGGTCGGCCAGGCCGAGCGGGTCGCCGAGCGCGAGGCCCAGCGGCGCGAAGAGGTCCAGCAGGATGTTCTGCACGGCCGCGGGCCAGAAGAGCACCCGGTCGTAGACGGCCAGCGAGGACATCGTCGCGACGACGAGGGTGCCCAGGCCCAGGACGTAGAAGGCGGCGGTCCGCCACAGCGGCCACCGCTCCCCCGCGCACAGTCGGCGGCGCACCCCGTAGGCGTAACCGGCGCCGAGCAGCACGACGACGGCGAGCGCGATGCCGTCGAGCTGCCAGGCGTCCAGGTACCGCGCCCCGGTCAGCTCCGGGAGCGCCTGGGAATTCGCCACATCCGTACCTTTCCGCCGTCCGCCACCGGGGTCACGGTAGACCCCGGGGGACGGCGGGCGGCGGGCAGGGCGGCGGTCAGGCGTCTATCCGCCGGTCGGAGGGGGTGGCGGGCGTGTCGCCGCTCCCCTCCCGCGCCCCGGGTGCGGCGGCGGCTTCCCGGGCGGTGCGCCGCGAGGCCAGCAGACTGGTCGCGGTGGTCACGGCCAGGACGCCGACGATGACGGCCAGCGAGACCGGCACCGAGATCTCCGGGACGTGCACCCCCTGCTCGTGCAGCGCGTGCAGCAGCAGTTTGACGCCGATGAAGCCGAGGATCACCGACAGCCCGTAGGACAGGTGCACGAGCTTCTTGAGCAGCCCGCCGATCAGGAAGTACAGCTGCCGCAGGCCCATCAGCGCGAAGGCGTTGGCGGTGAAGACGATGTAGGCGTCCTGGGTGAGCCCGAAGATCGCCGGGATCGAGTCCAGGGCGAAGAGCACGTCCGTGGTGCCGATGGCGAGCATCACCACGAGCATCGGAGTGATCAGGCGCTTGCCGCCCTCGGTGACGACCAGGCGGGTGCCGTGGTAGCGGTCGGTCGCGGGGACGCGCTTCTCGACCGCCTTCAGCAGCCGGTTCTCCTCGTACTCCTCCTCCCCCGCGTCCGGGTCGGCGCCGCTGCCGGACGCGGCGCCGGAACCGGCTCTGGCCTCGGCGATCAGCTTCCACGCCGTCCAGATCAGGAAGGCGCCGAAGAGGAAGAAGATCCACGAGAAGCTCGCCACGAGCGTGGCTCCGGCGGCGATGAAGGCCGCGCGCAGCACCAGCGCTATGAGCACACCGACCAGCAGCACCCGCTGCTGGTACTGCGAGGGCACCGCGAACTTGCCCATGATCAGGACGAAGACGAAGAGGTTGTCGACGCTGAGCGACTTCTCGGTGATGTATCCGGCGAAGAACTCCCCGGCGGGCTGCCCGCCGCTGAAGAGCAGCAGGCCGAGGCCGAAGAGTCCGGCGAGGACCACCCAGACGGCGGTCCACAGACCGGCCTCGCGGATGGTCACGTCATGGGGTTTGCGGCCGATCAGGAAGTCCGCGCCGATGAGCGCGCACAGGCCGGCGATGGTCAGCACCCAGAGGGCGAGGGAGACGTCCACAGGTCCTCCGACGGGATGGATTGCCGGCTCGCGATACCCGTAGCGTCCGGGGACACCACAGGTACCGCGGAAAGCGGCACGTCAAAGAACCGTACACGAATACCCAAGAAATGGTAAACAGATCACCAAGTGCCCAGGTCAGGGGCCATATGCCGGGCGAGCGGCAGCAACCCTCCCGAGCACGTCCGTGAGCACCCGACTGCCCGGCGGCACCATCGCGGGCTCGTACGTCCAGGCGTGGCCCACCCACGGATCGCACAGGTGGTCGCTGGGCAGCGGGGTCAGCCGCAGCAGCGCGCGCCACATCGGATCGAGCACCGGACCGTACGCCGACGCGTCCTCCCGGTCGGCCACCACCAGCAGATGCACCCCGGCCGAGGGGCCCTCGTCGGCGAGGTAGCGCAACTGGTTGACCGACCGGTCGTCGAAGCCGTACGGGAACTCGTTGACGATCAGCAGCTGCTCCGCGGTGTCGAAGCCGGGCGGCAGCTCGTCGGCCACCCCGCCCCTGCGGGCCATCTGGATCAGGTCGACCCGCTCGGTGAGCCGGGTCAGCAGCCCGCTCACCCCCGCCACGCCCGCGGCGGGCGGCGGCAGCACCAGCGCCCCGCCCGCGTACAGCGGGGCGAAGGCGGCGGCGCCGGAACCGGCCGGGTCCAGCGCGTGCACCGCGAAGCTGCCGACCGGGTGCGAGGCCAGCAGCCGGGCCGCGATCGACACCGCGGTGTCCATCGCCGCCCTGCGGTTCTCCGCGCCGTCGATCCACAACCCCCGCTCCAGCGGCAGCCGGGACAGCAGCGGAATGCGCAGATCCGGCACCTCGGGCAGGCTCAGACTGCCCAGCCGCACGGCGAGCGGCAGCCGCTCCGGCACCCGGTAGGCGTGCCAGGCGGGATTCTCCCAGCCCGCGAACTCCGGCGGCAGCGCCGGATCGACGGCCTCGACCTCCGCGGCGAGCTGCGCGAGATCCCGGTCCAGCACCTCCCTGGCCTGGTCGATCAGCGCGGTCTGCCGGGCCTGCGCCTCCTCGCGCGCCGCTTCGGCCGCCGGGCCGCCACGAGTGCGCGGGTCGGCCAGCAGCCGGTCCAGCTCCTGCTCCAGGCGGGACTGCGCGAAGTCGGCGGCACTGCGGTAGGCGGCCACCGACCGCGCCAGGTCCTCGAACATGCCCCAGACCTGGTTGTAGAGCCGCTCCTCCATCGAGCGCCCCGGCGCGTCCCCGGCCACCGGCACGTGCGGTGCGTTCGCGGGCGGGGGCGGCGGCGCCTGCCCGCCGGACCGCGGCTGCGGCACCGGCCCCGCGGCGGGGGCCGCGGCCGGGCGCGGCGGCGCGGCGGGCGGCTGCTGCGGCTGGGCGGCACGGCGCCGCGGGTGGCTGTAGTCGACCTTGCCGCCGGAGGAGCCCGAGGAGCCGGAGGAGCCCGAGGCCGCGGAAGGACCGGGGGCCGCGGAAGGACCGGAGGGATCCGCGGTCCCTGCCGTACCGCCCGGCCGGGCCGCACCGCCGCGCGGTCCCGCGGCGGGCGGCGGCGGGGCGACGGAGCGGGCCTGCTCGCGGTCCACCGCGGTGTGGATGGTGCCCGCGACACCCGCCGCGTCCGGCACCCCCTGGTCCAGGAAGAGCGCGGGCAGCCCGCCCCGGTAGCCCTGGCCGACGGCCCTGACCTTCCACGCCGCCTGCCGCCGGTACAGCTCGACGGCCAGCAGCGCGGTCTCCGGGCCGAGCCCGGTGATGCTGAAGCCGGCGATGGCGGTGCCGTCCGGCCGGGTGACGGCGAGCCGCGGGGTGGGCGCGGCGCCGAAGTCGGCGGGCGCGGCCGGGCGGGCGGCGGCGCCGGGCAGCGCGAGCAGTACGTGCACCACGTGCACGGACGGCGGCATCGCGCCGAGGTCCACCGCGAGGCGGTGCTCCGCGGCGGCCTGCCGCGGCACCTCGACGCCCTCCAGGTGCGGCTCGCCGGGGTGGGCGAGCCACGGCCGGTCGGCGATGACGCGCCCGGCCCCGTCCCCGAGCGTGACGGCGGCCACCACCGGTGTGCCTGCCGTGACCCGGATCTCCAGCCGGTTGTCGGGCAGCGGATGGTTCTGCCCCCGGACCAGTTCGGCCGTCATGACCGCCGCCCCCGTCTTCCTGTGTAGTGAACTGCCCCGGCCCGCAAGGCCGCGGGCACCTGCCCCGCCCCTCACCGGTACGTCCGGGCCGCCCTCCCACGGGGACCCGGACGTGCCGTCAGAGCGCCGGAAGGATGGCCGGGATGAGGTCCTGGAACGTCCGCCCGTTGGCGGGGTTGCCGATCGCGGTCATCGACCAGCCGCCCTGCCCGCGCTGCACCTTCGCCATGATCTGCGCGGTGTACGGGCCGCCGCCGGTCAGCGTGTAGCGGGCCAGCTCCTGCCCGTTGGTCTCGTCCACCAGCCGGCAGAACGCGTTCTGCACCTCGGCGAAGGTCTGGCCGGTGAAGGAGTTCACGGTGAAGACGATCTGGTCGACGTGCACGGGCACGCGCGCCAGGTCGACGATGATCGACTCGTCGTCGCCGCCCTGCCCCGCGCCGCCGACCAGGTTGTCACCGGTGTGCCGGACCGAGCCGTCGTCACTGATCAGGTGCTGGAAGAACACCACGTCGACCGGCTGCTTGTCGGCGAAGAGCACCGCGGAGGCGTCCAGGTCGATCTCCCGGGTACGGCTTCCGAACAGCCCGCGACGCGGCGCCGCCTGCCAGCCCAGCCCCATCCTGACCGCCGTCAACGAGCCCCCGTCGGACTTGCTCAGGCTGATCTTCTGGCCCTTGGTCATGTTGACCGTCACGGTCTTGCCCCTCTCACCCGTCACCTGACTGTGCGGTTGTTGCCCCGCACCCTAACAAGACGCCGCCCGACCGTATCCCGGTTCGTCCGAGCCCTCCCAGCGCGGCGATTCCCACCCCACTCAGGCCATTCCGGCATCCCGCATCTGGCGCAGTTCCTTCTTCAGATCGCCCAGTTCGTCCCGGATCCGGGCGGCGACCTCGAACTGCAGCTCGGCGGCCGCGGTGTGCATCTGGTCGGTCAGCTGGGAGATCAGGTCGGCCAGCTCCTCGGCGGGCAGCGCGCCCTTGGTGTGCTTCTCGCCGCCCTTGCCGCCGGACAGGCCCGGCACCGGCGCCTTGCCGCGCGAGCGCTGCCGTCCGGAGCCGAGCAGCTCGTCGGTGTCGGCGTCCTCCCGGGCGAAGGAGTCGAGGATGCCGGCGATCTTCTTGCGCAGCGGCTGCGGATCCACCCCGCGCTCGGTGTTGTACGCGATCTGCTTGGCGCGGCGGCGGTTGGTCTCGTCGATCGCCCGTTCCATGCCCGGTGTGACGCGGTCGGCGTACATGTGGACCTGGCCGGACACGTTGCGGGCCGCGCGGCCGATGGTCTGGATCAGGGACGTGCCGGACCGCAGGAAGCCCTCCTTGTCGGCGTCCAGGATCGCCACCAGGGACACCTCGGGCAGGTCCAGGCCCTCGCGCAGCAGGTTGATGCCGACCAGCACGTCGTACTCACCGGCCCGCAGCTCCTGGAGCAGTTCGACGCGGCGCAGCGTGTCGATGTCGCTGTGCAGGTAGCGCACCTGGATGCCGAGCTCCAGCAGGTAGTCCGTGAGGTCCTCGGACATCTTCTTGGTCAGCGTGGTGACCAACACGCGTTCGTCCCGCTCGGTGCGCAGCCGGATCTCGTGGACCAGGTCGTCGATCTGGCCCTCGGTGGGCTTGACGACGACCTCGGGGTCGACCAGACCGGTCGGCCGGATGATCTGCTCGACCACCCCGTCCGTGGCACGGGACATCTCGTACGTGCCGGGGGTCGCCGACAGGTAGACGGTCTGGCCGACCCGCTTCAGGAACTCCTCCCACTTCAGCGGGCGGTTGTCCAGCGCGGACGGCAGCCGGAAGCCGTGGTCGACCAGGGTGCGCTTGCGCGACGCGTCGCCCTCGTACATCGCGCCGATCTGCGGCACGGTGACGTGCGACTCGTCGATGACCAGGAGGAAGTCCTCCGGGAAGTAGTCGATGAGGGTGTCGGGGGCGCTGCCCTGCTCGCGGCCGTCGATGTGCCGCGAGTAGTTCTCGATGCCGGAGCAGGTGCCGATCTGCCGCATCATCTCGATGTCGTACGTGGTGCGCATCCGCAGCCGCTGGGCCTCCAGCAGCTTGCCCTGCTTCTCCATCTGCGCGAGCTGGCCCTCCAGCTCCTTCTCGATACCGGCGATGGCGCGTTCCATCCGCTCGGGACCGGCCACGTAGTGGGTGGCGGGGAAGACGTAGATCTCCTGGTCCTCGGTGATGACCTCGCCGGTCAGCGGGTGCAGGGTGTAGAGGGCCTCGATCTCGTCGCCGAACATCTCGATGCGCACCGCGAGCTGCTCGTAGACCGGGAAGATCTCGATCGTGTCGCCGCGCACCCGGAAGGTGCCGCGGGTGAACGCCAGGTCGTTGCGCGTGTACTGCACGTCGACGAAGCGGCGCAGCAGCTGGTCGCGGTCCACCACGTCCCCCACGCGCAGCCGGACCATGCGGTCGACGTACTCCTGCGGGGTGCCGAGGCCGTAGATGCAGGACACCGAGGCGACCACGACGACGTCCCGCCGGGTCAGCAGGGAGCTGGTGGCGGAGTGCCGGAGCCTTTCGACCTCCTCGTTGATCGAGGAGTCCTTCTCGATGTAGGTGTCCGTCTGCGGGACGTAGGCCTCGGGCTGGTAGTAGTCGTAGTACGAGACGAAGTACTCGACCGCGTTGTTCGGCAGCAGCTCGCGGAACTCGTTCGCGAGCTGGGCGGCGAGGGTCTTGTTCGGCGCCATCACCAGGGTGGGGCGCTGGAGCCGCTCGATCATCCAGGCAGTCGTGGCGGACTTGCCCGTGCCCGTCGCACCGAGGAGCACCACGTCCTGCTCGCCGGCCCGGATCCGGCGCTCCAGGGCGTCGATGGCCGCCGGCTGGTCGCCGCTGGGCTGGTAGGGGCTGACGACCTCGAAGGGCGCCACACTGCGTTCGATGTCTGAAACGGGCCGCATGGGTCCACGGTACGACCCCCCACCGACAATCGGCCGCGGACGCGGTCCTGGCCCCTCTCGGCGGCCCGGGACGGCGTCCCGACCAGGGCGGGGACCGCTGCCGGGACCCGGCTGTCGTACCCCGCCTCTAGGCTGGCCGCATGACGAGCGCTGCGTGGACGGTGTACGACGCCCCCATCGGGCCGCTGCTGCTGATGGCCACCGAAGAGGGCCTGGTCCTGGTCGCCTTCCGGGCCGACCAGGCGACGGTCGCGCGGGCCGTCGCGGCGGCCGGGCGGCGGCTCGGCTGCGAGCCCGTCGAGGACGCGGAGCGGCTGGCGCCGGTCGCCGCGCAGCTCGACGACTACTTCGCCGGGCGCCGCACGGGCTTCGACCTGCCGCTGGACTGGTCGCTGGTCACCGGCTTCCAGCGGCGGGTGCTGCGCGAGCTGGCCACCGGGGTGCCGTACGGGGCGGTGGTCGGCTACGGGGACCTGGCCGACCGGGTCGGCGAGCCGGACGCCGCGCGCGCGGTCGGTGTCGCGATGGGGGCCAACCCGCTGCCCGTCGTCGTGCCCTGCCACCGGGTGGTGGAGAGCGACGGCGGCATAGGCGGCTTCGGCGGCGGCCTGGAGATCAAGCGCGCGCTGCTGGCCCTCGAAGGTGTGCTGCCCGCGCCGCTCTTCTGACGCCCGGCGCCCGGCGGGGGCTACTGGACGCGGCCGGGGGCCCGCAGCTCCGGGGCCTGGCGGAGGATCTCCAGCTCCAGGTGCTGGAGTGCCGGGCTCGGCGAGATGCCCAGGTCCTCCACCATGCGCTGCTGGTGCGCCCGCAGCACCGACAGCGCGTCGGCCTGCCGTCCGGCGCGGTAGAGGGCGAGGCTCAGCAGCTCGCAGCCGTACTCGCGCAAGGGGTGGCCCTGCGTGAAGGCCACCAGCTCGGGCACCGCCAGCTCGTGGTTGCCGAGCGCGATCAGGGTCGCGCTGCGGCCCTCGATCATCGACAGCCGCAGCTCCTCCAGGCGTACGGCCTCGGGTGTGACGGGCGCGGCCGTCGCGACCTCCGCGTAGGCGTCGCCCCGCCACAGGGCGAGGCCCGTCTCGAACTCGCGCAGCGCCCGCTGCGGCTCGCCGCGGTCCAGGGCCTGCCAGCCGGCGGTGGCGCATTCCCCGAAGCGGTGGGCGTCGACCTCGACGGCCCGGCTGTCGAGCAGGTAGCTGCGCCCCCGGGTGCACAGCACGGAGGCGGGGGTGCGCGGGGCCCGGTGGGGTTCCAGGGCACGGCGCAGGTTGGCGATGTACGCGTGCAGCGAGGTGATCGCCGACTGCGGCGGGCGGCCCGACCACAGGGACTCCACCATCACATCGACCGAGACCGGCTGGCCGACCTGGCTCACCAGCAGGGCGAGGGCGGCGCGCTGCTTGGGCGCGCCCAGATCCACCCAGCGGCCGCCGACGGCCGCCTCGATGGGGCCGAGCACCCGGAACTCGACCTTGCCGGTGGCTCCGGCGCCGGGCCACGCCATGCGGCCCCCGGCGGCGGCCGCGGTGCCGGGCAGGCCGGGCAGTCCCGGCACACCGCGCAGGTCGGCCAGGCCCGGCAGGTCCGGCCCACCGGGGAATCCGGAGGGGGCGAAGCCGGTCGCCCCGGGAGACGTCCCGGCGCGGTCCGCTCCCCCGCCGCCGGGGGCCGCGGCCGTACCGGCTCCGCCGCCCGCGAAGGGGTCCGCGAAGGGATCCGCTGCGCTCCCGCGCCCGTCCCGCTGCCGCGGCAGGATGTCCAGCTCCAGCGCCTTGCTGACGTAGCTCTTCAGCGTCTCGTTGGCGCGGCGGAGTTCCCGGACCTCGCGTTCGAGTTCCGCGATGCGCTGCGCGCTGCCGGTGGTCGCGTCGGCGACCGCGGTGCCGCGGCGGATTTCTCCGTCCATCGTCTCTGCACGCATGGAGTCAGCCCCCGTAGGTCCGTGTCCGGGCATGCCCCGGACTGCGCATGCGGATGCCCCCGCCGCGGGGCCCGGCGCGCGCCGCGGGGCGCGCGCCGGGACTCCGGGCGGGGGGTGTCGCTCACCGGCCGCTGAGCGAGGGAACCTGGCCGGCGTCGCCCTCGGCGGGCTGGGCCTCGTCGCGGCGGTGGAAGAGCGCGCTGGGCCACCACATCCACCGGCCGGTGTCCAGGGTGAGCGCGGTGACCAGCACGGAGCGGACCACGAGGGTGTCCAGCAGCACCCCGAACGCCACCGTGAAGCCCAGTTCGGCGGCGAAGACCATGGTCAGCGAGCCCATGGCCCCGAAGGTGCCGGCCAGCACCACCCCGGCCGAGGTGATGACGCCGCCGGTGGTGGACAGGGCGCTCAGCGCGGCCTTGCGGGTGCCGAGCGTCGTCGCGTCCTCGCGGATGCGGGTGACGAGGAAGATGTTGTAGTCGATGCCGAGCGCCACCAGGAACACGAACGCCAGCAGCGGGTAGGACGCGTCCGCCCCGGCGAAGTGGAAGAGGTGGTTGAACACCAGGCTGCTGACGCCGAGGGTCGCGCCGAACGACAGCAGCACGGTGCCCATCAGCAGCAGCGGGGCGACGATCGAGCGCAGCAGCAGGCACAGGATGAGCAGCACCACGGCCAGCACGAGCGGGATGACGACCTTGTCGTCGCGGGTCGCGGCGTTCTCGGTGTCCGCCATGATCGCGGTGCTGCCGCCGACCTGCGCGTCCGCGCCGTCGATGCGGTGCACGGCGGTGCGGATCCGGTCCAGGGTGGCCAGTGCCGCGTCGCTGCTGGCCTCGTCCTTGAGGTCGGCGAGCAGCACCGCCTGGTCGCCCTTGGCGAAGGGGTCGCCGACCTGGGCGACGCCGGGCACCGCGGCGACCACGTCCTTGACGTGCCCGGCGGCGGCGGAGTTCGCGGCGACGTAGACGGGGTCGCCGTTGCCCGCGGGGAAGTGCTCGGCGCGCAACTGCTCGCCCACCGCCATCTGCGGCTTGTTCGTGAACTGGTCCTTGTTGGCCAGGCCCGAGGCCTTGAGCCCGAAGATCCCGGCGCACAGCGCGAGCAGCACCACGACGGTGCCGGTCCACACCAGCCGCGGGCGGCCGGAGATGCTGGTGCCGATCCGGGCCCACACGCCGTCCTTGTGCACGGCGTCGGCGCCGAAGACGGGCTTCTTGGGCCAGAAGACCCAGCGCCCGCACGCCACGAGCAGCGCGGGCAGCAGGGTGATCATGGCGAGCAGCCCGACGGCGACGCTGATGGCGCAGGCCGGGCCCATGCCCGCGGTGGAGTTGAGCCGGGCGAGCATGAGCAGCAGCAGGCTGATGGAGACGGTCGCGGCGCTCGCGACGATCGCCGGGCCGGAGCGGTAGAGCGCCTCGGCCATGGCCTTGTGCCGGTCCTCCTCGCGGGTCAGCTCCTCCCGGTAGCGGGAGATGAGCAGCAGCGCGTAGTCGGTGCCCGCGCCGAAGATGAGCACGACGAGGATGAAGCTGGTCTGTTTGTTGATGACCAGTCCGGCGTGCTGGGCGAGCAGGTAGATCAGGCCCTCGGCCGCGACCAGGGCCACGCCGACGGTCAGCAGCGGCAGCAGGGGCAGCCAGGGGCTGCGGTAGGTGAGCAGCAGGATGATGACGACGACGAGCGCGGTGATGGTGGTGAGCACGCCGCTGCCGCCGAAGGCCTTGATGGAGTCGGCGCCGTAGCCGACGGGTCCGGCGACGTGGAAGCCGAGGCCGTCGGGGTTCTTGGCTCCGATGTCCTGCATCGAGTCGACGACCTTGCTCAGGCCGTCCCAGCCGGACTTGTCCTTGTGGACCTGGACGACGGTCTGGATGGCCTTGCCGTCGTCGGACCTCACCGGCTCGGAGAGCGGGCCCTGCACGTTGGCGATGTGCTGGAAGGCCTGGGCGTCGGCCTGCGCCTTGGCCATGTCGGCGTCCGTGACGCCGGCCGCGCGGTCGTAGATGACGATCGCGGGCACGGCGTCGGCGGGTATCAGTTTCTCCACCCGGTCGACGACCGCGGTGGACTCCGCGTTGCCGGGCAGCCAGGCGGAGTTGTCGTTCTGCTCGGCGTCGGAGAGCTTGCCGGCCAGCATCATCGCGGGAACCAGCAGGACGACCCAGATGGCGATGACCACCCACTTGCCCACCCTTCCGCTGGGCAAGGCGGCCAGTTTTCGCATCATGCCGGTTCCTCCGTGTTCTGTGGGGGCGTCGGATTTCTCAGGGTGCCGGGCGTCCCTGATCACATGTCAGGATCCCGGACGGGGCTCGGCCCGTCACCGCACTCCCTGAAGCTCGCTTCGCGGATCCAGTACCCGGGCGCGGAAGTGCCCATAGGCGAGCAGCACGGGAATGTCGGTGAGCAGCGGGAAGTGGTAGGCGAAGGGGCGGGGGCCGACCATGTCGGGCGGGCCGGCGTAGCCGCCGTCGGCCTTCTGCCGTTCCAGCAGCCAGCGCATGCCGCGGCCGACGGGGCGCGGGTCGTCGGCGTAGCTCAGGGTGATCAGGCCGTAGGCGGTGCTGATGTCGTCGCTGGGGTCGCCGGGCTGCATGCCCCAGCCGCCGTCGGCGTTCTGCGTGGCGCGGACGGTCTGCTCGATGCGGGCGGCCATCGCGGCGGCGCGGATGTCGTCGGGGCTCGCGGTGCAGGCGGCGAGGCGGACCCGGAAGAGGCTGTGCAGCCGGCTGCGGCTCCAGCCGGGCTCGAAGCCGCCGTCGGCGTCCTGGACCCCGGCGAGGAAGGCGAGCGCCCTGGTGCGGGCCGCCTCGGTCGCGGGGTGCGGGGAGAGCGCGCAGACAGCGGCGGCGGTCATGCACGGCTCGGAGGAGGCCCCGGCGACGTACGTCGGGAAGCCACCGTCGGCGCCCTGGACGGCGAGCAGCGCGTCCACGCCCCGGCGGATCGACCCGGCGTGCGTGACGGGGTCGACGGCCTGGAGGAACTCCAGCGCGCAGGAGGTGTCGTCGACGTCGTTCTGCGCGACGATCGGGGACATCGACCAGCCGTCGGTGAGGGTGTTGCCGCGCGACAGCGTGGCGTGCGCGGCGCCGCCCTGGTGGGTGGCGAGCATGCCGGCCATCCGGCGCAGCAGCGCGGGGTCGGCGCCGGCCGCGTGCAGGGCGAGACCGCCGGTGGAGGTGCACCAGTTGTGCATCTCCAGCACGAACGGGAAGCCGCCGTCGGGGCGCTGGTGGCGCAGCAGGGTCTCCAGACCGCGGCGCACGGTCTCCTCGTGGCCGGGCACCCCGGCGAGCGCGTTGAGCACGAGCAGGTGCATGAGGGCGTAGCCCTCCCACACCGCGGCGCCGGGGTCGGTGGCGAGCAGGGTCTGCAGGGCGGCGTCGGTGGAGCGGTCGTGCACGCCCATCGCGTGGGCGATGATCAGCGTGATGGAGGCCTGCTGCACGGCGGCCCAGGAGTGCAGCGGGTCGGTGGGGACGGCGCCGCCGCCGGGGAGTTCGGCGTCGGCGGGCAGCGGGCAGCCGAGCACGGAGAGCACGGCGTAGACCATGAGCCGGCGGCGGACGGAGATGAAGCCGGGGGCGGCGGCGAGGACACCGGCCGCGAGGGTGTCGACGAGGGTGCTGTCGCCGTCGGCGTCGCGTCCGGCGGCGCGGGCGAGGGCCAGCGAGGCGAGCACCGTCTCCAGCCGGTCCGGCGACTCCTGGTGCCCGCGCAGGTAGCCGAGCAGGCGGTCGCGGGCGGGCGAGGTGTGGCCGGTGCGGGTCATGAGGGAGAGTGCGAGGGCCGATTCGAGCACTCTGCTCTCGCAGTGCTCGCGTATCGCGCCGTCGGGGTCGGTTCTGCCGCTGATGTGCGCGGTGAGCCGGGCGGCGGCGGTGCGCACCTCGTCCGCGTCGATCCCGTCCGGCAGTTGCAGCGGGGTCGGGCGCGCGAGGTCGGCAATCTTCATGGAGTGCTCCTGTCTGGGCCGGACCGAGCCGGTGGGTGGGCCGGGGGGACGGGGGTGGGGCCCGGCCCCGCGGGAGGTGTCCTCCGTGGCGGGGCCGGGGTGCCGGGGGTCCGGGTCAGCGCACGCTCTGCGCGAAGCGGAAGAGCTGGTGGGGGTCGTACTTGTGCTTGACCCTGGCCAGCCGCGCGTAGTTCTCGGCGTAGTAGGAGCGCTGCCAGTCGGGCAGCCGCGGGTCGATGAAGTTCTGGTACGTCTCGCCCGTCGAGTACGGGTCGATCGTCGCGAAGCCGTCGTCGACGAAGGTGTACGCGGCGGCCTCGGCCTCCGCCGAGACCGGGGCGACGGCGTCGGAGGTGAGGTAGCTGACCGAGAACAGGGCGTCGCGGTGGACGTACGCGGTGGCGTCGCGGGCGACGGTGTTGGCCTTGCCGCCCAGTGCGGAGATCTGCAGCTGGCGCATCTGGCCCGCGTAGCGGTGGTCGTCGAAGGCGGCCAGGGCCTTGGCCCAGCCGTCGCGGGGCATGTCGCCCTTCTCGAACAGCCGGCTGCGCCAGGCGCCGAAGGCCGGGCGCTGGATCTGGCCGCCGCCGGTGTCGGCGCGGTGGCACTGCTGCACCGTCAGTTCGGTGCAGGAGTAGAGCTGCATGAGCACCGACCGGTAGGGGGCGGTGAACTGCTGCCGGAAGACGGTGGGGGTGCCGACGAGCGAGACGAGGCGGGCGATCTCGGCGTCGAAGGCGGCGCTGGTGTCGACCGAGGCGAGGAACACCGAGGCGGTCGGCACGGTGCCGGGACCGGCGTCGACGAGGGTGACGTTGACGCCGCTGCCGATCGTCCAGGGCGCGTCGGGCAGCCACTTGGCCCAGCCGTCGAGCATGTCCAGCGCCTGGTCGAAGGTCCACACCAGGTTGATCGCGGCGACGTCGGTGAGCGGCGAGGGCGTGACGTCGTAGCCGGTCACGATGCCGAAGTTGCCGCCGCCACCGCCGCGCAGCGCCCAGAAGAGGTCGGCGTTGCAGTGCGGGGAGGCGGTGACGGTGCGGCCGTCGGCGAGCACGACCTGGGCGGAGTTCACCTTGTCGGCGGCGATGCCGATGCTGCGGGTGAACAGGCCCATGCCGCCGCCCTGGAAGAACCCGCCCGCGGCGACGGTCGGGCAGTAGCCGCCGGAGATGCCGAGGCCCTGCGGGGCGAGGGTGTCCATGATGTCGACGAGCTGGGCGCCGGGGCCGATGTGGACCGAGTCCTTGCCGAGCGCGACGGTGTTCAGACCGGCGACGTCGATGACCAGGCCGGGCGTGGTGGAGTAGCCGCCCGCGCTGTGGCCGCCGCTGCGGGCGGCGACGGGGATGCCGCCGGCCTGCGCGAAGGACAGGCACGCGGCGACGTCGGCGGCCGAGACGCAGTACGCCACGGCCTGCGGGCTGACGTCGTCGAACTGCACCTGGTAGAGCTGCTTGGCGCGCTGGTAGTCGGCGTCGGTGGGGAGCACGAGGTGCCCGCGCAGCCGGTCGGAGAGCCGGCTCCACTGGGCGCCGCCGTGCCGGGTCCGGGGCTTGGCCGCGGAGTGGGCCTGCGCCTGGGTGGCGCCGGCGACCGCGGTGGCGGCCACCGCGGCACCGCCGGTGCCGGCGAGGAACGATCGTCTGTTGATCATGGTGCTTCTTCCGTGGTCGTGGAGCGCGGTCGTGAAGCGACGTCAGGGCGTACGGCCGGACGGGCGGCCCGGGGGAAGGCGGGCGCGCGGCGGGTACGTGGTTGCGGGTCCGGCAGGACGCCCGCGGGGCGTCCTGCCGGACCGTGCGGCGCGGGGTCCGGGCGCCGCGGGGTGGTCTACGCCTGGTGGCCCAGGACGGTGGTGAGCGCCTCGGTGAGGGCGCCCGCGGGGTCCTCCGCGGCGCCGGGCACACGCCAGGCGACGTGCTGGTCGGGGCGGACGAGGACGGCGCCCGCGGGGTCCGTGCCGCGCAGCTCCTGCCAGGTCCCCTCGGCGTCGGCGGCGTCCGCGCCCTCGCCGATCCGCACGACCGTCACCGGCACCGACAGCTTCTCCGCGGCGAGCGCGGCGGCGTCCGCCCAGGCCGCCCCGTCGGGGCCGGTCAGCAGCAGGAAGCCGGGGCCGGAGCCGACCAGGTCCTGGGTGGACACGCGTGCGCCGTCCTGCTCGACCCAGGCGTGCGGCAGCAGGTGCCCGGGGCGGGTGGTGGGCGTGTACACGTCGCCGAGCGGCGCCGGCAGCGGCGGCCGGGTGCCGTCCGGGACGACCGCGCCCTGCATGTACGCGAAGCCGTTCTCGACGCCGATGGCCTGGCACTCGCCGCGGTGCGTCGCGAAGATCTCCGCGGCGCGGGCGCGCTGGGCGGCGCCCATCGGGCTGGGCGCGAAGTAGCCGAAGAAGACCGGCGTGCGGCGCTCCGGCGGCACGTGCGGGCCGATGCCCACGGCGGCGTCGATGACGACCTGGTGGTGCGCGGCGGCGGACATCGCCCAGCCCAGGTTGAACTGGCCGACCGGGCGGCGCTCGGCCTCGTAGGTGTCGAGCAGCGCGTCGGGCGAGGCGCCGGACACGACCGCGGCGAGCTTCCAGGCCAGGTTGTGCACGTCCTGGATGCCGGTGTTGAGGCCGAGGCCGACGGCCGGCGGCTGGCGGTGCGCGGCGTCGCCGACGAGGAAGACCCGGCCCTTGCGGTAGCTCTCGGCGATGACGGCCTCGACCGTCCAGCTGGTGACCTCGTGCAGCGTCAGCTCCAGCTCGGGCAGGCCCAGGATCTCCCGGATGCGGGCGGTGACGGCCTGCTCGTCGTTCCGGTCCAGCCCCATGAGGGGCAGGTGCAGGCCCCACTCCTCGCAGTTCTTGCCCCAGGTCGGGCCCATCTCGATGAGCGCGCTGGACAGGTCCGCGCGGTAGGGGTTGAGGAACCAGGTGATGATGGTCCCCTCGTTCCAGTACTGCGACAGGTCCGCGGAGAAGTACGCCGTGGTCGCGTCGAAGAGCGCCGGCAGGCCCTCCATCTTCACGCCGAGGGCGGGGCCGACCGTGCGGCCGGCGTCGGCGGCGATGACGTACCCGGCCTTGACGGTGGTGGTCTCGCCGCTCTCGACGGAGCGGATCTCGGCGGTGACACCGTTGCCGTCCTCGTCCTGGACGAGCGACACCAGCTCGTGCCCGAACAGGATCCGGTCGGGGTTGCGGGCCTCGGCGTGCCTCCGCAGGATCGGCTCCAGGCGCAGCTGCGGCAGCTTGACCGGCAGCACCGGGCCGGCGGCCTCGTACGACGCGCGCAGGCTCCCGCCGCCGAAGGCGTCCATCTCGTGGATGACCTTGCCGTCCAGCGGGCCCTGGCCGGTGAGCGTGGTCTGCCAGCGGACCTTGCCGAACTGCTCGGGCGAGGCGCCGATCTCCAGGACGTCGTCCGCCAGGCCGTGCTGCCGGAAGATCTCCATGGTGCGCTGGTTGACGTAGTGCGCCTTGGGCAGGCGCGAGGTGTCCGCGCGGCGCTCCACCAGCAGATGGCCCACGCCGTGGTCGGACAGGAAGACGGAGGCGGACAGGCCGGAGCCGCCGCCACCCACGATCAGTACCGGAACTTCTACGGTGGCCAAGGGATTTCGTCCTTCCGGAAGTACGGCCCGGGACGGCGGCAGCACGCGGCTGCCGCCGGGGGCCGTGGAGGTGCGGGACTAACGGGAAACACCGGGGAGGCGGTGGGGCACCCGCAAGGGGTGCGAGGGGGCGGGACCGGGGGTCACACCGGGTCCTGGAGGGCCCCCTCCGACAGCTGCATGATCTCCGGCACGCCGGAGCCCCAGCGGTAGTAGGACTGGAGCTTGTAGTACTCGCCGTCGGGCTGCGAGGCGACCGCGTAGACGAACTTCGTGGTCGGGTCGGCGGCCCGCACGTGCCGGACGAACAGCTCGATGCGCTCGTCGAGTTCGACGGGCAGCGAGGCCGGGTCGGTGGTCGCCACGGCGAAGCTGATCCGCTCGATCTGCGGGTTGTCCCAGCTGAGCGTGACGTAGACGCCGAAGATCTCGCGGCCGAGCCGGAGCATCTGCTCGCTGGGCTCGGCCTGGCCGATCTCGCCCAGCATCGCCTGGAGGGCCTCGGGGGCGATGCCGCCCTCCGGGGGCTCGCCGAAGTAGATGTTCACGGTCCGGTGGCGGTAGTCGATGCCGAGCAGGCCGACGGTGTCGCCGAGGCCGTGCCGCTTGATGAAGTCCAGGCTGTTGCCCAGGCTCGGCGGCATCGAGGGGATGCCGGCGAGCTTGGCGACCTCCTGGAGGGCGGTGCGCGGCAGCACGACCCAGATCTTCTTGAACCCGCCGACGACGCCGAAGTCGATGCCGTAGCCGTCGACCGGGCACGTGCCGCGGATGTCCCCGAGCAGCCGGGAGACGGGGTGGTCCGTCTTCTCCAGCAGCCCGCTGCCGACGGCCAGGTCGTACGGGTCGGTCTCCTGGGGCACGGTGAACCGGCAGTCCAGCTCGCCGGCCCGGCCCGCGCCGGTCGAGACCCGGAACGCGACGACGGCCTGGGCGAGGTCCCCGCCGTACAGGTCGAGGATGCGCTGCACCCTCTCGCGCGGGTAGTCCACCTCCAGGATCCCGGCCGCTTCCTCGATCGCCGAGTGCAGCGCCTGCGCGGCGCTCTCCTGACTCTTCACAGCCGCCTCACTCATGGCGGTCACCATCCATGGGCTTCATGGCGGTCAGCCTCTGCCATGCATCTTGATCAGGCCTCTTGCGGGACTTGCCGTCGGCTTGGCGCGGGTCCGGCGCGGGGTTGCGGGGCGGTGTCATCGGGGAAGTTCCTTTCGGGGCAGTGCGGCGGCGTGCAGCAGGACCAGCGGGTGGAAGCGGTAGCGGTCCTCGCCGAGGGCGGCGCCGCCGGGCTCCGACGTCAGCAGGCAGGCGTCGACGAGCTCCTCCAGCGCGTCCTCGGGTTCGGCCAGCCCGATGACCTCACCGGCGAGCCGGGCGGTGAACGGGCCGCCGCCGACGGCCGCGAGCCACGGCAGGACGGCCGCGGTGGCGGGGCTCAGCCGGGACAGCGCCCGGTTGAGGGAGCGGGTCAGCTCCAGGTCGCCGTAGGAGAGCGCGGCGAGCCGGGTGCGCGGGTCGGCGAGCTGTGCGGCGAGCCGGGCGACGGGCCAGTGCGGGCGGGAGGCGAGCCGGGTGCCGGCGATGCGCACGGCGAGCGGCAGCCCGGCGCAGTAGCGCACCAGGTCGCGGGCGGCGGGCAGTTCGGCGCGGATGCGCTCGGCGCCGACGGTCTCGGCGAGCAGCGCGACGGCGTCCTCGTCGGCGAGCGGTTCCAGCGAGACGGTGGACGTGGCGGGTACGGTCACCAGCCGGCGGCGGCTGGTGACCAGCAGCGCGCTGTCGGTGCCGGCCGGCAGCAGCGGGGTGAGCTGGGCGTCGCTGGTGGCGTCGTCCAGCACGACGAGCAGCCGGGCGGAGGCGGTGCGGGAGCGGTAGCGGCGCACCAGGTCGTTGAGGTCGCGGGCGGGGCCCTGCGCCGTCTCGCCCAGCGCGGACAGCAGTTCGGCGAGGACGTCGGCGGGCGGCCGGGCGGCCCCTTCCGCGTCCTGGAGGTCGGCGTGCACCACGCCGTCCGGGAAGGCGCGGGCGCAGGAGTACGCGACCTCGGCGGCCAGCGCGGTCTTGCCGCTGCCGGGCATGCCGGTGACGAGGGCGGCCCGCAGCCGCGCGGCCGGTCCGGCGGAGCGGCGCAGCAGCAGCGACCGGAGGCGGGCGGCCTCGGTGGTGCGGCCGGTGACGGCGCCGTCCCGGACCGGCAGCGCGACCGGCGGTCTGCGCTGCGGGGTGCCGGTGCCGCCCTCGCCGCGCAGGATGCGCAGGTAGGCGCGGCTGAGCTGCTGGCCGGGCACCACACCGAGCTGCTCGTCGAGGATGCGGCGGCCCTCGCCGTAGACCTGGACGGCCTCGGCCTGCCGGTCGGAGCGGTGCAGTGCGGTGATGAGGTGGGCGCGGAGGTTCTCCTCCATGGGGAAGCGGGCCACCAGGGACAGCAGTTCGGGCACCAGCGCGCGGTGCCGCCCGAGGGCGAGGTCGGCCTGGATCCGGCGTTCCAGCGCCTCGGCGCGGAGGAATTCCAGCCGGGGGCGCTCGGACTGGAGCAGGTGCTCGGTGACGTTGTCCAGGGCGTGCCCGCTCCAGCAGCCGAGTGCGCTGCCGAGCAGCCGGCCGGCCTCCTCGTAGCGGCTCTCCTTCAGCGCCCGGCGGCCCATGCGGTCGAGCCGTTCGAAGGAGAAGAGGTCGACTTCGGCGTCGCGGACGTCGAGGACGTATCCCGGGCCTTTACGGGAGATCTGCACCGGCTGTCCGAGGACTTTCCGCAGCCGTGACACATAGGTGTAGATCTGTGAGTTCGAGGTGGGCGGCGGTGTGTCCCCCCACAGTGCGGCGCTCAGCCGGCCGTCGGCGACCAGTGTGCCGCGGGCGAGCAGCAGGACGGCGAGTACGGTGTGGATTTTCGTTCCGGGCAGCGGTACCGCCTGACCCGCTCTGCTCACGGAGACCGGGCCCAGCAAGCGGAATTCGAGTGATCCGTTCGTTCCGCCGCCCCGGTCCTCCTCGGTGATCCCTTCGGCGGGCGCCACCGCCACGCCAGCGATGTTCGGCACAGTGCATTCCCCATCCCCTGGATGTCCCCGTACGAAATTGCATCCGCAACCTATCCAGCCGCCCTATTACCGCATTATCGAGTCGATTTCGAGTGGCCGAAATCGCCGGGAAATCACCCCAAAAGCGACCCGGCCTAAGGTGATCCAAGAAATGCTGCACAAGGAAATTGCCACACACCACGGGGAGTCAGTCATGCGCAAGTTCCGCACCGTCGCAGCCGTGTTCGCCAGCTCCGCAATGCTTCTTCTCCCGCTGCTCGTCGCCCTCAACGCGCTGGGCTCCGGTATGGGCACCAACGATCTGCCCTGGACGTGATCCGGAATCAGGACGGGCAGCAGCCGAAGGAATATGCCGGGGTAATACGCACAGACCCCGGAAAACCCGGAGACCCGGGAAGACGCAGGGAGCCCGGCGAGGGGCTCAGCAGCCGCTGAGCAGCCGGGCCAGTTCGAGCCCCTCGACGGGGCTGTCGGCGCCGCGGGACTCCAGGACCTCGCGCAGCCGGCCCGCACGCCGCACCCACACCGGTGCGTTGAGCGAGCGGAACTCCTGCTGGGCCCAGGCCAGGGGCGCGTCGGCGCCCGTGCCGCCGCACAGGGCCTCGGCGCAGGCGAGGTTGGTGGTGATCCGGGCCTGGAGGAAGCGGTCGTTGACCTCTTCGGCGGCCCGCAGGGCGCGCAGCAGGCTCGCGCGCGCCTTGTGCGGCTCGTTCTGCCGCCACTGCGCCTCGCCGAGCACACACAGCGCGTGGGCCTCGCCCAGCCGGTCACGCTGGCCGCGGGTGAGGCCCACGACGTCGTGGCACACCCGCTCGGCCTGCTCCGACTGCCCGGCGCTGAGCAGCGCCTCGGCGAGGCGGTAGAGGTTCTGGGTGCGGCTGCGCAGCGACCCGGCCTCGTAGCTGACCTCGATCGCCTGGTTGCTCAGCTCCACCCCGCGCTCGGGGTTGCCCTGCTCGATCTCGATCTGGGCGAGCAGGCCCAGCGCGTGCGAGAGGCCCGAGGCGTCACCGGCCTGCCGGAAGAGGACGAGGGAGGCCTCGCAGTAGCGCGCGGCCTCGGCCAGTTCACCGCAGAAGCGGGCGCAGACGGCGAGGTTGCGCCGCACGATGGCGCGGCCCTGGGTGTCGTCGGTCTGCTCCAGCAGGTCCAGGGCGGTCAGCAGCCGTTCGCGCGCCTCGTCGTAGCGGCGCTGGTAGATGGCGAGCGTGCCCAGCGAGCGCAGCATGGTGCCGGCGCCGTGGGTGTCGCCGGCGCGCTGCGCGCCCTCCAGGGCGCTGTCGGCGGCGCGCCGCCAGTCCTCCAGGTAGTTGCGGGTCTCGAAGAAGGGCACCGAGCCGATGGCCAGGACCCACGCGCGGCCCTCCTGGCCCTCGCGGGCGGCCTGCGCCACGAGCGCGCCGAGCGCCTCCCGTTCGCCCTCGAACCACTCGATGGGGTCGGACACCAGCTCGCTCACCGCGGCGCCGGGCAGCTCCTGGATGTGGGCGGGGACGTGCGGGGCGACCTCGCCCTTGCCGTACAGCTGCTCCTGTGCGGCGTAGACGAGCGTGAGCACGGCGGACAGCACCCGGTCGAGTGTCTGCTCGCGCTCCTGCGCGCCGTCCTCGGCCAGGCACCGTTCCTGTGCGAACAGCCGCATCAGCTCGGGGATGCGGAAGCGGGTGCCGCCGCCGCGCACCGAGCAGCGCTCCAGCAGCTGCGCCCCGGCGAGCTGGTGCAGCAGTTCCTCGGAAGCCCCGGGGGTGACGCCGAGCACGGGGGCGCCGATCCAGGGCGGGAAGTCGGGCACGTCGAGGACGCTCAGCTGCCGGTAGAGGCGCGCGGCCTGCACCGACAGCGCGCGGTAGCTGAGCCACAGGCTGGAGCGCACCCCGCTCTCGCCGGGGCTGACGACGTCCAGCCGCTCGCGGCGGTCCTCCATGCGCGCGACCATCCGGCGCAGCGACCACTGGTGGTCGGACAGCAGCCGGGTCGCGACGATGCGCAGGGCGAGCGGTAACCGGTCGCACAGGTCCACCAGGCGCCGCGCGGCGGCGGGTTCGGCCGCCACCCGCTGGTCGCCGATGGTGGCGGCCAGCAGGTTGAGCGATTCGGTCGTGCTCATCCCGTGCAGCTCGATACGGACCGCGGCGACCGCTCCGGCCAGCCCGTTGAAGGGGTCGCGGCTGGTGAACAGGGCGCGGGCGGGGCCGCGGCCTGGCAGCAGCGGGCGGATCTGCTCCAGCGAACCGGCGTTGTCCAGGACGATCAGCAGCCGCTTGCCGTCCAGGGTGCTGCGGTAGAGCGCGGCCCGGTCCTGGAGGCCCACGGGGATCGACGCGCCGGGCACGCCGAGCGCGCGCAGCGCCCGGTCGAGGGCGGCCTCGGCGGTGACCCCGCCGTGCGCGCGCAGGCCCTGGAGGTCCAGGTAGATCTGGCCGTCGGGGAAGCGCCGGGCGACGCGGTCGGCCCAGTGCTGGGCGAGCGCGCTCTTGCCGACCCCGGCGGCGCCGCAGATCGCCGCGACGCGCACCGGCAGGCCGCCGCCGGGCCCGAGGGCGGGCTGCACGAGGCGGCCGAGCAGTTCCAGCTCGGCCTCCCGTCCGACGAACGGCTCGGGCGGCAGCGGCAGTTGGTGCGGTACGGCCGGGGTCGCGGCGGGCGCGGGCACGGTCTCGGGCACCGCGGCCACCGCCAGCGGTACGGGGACGGCCACCGCGGCGGGCGCGGGGACGGGCGCGGGCGGCCGTACCGGCGCGGGGCCGTCGCCCTCCAGGACGGTGCGGTGCAGCTCCTGGAGTTCGGCGCCCGGCTCGACGCCCAGCTCGGCGATGAGGACGCGGCGCCCCTCGCGGTAGCAGCCGAGCGCCTCCGAGCGGCGGCCCGACAGGTGGTAGGCCTGCATGAGGACGGCCCGCGCGTGCTCGCGCAGCGGGTACTCGGCGACCAGCGGGCCCAGGCTCTCCACGACCGAGCGGTAGCGGCCCTGCTGGAGCTGGACGGTGGCGTACTCCTCGGCCAGATCGACCTTCAGCTCGGTGAGCCGGCGCACCACCTCGGTCAGCGAGCCGCCGTCCATGCCGTCGAGCACCGGGCCGTCCCACAGCGCGAGGGCGTTCTCGAAGCGGGCCGCGGCCGCGTCCGGGTCGCCCGCCTCGGCTGCCGCCCCCGCGGCGGCAGCCGATTCGTACAGGTCGACGACATCGACGTAGTGGCCCGTGGTGTGCAGCACGTAGCCGGGCGGCACGGTCTCGATGAGGCCGTCGACGCGGGCCTCGTCGCGGAAGGTCTTGCGCAGGGCGGAGACGCAGATGGCGATCTGGTTGCGCGCGGTGGCGGGGGGTTCGCTGTGCCAGACGGCTTCGGCCAGGGAGTCGACGGAGACCACGCGCCCGGGAGTGAGCAGCAGCACGGCCAGAATCGTTCGCTGCCGCGCGCTGCGCAGTTGCAGCGATCTGCCGTCCGCGCTCACTTTGAGCGGGCCCAGCACCTGAAACGATAGCCGGGTCGACACACCGTCCCCTTCCCGAGGCGCACCCGCGCCCCGTCCCCCACGGGAGACATTGCAGAGCCATTCTGCGTACAAGTTTTCGTCTCGACAACACAGTTGGACCACTTCACGCTACGTGCCGGTCAGCCAACCCGTTCCCTGCGCCTCTTCGAGGAACCATAACTTTCCGTCACCCGATGGCCGGGACCTTTCGGTCAACCGGCCGCCGTCCCGCAGCCGGACGGCGATCTCCCGGCGCAGCCGCTCGCCCGATCCGCCGTTGGCGAGCACGACCAGGCCGCTGCCGGTGCGCAACCGCAGCGTGGAGACGGCGTAGTGGCCCGCCGGCGCCCCCTCGTGCCCGAACTCGGTGTCGGAGCCGAGGACGTCGACCATCGTGCCGAGGCCGTAGAGGTCGTCGGGGCTCGGGGTGAGCATGCGGGCCGCGCTGTCCGCGGTGAGCAGGGCGAGCGGGACGCCCCGCGCGGAACGGCGGACCTCCAGCGCCACCTTGGCGAGGTCGGCGGCGGTCGTCCACAGCTCGGCGGCGCCGGAGGCGGGGCCGGAGGCAGGGCCGGGGTCCCCGCCGGGCGCGGTGGCCGGTTCCGCTCCCCGCCGCCCGCCGGACGCGGTGGCCGGTTCCGTGCGCGGCGCGGTGCGGGATTGCGGCCGTGCGCCCAAGGCGCCCGCGGCGGGCAGCGGGCGGCCCGCCGCGTCGTGGCCGATACGGGCGGCCGGGGCGCCCGTACGCCCGCCGCTGCGGGGCGGCGGGCCGCCGAAAGAGCTGTCGTCCAGGCCCAGCGGCCCCAGCACCAGGCGCCGCATCAGCAGCCCGAACGGCTCGCCGGTGACCTCCTCCAGCAGTCCCGGCAGCAGGGCCGCGCCCGTCCCGAGGCGGTCGCCCAGCAGGTCCGCCAGGGTCGGCCGGCGGGCGGCGCGGTTCCTGCCCCCGGTGTCGAGGGCGGCGTCCGGCGGCGCGTCCAGGTCGAGCAGGCCCTCGTCCACCAGCCGCAGCACGCCCAGCGCCGTGACGTGCCGGCTCAGGTCGCCCGCCGGGAAAGCGGTGCGCGGGGTGACGGGGCGGCCCTCCCCGTCGTCGCCCGCGGCCTCGACCGCGACCAGGCCGCCGCGTTCGAGCACGGCCACGGAGGCGCCGGGCACCCGGCACTCCGCGAGCAGGTCGGCCAGCGGCCGCCCGCCGAAGGCGACGTGCCGCCCGCTGCGCGCGGCCCTGCGCGGGGCGTCCAGCAGCGGACCGCCGGGCCGCGGCAGCGCCGCGAGGTCCACCCGCCCGTCGGCGGCCCGCGGCAGCTCGCCGAGCAGCACCAGGTTCGCGGGCACCAGGTGGTCCGGCAGCAGCCGCCGGCAGTGCGCGGCCAGCGCCGCCGCGTCCAGGCCCTGCGCGCCGGGGCGCGGCACCACGTACCCGGCGAGCCGGACGTCGCCGGAGGCCGCCCGCACCCCGACGACGACGGCCTCGTCCACGCACGGGTGGTCGTACAGCGCCTCCTCGGCCTCCGCCGGGTCGGCGCGGTGGCCGCAGATCCACACCTGCCGGTCGGTGCGGCCGAGCGGCTCGGCCTCGCCGGTGGCGGTGCGCCGCACCAGCTGCCCGGTGCGGAACATCCGGGCGCCGGGCGGGCCGTAGGGGTCGGGCAGGAAGCGTTCGGCGGTCAGCGCGGTCCGCCCCACGTAGCCGAGGGCCACCCCGGGACCGGCCACGTACAGCTCGCCGACCTCGCCCGCCGGGACCTGCCGCCCGTCGCCGTCGAGCACCCGGATCCGGCTGTCGGCGCCGGGGCGTACGGGGTCGGGGCAGCTGCCGTACGACGTCTCGACCGAGCCGTACGCGGGGAGCAGCCGCCCGCTGCCGAGGAATTCGGCGAGCCGCGCCGCGGCGGGGCCCGGTGTGCTGCCGCCCGCGACGACGAACGTCCCGGCGAGCGCGGCGACCACCGCCGGGCCGGACTGCCGTACGAGCAGGTCGAGATGGCCCGGCGCGAGGTGCAGGAAGGCGAACGGACCGGCCGAGGCGAGCCACTCCCCCAGCTGGGCCAGATCCGGTGCGCGCGGGGCGAGCACCACCCGCTGCCCGGCCGCGAGCGGCGCCCACAGGCCGGTGGCCGTCACCTCGGAGGCGACCGAGCAGAAGACGGCGGTGCCGCCCGTGCCCCGGCCGATCAGCTCCCGCCCGGCCCAGGCCACATGGTCCGCGAGCCCGCGGTGCGTGACGGCCACGGCGTAGGGGCGCCCGGCCACGGTGGGGGCGTGGGCCACCAGCGCGACGTCGTCGGGGGCGGGCGGCTCCGCAGCGGCGCCGCCCCCCGGGTGCGCGGCCAGCTCGGCGGCCAGCTCGGGGTCGTCGGCGTAGAGCACGGTGCCGTCGAAGCCGTCGAGCGCGGCGGCCCCGTAGCCGAGTTCGGCGACCACCACGCGGGCCCCGGCGTCGGCGAGCAGCAGGTGCAGCCGCGCCGCGGGGAAGTCCGGGTCGAGGGGTACGCAGGCGGCCCGCGCCTTCCACGCGCCCAGCGTCACGGCGTGCAGGTCGGCGCCCCGGCCGAGGAGGACCCCGACCAGGGCGCCGCGCCCCACCCCGCGTGAGCGCAGTAAGCGGGCCCACCGGTCGGAGGCGGCGTCCAGCTCGCCGAAGCCGAGCGCGAAGCCGTCCCCCTCGACGGCGACCGCCCCGGGGGCGCGCCGCGCCCACCGCCCGAGCGTGACGGGCAACGGCTCCCCTGCGGGAACGGGTCCACCCGGCGCCACGGGTTCCCCGGCGGGAGCGGGCCCGTCGGGATCCGCGGGCCGCGGGCCCTCGCGCAGGCTCAGCGGCCGCAGGTCCTTCCAGGTCTCCTGGATGTGCGCGAGGCACCGCTCCCGGGGCCCGGTGGTGCCCTCCGCGTGCCAGCCGGCGGGCAGTGCGCGGTCGGTCCACCAGATCGAGTGCTGCCCCTCGCCGTTGAGCACGACGCGCCGGTCCGCGGGGTCGGCGGTCTGCTGTTCTGACAAGGTCACTCCTGCGGATCCGGGGACGCTGCCCGGACCGGCGGCCGACGGGTGCGTCAGGGGGTGGGTCGGTGGGCCGGGGCACGGTGAGGCGGCCGGACCGGGTGAGCCTTCCGGTCCGGCCGCGGGGACGCCCGGCGCGGGCGGGTCAGGGCCGTTCGGTCAGTTCGTCCTCCAGCCGGCGGGACAGCTCGACACGGCGGGTCTTGAGCGTCGCGGTGCGCGGCAGTTCGGCGAGCGGGATCTGGACGGGCTCGGCGAGCTGCGGGTACGCCGCGGTGGCGGCGCGCCAGCGGTCCATGTCCAGCGGCTCGTCGCGGTGGGTGCACACCACCGGGACCGCCTCGGAGCGCGGGCCGGGCACCACGACCAGCTCGGCCAGCTCCTCCAGTTTGTCGAGGATGTCGTCCTCGACCTCCAGGTTGCTGCCGACGCCCTCGATCGTGTCGAACTCCCGGTCCAGCATGTGCAGGCAGCCGAAGCGGGTGCGGTAGCCGACGTCGCCGGTGCGCCACCAGCCGTCGTGCACGTTCTCGTCGTAGCGGTCCTGCTCGCCGTGGTAGGTCTTGGCGATGCCGTCCCAGCGGACGTCGATGTAGCCGGGGTTGGCCTGCGAGGGCCGCTTGCCGTCCCGGCTCACCACCCGGACCTTCGCGCTGCCGGGCAGCGCGAAGCCCATGCAGCGGCCGTCCATGCGGTGCGCGAACTTGCGGAAGTACGGGCGGCCGGCGGCCGGGCCGACCTCGCTCTGGCCGTAGATCTGGAAGAACTGCGCGCGCTGCGCCGAGGAGTGCAGCAGCCGCCGCACGGTACGCGGGTGGATCGCGTCGAAGGTGCTGCTGAAGTACTTGACCGAGGCGAAGGGCCTGCGCCGGTCGTCGGTCAGCCCCTCCCAGGCCAGGAAGGAGTTGGGCAGCGCCTCGATGAGCCAGGGGCGGTGCTGGACGAAGAAGTCCGCGACGGCGTCCGGTGTGCCGTTGTTGACCGCGAGCACCGGCATGCCCTTGAGGAAGCACAGTGAGAGCGCCGCGAAGGTGCGGGAGTGGCCGAAGGGGATGTGGACGGCGACGGTGCCGCGCTTGCGCATCATCCCCAGCAGGAAGAGCTGCGGGCGCAGCCGGGTGCGCATCGTGCGCGGGGTGTGCACGACGAGCTTGGGCAGCCCGGTGGTGCCCGAGGTGTGGGTGATCATGGCGGGCTCGTCCAGACCGCGCAGCACCGGCTTGACGGGTGTGCCGCCGTCGAGGTCGGCGAGCCGGGTCGCGCCGGGGCCGGTCTCGCCGATCCCGATGACGCCGCGGGTCAGCTCGCCGAGATCGACGCCGTCCTCGGTGAGGGCGCGCAGCTTCGGCGCGTCGGTGATCAGGTGCGGCCGGTCCAGCCGCTGCATCAGCGCGGACAGCGCCTGGGAGTCCAGGTGGTGGGAGAGCATCACGGGGACGGCGCCGGTGCGCTCCACCGCGGTCGCCAGCAGCCACAGGTCGAAGTTGGGGGCCTTGCAGATCACCACGTGGCCCCCCGGGCGCACCCCGGCCGCGGCCACCCGGTTGGCGAAGTCCGCGGCGTATCCGGCGAGTTTCGCCACCGTCAGCCGGCGGCCCGCGTCGGGCAGCGCGTCGAGGTCGTGGTCGAGCGTGACCGGTGTCCCGCCGCGGACGAGCGCGGCCCGCTCCGGGACGACGCCGAGGTAGAGGCCGGTCCTGTGCAGGGACTCCTGGTCCGTGGCGCTCCGCGTTCCGGAGTCGAGCTTGTCCAGCAAGGTGCTTCCCATCAGATCTCCCTCCGGGCCCGCCTCGTTCCGGTCGTGCAGCGGACGGCGGTTCGGTGTTCTCGGGTGCCGGTGGAGCACAGCGTCCTGCACCGGGCTTGGTGCCGAATGTGCGCCCGCGCGGGCCGGTTGCGGCGCTTGCGCGGGCGGACCGCTGTACGGACCGGGCGGGGCGGGCGGCGTACGACGCTGTACGGCGCCGGGTCAGCGGTCGCGGTAGGCGACCATGTCGGCCAGCTCCTCCAGCCGCAGCCGCCAGCCGGCCGGCAGCGGGGAGTCGGCCAGGGCCCCGTAGGCGTCGGCGACGAGCGCGTCGATCTGCTCCTCGACGTCCGCGCGGACCCCGGAGGCGAGCAGCGCGGCACGCAGCTCCGCCGGGTTCCAGTCGCTGTTCCTGCTGTCCTCGACGAGCCGGGCGACCTGCGGGTCCTTGGCCGCGGCCAGCGCGATCAGCAGCGTCATCTTGTGCTCGTCGAGATCGAGCCCGGTCGGCTTGCCGGTCGCCGCCGACTCGCCGAACGCGTCGAGCAGGTCGTCGCGCAGCTGGAAGGCCTCGCCGGCCGCGACGCCGTACGCCTCGAAGACCGTGTCGAGTCCGGGGCGGCCGGCGATCGCCGCGCCGAGCGCGAGCGGGCGGTGGATGGTGTAGCGGCCGGACTTGCAGACGGCGACCCAGCGGGCCAGCCGCGGGTCGGGCTTGACCTCGGCGGCCAGCGCGATGTCCAGCTGCTGGCCGACGATCATCTCGGCGACCAGTTCGTGCCACACCTCGGCGGCCGTGCCGGTCAGGGTGCCCGCGAGCCGGTTGGCGTAGGCGAGCGCCAGGTCCCCGGCGAGCATCGCGACACCCTCGCCGTACCGGCGGGACTCCCCCGCCCAGCCGCGCAGCGCGTGCACGTCGGTGTACTTGGCGTGGACGGTCGGGACACCGCGCCTGCTGGGCGAGTTGTCCATGATGTCGTCGTGGATGAGCGCGAAGGCGTGCAGCAGTTCCAGGGCGGCGGCCGCGTCGACGACGGTGTCCTCGGTCCCGTCGCCGGAGCCGCCGCCCGCGGCGAGGTAGCCGGTGACGCAGAACAGCGGCCGCAGCCGCTTGCCGCCGGCGGTGACCAGCTCCGTCACGGCGCCCACGGGCACCGCGACACGGGCGTCCACCTCGCTCCAGCGCGCCGACTCGGCGCTCAGCAGCTCCTCGATCCGCCGGTCGACGCGGGCCAGCAGCTTCTCGCAGGTCTCCTGGTCACCGGCGTCCCGCTGTGCGGTCGCCGCTTCCGTCAGAACTCGTCCCAGGGCGGACGGCATGGTTTCCCCCTCATCCCACCACGTGCTGGATTCCGTACGGGCGCAGTCGTCCGGGCGTGCTCGGCGGACCGCTCACCGGATTCTCGGCAGGCCCGCTTGCAGCGGTCTTCGTGACGGGTTGGCCCCGGCTTGGCGCATCCGGCGCCAATCGCGGGACCAGTGGCGGACAAGCTGCCGCCGGGAGGGTCGGCCAGGGGCGCGGCTGCGCACGCGGACCGGCACGCCGCCCTTTTCCGCGCGGGCCCGCCCGCACCGAACCCGAGGGAAGCGACATCACATGAGCGGTCTCATCCTTCCGCCCGGCCACGGCCGCAGACTCGTCACCAAGGCGCAGGACGTCACCTTCAAGGCCACCGCCGCGGACGGTTCCGTCGTCTCCGTCTTCGAGGTCGTCGTGCCGCCGGGATTCGACGTCGGCGCGCATGTGCACGCCAACTCGCAGGAGTTCTTCTACGTCCTGGAGGGCGAGCTGCAGCTGCTCGCCTTCGAGCCCACCGAGCGGACCGGGGACACCTGGCACGACTGGACGTCGAAGGACGGCGACACCGCGGTGCGCGCGGCCGAGGGCGCCTGCATGTTCGTGCCGCCCGACACCCCGCACGCCTTCCGCAACGCCTCGGACAAGCCGGCCCGCATGCTCTTCCACAACTACCCCTCGCCCGACCACGAGCTGTACTTCGAGGAGATCGTCGAGATCTTCGCGGCGGGCAGGACGGTCGACTCCGGCGCGGTCGAGGCCATGCGCAAGCGCTACGACGTCCAGCAGATCACCCCGCTCCGCTACACCCCGCCCACGGCGTGACGCCACACGAAAGGTCGGCACTGATGAGCAAGGACAGCATCCCGCTGGTGCACCCGAGCCTCGGCGAGCGGGAACTCGCCGCCGTCGCCGAGGTGTTCGCCTCCGGCTGGCCGGCCGGCCAGGGCCCGCGCGGCAAGGCCCTGGAGGCCATGCTCGCCGAGCGCTACGGCGTGGGCGACGCGGTCGCCGTGAGCAACTGCGGCGCCGCGCTCCACCTGGCCATGCTGGCGCTCGGGGTGGAGCCCGGCGACGAGGTGATCGTCGCCGACTACACCTTCCCCGCGCCCGCGCACGCGGTGCGCTACGTCGGCGCGACCCCGGTGTTCGCGGACGTGCGCGCCGACACCGGCACGGTGGACGCGGCGGCGGTCGCGGCCCTGATCGGGCCGCGCACGGTCGGCATCATCGCGGTGGACACCCTCGGGATGCCCGCCGACTACACCGAGCTGATGGCGCTCGCCGACGCCCACGGGCTGTTCGTCGTGGAGGACGCGGCGTGCGCGGTCGGCGCGACCTACCAGGGCCGCCCGGCCGGTTCGCTCGCTCCGGTGGCGTGCCTGTCCTTCCACGGCCGCAAGGGCGCGACCAGCGGTGAGGGCGGCGCGCTGCTCGCCGCCGACCCGGTGATCGGCGCGGACGCCCGGCTGCGGTCGTCGTTCGGCATCGGCAGCATCTACGACCAGGCGCAGGTCGTCGGCCTGCCGATCCCGGTCTTCACCGACATCGGCTACAACTACAAGCTGTCCGACATCGCCGCCGCGATCCTCCAGGTCCAGCTGGACCGGGTCGACGAGCTGCTCCAGCGCCGCAACACGGCGGCCGCCGCCTACGCCGAACTGCTCGGCGGCGACGACCTGCTGACGCTGCCGCACGTGCCGGACGACCGCACCCACGCGTGGCAGTCCTACCTGGTGACCCTCGACCCGCGGGTGGACCGCGCCGGGGTCGCCGCCGCGCTGCGCGCCCAGGGCATCGGCTGCGGCCAGGGCGCGTGGGCCACCCACCTCCAGCCGGTCTACCGCTCGGAGCAGAGCTGCCCGGTGTCGGCGGACCTCTTCGCGCGCAACCTGGCCATCCCCATGCACGCCGAGCTGACCCTCGACCAGGTCGAGCAGGTCGCGAACACGCTGCGGGCGGAGCTGAAGAACAACCTGCGCGCGGGCTGACCGCACCCGACCCGCACGGTGAAGCCCGGCCGGAGGATTCTCCGGCCGGGCTCCGTCGTACGGGGTGGGGCCGCGGTCAGCGGGCGAGCACCAGGACCGTCGGGGAGGAGGTCTCCACGAAGCGGACGTCCTCGAAGCCCGCGGCGGTCAGCCAGGCGTGGTAGTCGCCGCGCCGCCAGGTGCTGCCGTGCCGGGACTTGATGAGCATCTCGCCGGCGAAGGTCAGCGCGAAGGGCGGGCCGCTGCGGTCGTCGTCCACGACGTAGTCGGAGACGACGAGCGTGCCGCCGGGACGCAGCGCCTTGCGGATGCGGGTGAAGACCGCCTGGTTGTCCTCGGGGCCCTCCTGGTGGGCGATGTTGGAGTACACCACCACGTCGTGGTCGCCGTTGCCGAAGTCGACGGTGTGGAAGTCGCCGTCCACGTGCTCGACCCGGTCGCCCACGCCCTTCTCCGCCAGCAGCCGGCGGGCGATCGCGTTGATCGGCGCCCAGTCGATCTGGGTGGAGCGGGCGTCCGGGTTGAGCGCGAGCCAGATCGCCGAGCAGATGCCCGAGCCGCCGCCGATGTCGAGGATCGAGACCTTCCCGGCGTCGGCGAGCCCCAGCTCGGCGGCGGCGATGTGCGCGACCGGCACGGACTGCGCCGCGATGGCCTGCACCAGGTTCTCCCAGTGCGGGTTGTCGGCGACCTCGACGACGACGTTCGACGTCGGACCGCCGTCGCGCACGGAGTCGGGCAGCGTCGCCATCGAGCCGATGTGGCCCAGCTTGAGCTGGGCGAAGCCGGTGAGCGACGCGGGCCGGCCCTCCACCAGGAACGCCGCCGCCTCCGGGGTGTTGCGGTAGCGGCCGTCCTCCACCACGACCACCTCCAGCGCCACCAGGCCGTCCAGCAGCGCCTGCGCCCCGCGCGGCGCGATCCCGGCCCGCTCGGCGACCTGCTCCGCGGTGCCCGCGCCGTCCTCCAGGTGCGTGAAGACCCGGTACTGCGCCGCCGTGCCCATGATCCCGGTGGCCCAGTAGCCGTTGATCAGCCGCATGATGCGCTGCGAGTCGGGCCCGCCGTGTGCCGCGCCGCTCATGAGATCCTCCCCGCGTACGGGAGCGACGCGGCGACGCCGGCCAGCTCCGCGGTGTCGTCGTGTGATGCCGCGCCCTCGGGCACGGTGCCGTCGGCCCAGGTGCCCAGGGCCATCTCGGCGGTGATGCCGGGGCCGAAACCGGCGATGACGCCGGTGGCACCGGTGGTCAGCGGCCGGTCCTCCTCGAACCGGCGGCGCAGCGCGTCGAAGACGACGGCGCTGGCGATGTTGCCGTACTCCGTCAGGGTGCTCCAGCTGTGCCGGAAGACCGTGCGGTCGACCTCCAGGAACTTCGCGAGGTCGTCCAGGATCCGCGGGCCGCCCGCGTGGATGATGTAGAAGTCCAGGTCGGAGGCGTTCCAGCCGTAGCCCGCGGCGAGCTGGCGCAGCACCGGGGCGAGCGGCTCCATGGTGCCCGGCACGCGCTTGTCGAGCTGGAAGTGGAAGCCGGTGTCCCGCACCGCGTAGGAGATCCACTCCTCGGTGTTCGGGATGAGGTAGGAGGCGTTGCGCTCCAGCCGCACGCCGCTCACGCCCACGTCACCGTGCCCCCGCACCACGGCGGCCGCGACCGCGTCACCGAACAGGCCGTCCGACAGCAGCGAGCCGATGTCGTCGGCGGAGGGCTGATAGCACAGCGAGCACAGCTCGCACGAGACGATCAGCACATTGCTGTCCGGGTGCGCCATGCAGAAGTCATGGGCGCGGTTGATCGCCGCGCCGCCCGCCGCGCAGCCGAGCTGGGCGATGGGAATCTGCCGGGTGTCGAAACGGAAACCCATGGTGTTGATGAGCCACGCGGTGAGCGAGGGCATCATGAAACCGGTGCACGACACGTAGACGATCGCGTCGATGTCCTCGGCCCGCAGCCGCGCGTTGGCGAGCGCGTCCTCGATGACCTCCGGGCACCGCTTCTTCGACTCGGCCTCGTAGATCCGGTTGCGTTCCTCGAATCCCGGGTGTTCCAGCGTCTGCTCGATGGGCTGCACGAGGTGCCGCTTGCGCACCCCGGTGTTCTGTATCAGCCGGAGCGCAAGCGGAAGCTGCGGCTTTCCCGCATGGGCTTTCCTGGCGAATTCCAGGGTCTGCTCCATGGTGATCGTGTATTCCGGTACGCGCACCGCGGGCTTGCACAAGATCGGCATGTCCGGCGCCTGCCTCTCAGAAATAGAAGACATTCCCCTGCCCTTTGGCCTTCGCCCTCTGACCTCTGCCCTCTGTTTTTTGGCCGTGTCAATGTCGTACGGCCGGCTTGCCCGCGCCTTGGCGCCGACTTGCCGCGGGACGCCGCGGGACGCCGCCGGATGCCGCGGGATACCGCCGGTTGCCGCCGCCGGTTGCCGCCGGGGAGGGGAACAGCGCGACGCGGCGCCCACCGGATCTTTCCGGTGGGCGCCGCGTCGTGACGGGCCGGGGGGCCGGGGGCTACGCCTCGAAGCGGGCGGCGGCCAGGTAGTCCGGCCGCGGGTCGAGCGCCGCGGCCAGCCGGAAGTGCCGCTGGGCCTCGGCGGGGCGGGCGGCCCGCTCCAGGGTGCGGCCCAGCGCGAAGTGCGCGAACGCGTTGTCCGGCTCGCGCTCCAGGACGACCTGGAACTCCAGCTCCGCGGGCCGCAGTTGCGCCGCGAGGAAGAACGCGCGGGCGCGCAGCAGCCGGGCCGCGGTGTTCTCCGGGTGGGCGGCGATGACCGGGTCCAGCAGCTTCACAGCGCCGCGCGGGTCGCGCGCGGCGAGCAGCTGCTCGGCGGCGCGGAAGTCGATCACATGGGTTTCCGGGGTGCGCTCGGGCACTGTCCGCCTCCCTGACATCGGGCACGGGGACGAATGATCGTCGGGACAGACATACCCAACACGCCGGGCGGCAATCGCATTCCCGCCACGGCGCCCCGGCGGGGCGCGGCCGCGCGCCCCTCGTACGGCCCCGCCCGGTGCTACCCGTCCTCGCTGCCGCGCCCGGCCGCCAGCCGCTCGCGCAGCTCGGCCCACACCGCCTGGACCTGCGGTTCCAGCGCCTCCAGCGGTCCGTTGTTGTCGATCACCAGATCCGCGACGGCCAGCCGGTCCGCCCGCCGCGCCTGCGCGGCCATCCGCGCCCGCGCCTCGTCCGGCGTCATCCCGCGCAGCCGCACCAGCCGGTCGGCCTGCGTGTCCGGATCGGCGTCGACCACCACGACCAGGTCGTAGAGCGGTGCCAGGCCGTTCTCGGTGAGCAGCGGGACGTCGTGCAGCACGATGTCACCGGGCCCGGCCGCCTGCTGGAGCTCGGCGGAGCGGGCGCCGACCAGCGGATGCACGATCGCGTTGAGCGCCTTGCGGCGCTCCTCGTCGGCGAAGACGATCGCACCGAGCTTCGGCCGGTCGAGCGAGCCGTCGGGCGCCAGCACCCCCGGCCCGAACTCCTCGACGACCGCGGCGAGACCGGGTGTGCCCGGCTCGACGACCTCCCGGGCGATCCGGTCGGCGTCCACCAGGATCGCCCCGTAGGACGCCAGCAGCCGTGCGACCTCGCTCTTGCCGGCTCCGATCCCGCCGGTCAGCCCCACTGTCAGCATGCCGGTCACCCTATCCGGCCGCTCCTGCCGGGCACCGTCGCCCGTCAGCGTCCGTTGTCGTCCTCACGGTCGGCGAGGAAGCGCTCGAACTCCGCCGCCAGGTCGTCGGCCGAGGGCAGATCGACGGGCTCGGCGATGAGGTTCTCCCGGCTGTCCATACCGGCCACGGCGTCGTACTGGCTCTCCAGGCCGCGCACCACCGAGACCAGCTCGCCGTCGCCCTCGGCGACCTGCCGGTCGATCTCGACACGTACCGTGTGCGCCTCGTTGCGCAGCGCGTGCGCGATCTCGGGCAGCACCAGGCCGGTGGCCGCGGTGACCGCCTCCAGCACGGCGAGCGCCGCGTCCGGGTACGGGGAGCGCGCCAGGTAGTGCGGCACGTGCGCGGCGACGCCCAGCACGTCACGCCCCGCCTCGGCGAGCCGCAGCTCGACCAGCGCGGCCGCGCTGCCGGGCACCTGCGCCTCGTCGAACCACGCGCGGTGGCCCGGTACCAGGTCCACCCGGTTGCCGTGCGGGGTCAGGCCGACCGGGCGGGTGTGCGGCACGCCCATCGGGATGCCGTGGAAGTTGATGGCGATACGGACCCCGAGGCGCTCGATGACCTGGAGCACCGCGGTCGCGAAGCGCTCCCACTCCACGTCCGGCTCGGAGCCGGTGAGCAGCAGGAACGGGGTGCCGGTGGTGTCGCGCAGCAGGTAGAGATCGATCGTCGGCGCCTCGTAGGACGACCAGTGGTCGCGCTCGAACGTCATGATCGGGCGGCGGGCCCGGTAGTCGACCAGCCGGTCGGCGTCGAAACGGGCGACGAGCTGGTTGTCGAGACGGTCCAGCAGCTGCTCGCTGATCTGCTCGCCGGCCTCACCGGCGTCCATGAACCCCTCGAAGTGGTAGAGCAGCACCGGTCCGGTGTCCCCGACCGCCTCGTCGACGGCCTCGGCCCCGCCCGGTACGTACTCGTACAGCCCTTGCGGATCCAGCACGATGATCGTCCTCCTCGTTATCTGTCACCACAACGAACAACTCCGGCCGCCCATTCCCGCCCCGGGGCGGGGCCAGCAGCCGGTGGACGCGGTGCGGCCCCGCACCCGGGAGGGGTGCGGGGCCGCGGTGGCCTGGGACGTGAGCCCCGGGCCGGGGGTCAGCTCTGGCCGCCGGCCAGCTTCTCGCGAAGCGCGGCGAGCGCCTCGTCGGAAGCGAGGGCACCGGAGTTGTCGTCCGACTCCGAGGAGTACGAACCGCCGGAGCCCGCGCCACCGGACGCCGGAGCGGCGCTGCCGGCCTCGGCAGCGGCCTGCTCGTCGGCCTCGCGGGACTTGATGACCTGGGCCTGGTGCTGCTCGAAGCGGGCCTGGGCCGTGGCGTACTGGGCCTCCCACTCCTCGCGCTGCTTGTCGTAGCCCTCGAGCCAGTCGTTGGTCTCGGGGTCGAAGCCCTCGGGGTAGATGTAGTTGCCCTGCTCGTCGTACGACGCGGCCATGCCGTACAGCGTCGGGTCGAAGTCGACCGAGGCCGGGTCGGCGCCGAAGGACTCGTTGGCCTGCTTGAGGGACAGCGAGATGCGGCGGCGCTCCAGGTCGATGTCGATGACCTTGACGAAGATCTCGTCGTTGACCTGGACGACCTGCTCCGGGATCTCCACGTGGCGCTCGGCCAGCTCGGAGATGTGGACCAGGCCCTCGATGCCCTCGTCCACCCGGACGAACGCACCGAACGGGACGAGCTTGGTGACCTTGCCGGGCACGACCTGCCCGATCTGGTGCGTACGGGCGAACTGCTGCCACGGGTCTTCCTGCGTCGCCTTCAGCGACAGGGAAACACGCTCGCGGTCCATGTCGACGTCCAGGACCTCGACCGTGACCTCCTGGCCGACCTCGACGACCTCGGAGGGGTGGTCGATGTGCTTCCAGGACAGCTCCGAGACGTGCACCAGACCGTCGACACCGCCGAGGTCCACGAACGCACCGAAGTTGACGATGGAGGAGACGACGCCGGAGCGCACCTGGCCCTTCTGCAGGGTGGTGAGGAAGGTCTGGCGGACCTCGCTCTGGGTCTGCTCCAGCCAGGCACGGCGGGACAGGACCACGTTGTTGCGGTTCTTGTCCAGCTCGATGATCTTGGCCTCGAGCTCCTTGCCCACGTAGGGCTGGAGGTCGCGCACACGGCGCATCTCGACCAGGGAGGCGGGGAGGAAGCCGCGCAGGCCGATGTCGAGGATGAGACCACCCTTGACGACCTCGATGACGGTACCGGTGACGATGCCGTCCTCTTCCTTGATCTTCTCGATGGTGCCCCAGGCGCGCTCGTACTGGGCGCGCTTCTTCGAGAGGATCAGGCGGCCTTCCTTGTCCTCCTTCTGGAGGACCAGGGCCTCGATCTCATCGCCCACGGCGACGACCTCGTTGGGGTCGACGTCGTGCTTGATGGACAGCTCGCGGGAGGGGATGACACCTTCGGTCTTGTAACCGATGTCGAGCAGGACCTCGTCCCGGTCGACCTTCACGATGACGCCGTCGACGATGTCGCCGTCATTGAAGTACTTGATCGTCTCGTCGATCGCCGCGAGGAAGGCTTCCTCGTTGCCGATGTCGTTGACCGCCACCTGCGGGGTGGTACGAGGGGCCTCGGTGCTGCTCGTCATTAGGGAAAGGACTCCGGTACGGACAGTAAGTCGTAGGTACTGCTACGCCGAAGCCTTTTTCGGTCCCACCGTGCCTCCGGCTCGCCCAAAGGGGGCCGTGAGACTGCGGCGGTGTCGAGCGTGGCCTGCTCCGTCTGAGGCGCGCAGGCTACCAGCGCAACTTGTAGCATACGGGGGCAGCCGGGCAGGGTCAATGCACGAAGAGCCCACCGGGCGCGTAACGAACCAAACCGCCGTAAGCCCCCCGTCCGCAGGTCTTTTCAGAGAGTACGACGACTGCCGCCATGATCCAAGGACCCGAACCCGAAGCGACCCGGCGCAGCGCGGGGACCACGGAGAGCAGCCGGGCCAACCGGGGCTGGTGGGACCGCAACGCCGACGACTACCAGCGCGAGCACGGCGACTTCCTCGGCGACGACCGCTTCGTCTGGGGCCCCGAGGGGCTCGACGAGGCGTCCGCCGCCCTCCTCGGCCCGGCGGCGGAGCTGCGCGGCAAGGCGGTGCTGGAGATCGGCGCCGGGGCCGCGCAGTGCTCGCGCTGGCTCGCCGCGCGGGGCGCCCGGCCGGTCGCCCTCGACCTCTCGCACCGCCAGCTCCAGCACGCCCGGCGCCTCGCCGAGGACGCCCCCGCGGCCGCCGCCGTCCCCCTCGTCGAGGCCGACGCCGGTTTCCTGCCCTTCGCCGACGACTCCTTCGACCTGGCCTGCTCGGCGTACGGGGCGCTGCCCTTCGTCGCCGACGTCGCGCGGGTCCACCGCGAGGTCCGCCGGGTGCTGCGCCCCGGGGCCCGCTGGGTCTTCTCCGTCACCCACCCCGTGCGCTGGGCCTTCCCCGACGAACCGGACGAGGAGGGCCTGACGGTCTCCGGCTCCTACTTCGACCGCGTCCCCTACGTCGAGCAGGACGACCGGGGCCTGGCCGTCTACGTCGAGCACCACCGCACCCTCGGCGACCACATCCGCGCCCTCACCTCCTCCGGCCTGCGCCTGCTCGACCTGGTGGAACCGGAGTGGCCCGACTGGAACACCCAGGAGTGGGGCGGCTGGTCCCCGCTGCGCGGCCGCCTGCTGCCGGGCACGGCGATCTTCGTGTGCGTGGCGGAATGAGCGGGGCGCCGCGCGGGCGTACGGGCGACCTCACGGGCCGCGCTGCCCCGGGCGTGACGGTGACGGTCGCCGGCGGCGGGGGCCGCGGATGAGTCCGGGCACCGCCCGCGGGGGCTTCGCGGTACGGGACGAGGGGCGGGGGCTGCCGGTCGCCGCGGTCGTGCCCGAACTGCTGGACGCACTCGCGCGGGAAGGCTGCGCGGTACTCGCCGCGCCGCCCGGCACGGGGAAGACGACGCTGGTGCCGCTGGAGCTGGCCGCGGCGGGCGGCGGCCGGGTCGTCGTCGCCGAGCCGCGCCGGATGGCCGCGCGGGCGGCCGCGCTGCGGATGGCGTGGCTGCTGGGCGAGCGCGTCGGCGGCACGGTCGGCTACACCGTGCGCGGCGACCGGAAGGTCTCCGCCACCACCGCGGTCGAGGTCGTCACCACCGGCGTCCTCCTCCAGCGCCTCCAGCGCGACCCCGAGCTGGCCGGTGTCGGCACCGTCGTCCTCGACGAATGCCACGAACGGCACCTGGACGCCGACACCGCGATGGCCTTCCTGCTCGACGTGCGCGCCGCGCTGCGCCCCGAGCTGCGGCTCGTCGCCGCCTCCGCGACGACCGACACGGCGGCGTGGTCCGCGCTGCTCGGCGGGGCGCCCGTGGTCGAGGCCGCGGGCGTGCTGCACCCGGTCGCCGTGCGGTGGACACCGCCGCCGCGTCCCGTACGGCCCCCGCACGGCATGAGCGTGGACCCCGCGCTGCTCGCGCACGTCGCCGCCGTCGTCCGTACCGCGCTCTCCGGCACCGAGGGCGACGTGCTGTGCTTCCTCCCCGGCGCCGGGGAGATCGCCCGGGTCGCCGGAATGCTCGGCGGGCTCGGCGTCGACGTGCTCCAGCTGCACGGGCGGGCCCCGGCCGCCGTGCAGGAGGCCGCCCTCGCACCCGGCGAACGGCGCCGGGTGCTGCTCGCCACGTCGGTGGCCGAGTCCAGCCTGACCGTGCCGGGCGTACGGGCGGTCGTCGACAGCGGCCTCGCGCGCGAACCGCGCACCGACCACGCGCGGGGGCTGGGCGCGCTCACCACCGTGCGGGTGTCACGGGCCGCCGCCGAGCAGCGCGCCGGGCGGGCCGGGCGGGAAGCCCCCGGCACGGTCTTCCGCTGCTGGTCGCAGGCCGAGCACGACCGGCTGGCCCGGCAGCCCGAACCCGAGATCGCCCTCGCCGACCTCACCGGCTTCGCCCTCCAGGCCGCGTGCTGGGGCGAGCCCGATGCGACGGGCCTGGCCCTGCTGGACCCGCCGCCGCCCGGCGCGCTCGCCGCCGCCCGCGCCACGCTGCGCACGCTGGACGCCGTGGACGGTACGGGCCGCGCCACCCCGCGCGGCCGCCGCCTCACCCGCCTCGGCCTGCACCCCCGGCTGGGCCGCGCGCTCCTCGACGCCGCCCCCGAGGTGGGCGCCACCCGCGCCGCCGAACTCACCGCGCTGCTCTCCGAGGAGGTCCCCGCCGCGTACGGCCCCGACCTGACCGCCGCCTGGCACACCGCCCGCCGCGCGACCGACCCCTACGCCCCGCGCTGGCGCGCGGAGACCCGCCGCCTGGAGGCGGCTCTGCGCACGGAGGCCGAGCCCGGGGCGAAGGGCCCGGCCCGCACCACGGGCGGCGGGCGGCCATCGGCGCTCAGTGACGACGACGCCGCCGGGCTCGTCGTCGCCCTGGCCTTCCCCGAGCGGCTGGCACGGCGGCGTTCGACCGGCGGCTACCTGATGGTGTCCGGCACCGCCGCCGACGTCGGGGACGCGCTCGGCGGCGCCGAATGGGTGGCCGTCGCGGTCGCCGACCGTGCCGCGGGCCGGGCGGCGGCCCGGGTGCGGCTCGCCGCAGTGACCGACGGGACGACCGCGCGGACCGCCGCCGGGTGGGCCCTGGAGGCGTACGAGGAGGTGCGCTGGGCGCAGGGCGACGTGGTGGCCCGGCAGGTGGAACGGCTCGGCGCGGTGGAGCTGGAGTCGGCCCCGCTGCGCTCCCCCGACCCCGCCGCCGTACGCGCCGCCCTCCTCGACGGGCTCGCCGCCGAGGGCACGGGGCTGCTGCGCTGGTCCCGGGAGGCCCGCGAGCTGCGGCAGCGGATGGCGTTCGTGCACCACGTGCTGGGCGAGCCGTGGCCGGACGTCACCGAGGAAGCACTGCTGGAGCGCGCCCCGGAGTGGCTCGGCCCGGAGCTGGCCACCGCCCGCCGCCGCGCAGACCTGGAGCGTACGGACGCGGGGCACGCACTCCCGCGGCTGCTGCCCTGGGCGTCGGGCGAGGCGGCGCGCTTCGCCGGGCTGGCGCCCGAACGGCTGGAGGTGCCGAGCGGCTCACGCGTCCGCGTCGACTACACGGGCGAGCAGCCCGTTCTCGCGGTCAAGCTCCAGGAGATGTTCGGCCTCGCGGACACCCCGCGTATCGCGGGCGTCCCCGTCCTCGTCCACCTGCTCTCCCCCGCGGGGCGCCCCGTCGCGGTGACCGCCGACCTCGCCTCCTTCTGGCGCACCGGCTACCCCGCGGTCCGCGCGGAACTCCGCGGCCGGTACCCGCGCCATCCGTGGCCGGAGGACCCCTCCACCACGGCCCCTACGCGCCGCCTCAACCCCCGCACCTGAGCATCCACGGAGGCCGGGGTTTCCCCGGCGGGGGCTGAGCACGGCCCAGGTGACTGCCACTTGGCGTGACACGGCGCCTTTCCCCCGGCGGGGGCTGAGCGCGCAGTTCCCCGCGCCCCTAAAAACGCTCACCCTCCCCCGCAAGGCCGGCCCCCGCAGGGGAAGCGCCTGTCAGGGGCTCGCTGATGCCAGGCGGGGCAAGAAACCAGGGGCGCGGGGAACTGCGCGACCAGCCCCCGCCGGGGGAAGGTCGCGGGAGCCACCGCAAGCGGCACCCCGGGGCAAGCCCCCTTACGAGCGCACGCTCACCGCAGCGGTCGCCGGCTGCGAAGCCGACGGGGAAGCCTCCCCGGACGGGGTCTCCTCCGGCGTCGGTGTGGCCGTCGCGCACGGGTCCTCCGTGGGCGTGCCGGAGTCCGTGGGGGTCGGCGTCGGCGTCGCCGAATCCGTCGGGGTCGGCGACTCGCACACCGGCGGCGTGGTCGGGTCCCCCGGGTCCGTCGGATCCGTGGGCGGGGTCGTCGGGTCGCCCGACCCGTCCGTGGGCGGCGGCGTGGTGGTGCCGCCGTCCGTGGGCGGGGTGGTCGGCGGCGGGGTGGTCGTCCCGCCGTCGGTGGGCGGCGGGGTCGTCGTGCCGCCCCCGGGCTCGACCGGGGTCGTGGACTCGCCGCCGCCGCCCGCCGCGGGCGGCGGCGTGGTGGTGGGCGGACTGCTCGGCGTGCCCGGCTTGGCCGGGGCGGCGGGCGTGCCGGGGCTGTCGGGGACGGAGACGGCCCCGCCCTGCGTGAAGTGGTCGTACCAGGCGCGGACCAGCGCGAGGTAGGCCTGCGAGTGGTTGTAGCCGAGGATGGCCCGGTCCATCTGGGCCGGGACGGCGAGGTCGCGCCCGTCGGCGCACAGGTAGTGCGCGGCGGCGAGGGCGGCGTCGTAGATGTTGTTGGGGTCGTCCCTGCCGTCGCCGTTGCCGTCGGCTCCCCAGTGCTCCCACGTCGAGGGGATGAACTGCATGGGCCCGACGGCCCGGTCGTGGACCGGGTCCCCGTCGTAGCGCCCGCCGTCCGTGTCGCTGATGTTCGCGAAGCCGTTGCCGTCGAGGACGGGCCCGAGGATCGGCTTGTAGGTGGTGCCGTTGGCGTCGACCGCGCCGTGCCGGGCCTGGTTGGACTCGACCTGGCCGATCGCGGCGAGGAGTTCCCAGGGCAGGTGGCAGCCGGGGTCGCTCTCGGCGACGGACGCCTCGGCGCGCTGATAGGCGGCGAGTACGGTCGCGGGCAGGCCGGAGCCGTCGGTGGGGATGTTCACCGAAGGACCGCCGGGGGCTCCCGGTGTCGGGGAGACCAGCGGCGGTCCGGTGGGGGTGTTGAGCGGCGGCATGTCGGTGATGTAGGGCGTGTCACCGTCGATGGCCGGCCCGGGTGGCGGGGCCACGGTCGTCTGCTGCTCGGTGTGCGCGGGTGCGGCGTGGGCGACCGGGAGGAACCCGGGTGCCTGTGACGCGCTGAGCGCTGCCATCGCCGCGGCGGCGACCGCCGTGCCTGCCGCTCCCCTGCGTAGCCTTCGGCCGTAACGCCGCGCTGCCATAGGGTGCTTCCCCTCCCAGGTGCGGAGTGCGCCGTCTCCGGCGCCACAACTCCGCCGACCCTACGGCAACTTGCGGCACGTGACCACCGTGCGGACGTACTCAAAATGTGCGCAAACGGGCACGGTCGGCTTGTCACCGCCCGCCGTTCTCCCCCCGTCCATCTGGTGGTTGCCGGGGCGGCGGGGCGCGCGCCGGAGTGCGCCGCCCCGCCGCGCGCGGCTCAGTGGGCGGCAGACTCCCAGTCCGGTCCGACGCCCACCGACACGTCCAGCGGGGCGCGCAGCGGGTACGCCCCGGCCATCTCGCGGCGCACCAGCTCCTCGACGGCGGCCCGCTCGCCGGGGGCGACTTCGAGCACGATCTCGTCGTGCACCTGGAGCAGCATGCGGGAGGCCAGCTGCTCCTTGGTGAGCGCCTCGTCGACCCGCAGCATGGCGAGCTTGACGATGTCCGCGGCCGAGCCCTGGATCGGCGCGTTGAGCGCCATGCGCTCGGCCATCTCGCGGCGCTGCCGGTTGTCGCTGTTGAGGTCGGGCAGGTAGCGGCGGCGGCCGAGCAGTGTCTCGGTGTAGCCGGTGACGCGGGCCTCCTCGACGACACGGTGCAGGTAGTCGCGCACCCCGCCGAAGCGCTCGAAGTACGTCTCCATCAGGGCGCGCGCCTCGGCGGCCTCGATGCCGAGCTGCTGCGACAGGCCGAAGGCGGACAGGCCGTACGCCAGGCCGTAGGACATGGCCTTGATCTTGCGGCGCATCTCCGCATCCACCGCGTCCCGCGTCACGCCGAAGACCTGGGAGCCGACGGTGGTGTGCAGGTCCTCGCCGGAGGTGAAGGCGGCGATGAGGCCCTCGTCCTCGGACAGGTGGGCCATGACGCGCAGCTCGATCTGGCTGTAGTCGGCCGTCAGCAGCGACTCGTAGCCCTCGCCGACGACGAAGCCGCGGCGGATGGCGCGGCCCTCGTCGGTGCGGACCGGCACGTTCTGCAGGTTGGGGTCGGTGGACGACAGGCGGCCGGTGGCGGCGACGGTCTGGCTGAAGGTGGTGTGGATCCGCCCGTCCGGGGCGACCGTCTTGACCAGGCCTTCGACGGTGACGCGCAGCTTGGCCTGCTCGCGGTGCCGCAGCATGATGACCGGCAGTTCGTGCTCGGTCTGCGCGGCGAGCCAGGCGAGCGCGTCGGCGTCCGTGGTGTAGCCGGTCTTGGTCTTCTTGGTCTTGGGCAGGCCCAGCTCGCCGAACAGCACCTCCTGGAGCTGCTTGGGCGAGCCGAGGTTGAACTCGTGGCCGACCGAGGTGTGCGCCTCGCCCACCGCGTGCTGAACGGCGGCGGCGAACTGCTCCTCCAGGCCCTCCAGATGGGCGCGGTCGGCGGCGATGCCGGCCCGTTCCATCTTCGCCAGCAGCGCGGACGTCGGCAGTTCCAGGTCGTGCAGCAGCTCGGCGGCGCCGACCTCGGGCAGCCGGGCGCCGAAGACCTCGCCGAGGTCGAGCACCGTGCGGGCCTGCACCATGAGGGCGCCCGCGGCGGCCGCGCCCTCCTCGTCGCTCTCCTCGCCGAAGGCGAGCTGGCCGCTGCCGGTGTCGACCGGGGCCAGTTCACGGCCCAGGTACTCCACCGACAGGACGTCGAGCGCGAAGGAGCGGCGGCCGGGCTTGATCAGGTAGGCGGCGAGCGCGGTGTCCATCGACACCCCCTCGACCGTCCAGCCGTGCTCGGCGAAGACGCGGGCGGTGTTCTTGGCGTTGTGCAGCACCTTGGGGCGGGTGGGGTCGGCGAGCCAGCCGGCGAAGGCCCGCTCGTCGGTCTCGTCGAGCTGCGCGGGGTCGAACCAGGCCGCGTCCTCAGCGGTGGCGAGCGCGATCTGGGTGACGCTGCCGGCGCCCAGCGCCCAGGTGTCGACACTGGCGAGGCCGACCGGCACCCCGCTGTGCCCGGTGAGCCAGTCCGGCAGGTCCCCCGCGGCCAGCACCGTGCCCTCGACGGCGACGCCCTCGGCGACCTCCGCCTCCTCCTCGACCTCGCCGGGGTCGGCGGCGAAGAGCCGGTCGCGGAAGTTGGCGTGGCGGAACTCCAGCACGTCGAGCACGCCGGTGACCGCGGGACGGTCGTACGGCACGCGCTCCAGGCCCTCGGGGCCGACGGGCAGCGCGACGTCCTTGACCATCTCCGTCAGCCGCCGGTTGAGCTTGACCGCGTCCAGGTGCGCGCGCAGCGCCTCCCCGGCCTTGCCCTTGACCTCGTCCACCCGCTCGACCAGCGCGTCGAACGAGCCGAACTCGCTGATCCACTTCGTCGCCGTCTTCGGCCCCACGCCGGGGATGCCGGGCAGGTTGTCGGACGGGTCGCCGCGCAGTGCCGCGAAGTCCGGGTACTGGCGCGGGGTGAGGCCGTACTTCTCCTCGACCTTCTCCGGGGTGTAGCGCGTCAGCTCGGACACGCCCTTGGTCGGGTAGAGCACGGTGACGTGGTCGCTGACCAGCTGGAAGGAATCCCGGTCGCCGGTGACGATCAGCACCTCGTAGCCGAGTTCCTCGGCCTGGGTGGCGAGGGTGGCGATGACATCGTCCGCCTCGAAGCCCTCGACGGCGAAGCGCCGCACCCCCATCGCGTCCAGCAGCTCGCCGATCAGCTCCACCTGGCTGCGGAACTCGTCGGGCGTCTTGGTGCGCGTCGCCTTGTACTCCGGGTACTCGTCGAAGCGCCAGGTCTTGCGGGAGACGTCGAAGGCGACCGCCAGATGCGTCGGCTGCTCGTCACGCAACGTGTTCGACAGCATGGACGTGAAGCCGTAGATCGCGTTCGTCGGCTGGCCCGTGGCGGTGCTGAAGTTCTCCACGGGCAACGCGTAGAACGCCCGGTACGCCAGCGAATGCCCGTCCAGCAGCATCAGGCGGGGGCGGTCGGTCGTCGTCTTCGATGCTTTCGTTGCCACGTGAGCGATCCTCCCACGGACCACCGACAATCCCGGATTCCGGCGGATCCCGGCACGCGGTCGGCCCGTCGCACCCCTGGCGCGTCCCGCGGGGAACGGTGGGAGGATCGGGGGCATGGCGAAGAAGGCTCCCGAGGGTGATCCCGTCCAGGACGCGCCGCACGTCGGTGCGCCGAAGAAGGCCGCCGCCGGGCTGCCGGCGGTCGGGCACACGATGAAGGCGGCCGGGGCCCAGATGGGTGCCCGGCGGACGGCGCTCACGCTGCTCAAGGTCAACCAGAAGGGCGGTTTCGACTGCCCGGGGTGCGCGTGGCCGGAGCCCGACCACCGGCACACCTTCGAGTTCTGCGAGAACGGCGCCAAGGCCGTCGCCGAGGAGGCGACGCTGCGCCGCGTCACGCCCGACTTCTTCGCCGCGCACCCGGTCGCCGACCTCGCCCGGCGCAGCGGCTACTGGCTCGGGCAGCAGGGCCGGATCACCCAGCCGATGTACCTGGCCGAGGGCGCCGAGCGCTACGAGGCGGTGCCGTGGGAGCGGGCCTTCGAGCTGATCGCCGGGGAACTGGACGCGCTCGGCTCGCCCGACGAGGCCGTCTTCTACACCTCGGGCCGCACCAGCAACGAGGCCGCTTTCCTCTTCCAGCTCTTCGCCCGCGAGTTCGGCACCAACAACCTGCCGGACTGCTCCAACATGTGCCACGAGTCGTCCGGCTCGGCACTGACCGAGACGCTCGGCGTCGGCAAGGGCAGCGTGCTGCTGGACGACCTGTACCGCGCCGAGCTGATCGTCGTGGCGGGCCAGAACCCGGGCACGAACCACCCGCGCATGCTGTCGGCCCTGGAGAAGGCCAAGCGCGGCGGCGCGAAGATCGTCACCGTCAACCCGCTGCCCGAGGCGGGCATGGAACGTTTCCGCAACCCGCAGACGGCGGGCGGTCTCGCCGGGCCCGGCACGCAGCTCACCGACCTCTTCCTGCCCGTGCGGCTGGGCGGCGACCAGGCGCTCTTCCGGGCGCTGGGGCGGCTGCTGATCGAGGCGGACGCGCTGGACCGCGACTTCATCGCCGAGCACACCCACGGCTTCGCCGCCTACGAGGCCGCGGCCCGCGCCGCCGACTGGGCGGAGGTGGAGCGCGCGACCGGCCTGGAGCGGGCCGCGATCGAGCAGCTGCACGCGATGGTGCTGGACGCGAAAAGCGTCGTGGTGTGCTGGGCGATGGGCCTGACCCAGCACAAGCACGCGGTGCCGACGATCCGCGAGGTCGTCAACTTCCTGCTGCTGCGCGGCAACGTGGGCCGGCCGGGCGCGGGGGTGTGCCCGGTGCGCGGGCACAGCAACGTGCAGGGCGACCGCACGATGGGCATCTTCGAGCGGCCCACCGCGGCCTTCCTGGACGCCCTGGAGCGGGAGTTCGGCTTCGCCCCGCCGCGCGAGCACGGCCTGGACGTGGTGCGGGCGATCCGCGCGCTGCGCGACGGTGAGGCGAAGGTCTTCTTCGCGATGGGCGGCAACTTCGTCGCGGCCTCCCCCGACACCGAGGTCACGGAGGCGGCGATGCGCCGCGCCCGGCTGACGGTGCACGTCTCGACGAAGCTCAACCGCTCGCACGCGGTGACCGGCGCCCGCGCGCTGATCCTGCCGACGCTGGGCCGTACCGAGAAGGACGTGCAGGCGGCCGGGCCGCAGTTCGTGAGCGTCGAGGACTCGATGGGCATGGTGCACGCCTCGCGCGGCGGGCTGCCGCCCGCCTCGCCGCAGCTGCTGTCGGAGCCGGCGATCGTCTCCCGGCTGGCCCGCGCGGTCCTCGGCGACCGCAGCACGGTGCCGTGGGCGGAGTTCGAGCACGACTACGACCTGATCCGCGACCGTATCGCCCGCGTCATACCCGGCTTCGACGACTTCAACGCCAGGGTGCGCCGCCCCGGCGGCTTCACGCTGCCGCACGGCCCGCGCGACTCGCGCACCTTCCCCACCGCCACCGGCAAGGCCAACTTCACGGCCGCGCCGCTGGAGTACCCCACCGTGCCCGAGGGGCGGCTGCTGCTCCAGACGCTGCGCTCGCACGACCAGTACAACACCACGATCTACGGCCTCGATGACCGCTACCGCGGCATCAAGGGGGGCCGCCGGGTGGTGCTGGTGCACGCCGACGACGCGGCGGCCGCCGGGCTGGCCGACGGGGAGTACGCCGACCTGGTCAGCGAGTGGAAGGACGGCTCCGAGCGGCGTGCGGAGGGCTTCCGGGTCGTCCACTACCCCACCCCGCGCGGCTGCGCCGCCGCGTACTACCCCGAAACCAACGTGCTGATACCGCTCGACCACACGGCCGAGACCAGCAACACGCCCGCGGCCAAGTCGGTCGTCGTCCGGCTGGAGCGGGCCCGCGCGGGCGCGCCGGCGGAACCGGCGCCCGGTCCCGCGGCAGGTCCGGCGGCCGACCCGACGCGCTCGTGACCGTGCCCGTGCGGTAGAAAGCGAGGGACAAGGCTGTCCGGTACACCCCACCGCGGCAGCGACGTAGAGGCCGATCGGAGCCGAGCGCATGGGCGAGCAGACCGTCACCCGTTTCCCGCAGGAGATCCTGGAGCAGTACGCCGGGCTCGGCATCGACCTGCAGGCGCTCTTCTCGGCCGGTCACCTGGGCGAGCGGATGAACATCCGCATCCTGGAGGCGTCGCCGGACCAGGTGGTCGGCACAATGCCGGTGGAGGGCAACACCCAGCCGTACGGGCTGCTGCACGGCGGTGCCTCGGCGGTGCTCGCCGAGACCCTGGGCTCGGTCGGCGCGATGCTGCACGGCGGCCCCAGCAAGATCGCGGTGGGCGTGGACCTCAACGCGACGCACCACCGCGGCATGCGCCAGGGCCAGGTCACCGGCACCGCGACGCCGGTGCACCGGGGGCGTTCCTCGGCCACCTACGAGATCGTGATCACCGACGACGACTCCGGCAAGCGCGTCTGCACCGCCCGGCTGACCTGCATGCTGCGCCCGGCCGCTCCGGCGGCGACGGCCTGACCATGGCCGCGCCCACCCCCGTGACGGGGGTCTGAGGCCTGTTGCGGCAAGGGCCCGCGCGGTTGTCCGCGGCGGGCCCGGGGTACCCCGGGTGGGATTCGAACCCACGCTGGATGCTGTTTGAGAGCACTGCCTCTACCGCTGGGCTACCGGGGCTCCTTGCGAAACGCAGGGCCCTCGACGGTCCTGCGTGGTCCTACCTTAGCGGAGCTGGGTAGGCTCTAGTAGCAGCACCCCGCCTGAACCGAGGAGCACCGTGAGCGCCCCCGACGAGTCCGCCGCGCAGTCCGGCGAGCAGACCGATTCCCCCGCCGACCAGCCGTCCGAGCAGCCCGCGGCGACGTCGCACGTCCCTCCGCAGACCACCCGTGTGGTGATCGCGGAGGACGAGGCGCTGATCCGGCTGGATCTCAAGGAGATGCTGGAGGAGGAGGGCTACGCGGTCGTCGGCGAGGCGGGCGACGGGGAGGCGGCGGTCAAACTCGCCGAGGAGCACCGTCCGGATCTGGTGATCCTGGACGTGAAGATGCCGGTCCTGGACGGGATCTCGGCCGCGGAGCGCATCGCGGGCGAGAAGCTCGCGCCGGTGCTGATGCTCACCGCCTTCTCGCAGCGCGAGCTGGTGGAGCGGGCGCGGGACGCGGGCGCGATGGCCTACCTGGTCAAGCCGTTCAGCAAGAGCGACCTGGTGCCGGCGATCGAGATGGCGGTCAGCCGCTTCCAGGAGCTGCGGGCGCTGGAGGCGGAGGTCGCCGACCTCGCGCAGCGGCTGGAGACGCGCAAGCTGGTGGACCGCGCGAAGAGCGTGCTGCAGACGAAGTACGGCCTGACCGAGCCGGCCGCCTTCCGCTGGATCCAGAAGACGTCGATGGACCGCCGGATGTCGATGCAGGCGGTCGCGCAGGCCGTGATCGAGGAGGTCGCGGGCGAGTAGCCCGGACCGGCGTCGCACCGCCGTACCCGAAACGGTGTGATGCAATGCTCATGATCCCCCGCCCGGACCAGGCGGGGGAGCGGTGCCTGACCGGCGAGGATGGATGGATATGGATA